>JAKJCA010000054.1 GCA_022706685.1 Bacillota bacterium
AGGCCCGCTTTGCGTCTGTAGTTTTCCACAATTCTTAACTTGAATAGCTTGTGCTAACGCACATTTCCGCCATACCAAGTGAAAAAAGCGCGCTGCAAAACATTATCGTTTTGCAACGCGCCCTTTTCTTTAGCAAACAGCGGGTGCTTCAGCTCGACAGGCAGCGTACCGCGGCAAAAAGAACAGGGCGCCGCATGACTGCGACGCCCCGCTGTTGGATAAGATCTGCCCGATAGCTTACCGGGTTCTCTGCCTGGTGCACTGCGGAACGATGCCGGTCTCTTCAATGTGGAAGTTGTAGAGTACCGCATTGTTCTCATCAAAGATGTTCCAGGTCTTGGTCAGGCCAAGCAGTTTGAGCAGTTTGGAGTTCTGGCCGACGGAGACACTCATAATCCCGTACACTTTGGCATTGCCGCAGAACTCGGGCGCTTCCATGCCGCCGCAGGGATAAGGAATCTGAATGGCCAGATCCAGCGGGCACTCGATGACATACTCTGCCGCATCCGTCTTGATAAATGCGGTGACTTTGACTCCGATGCCGCCCTGGAACTCGGCGTCGACAACGATGAAGCCGAGAACCTTGACGCTCAGGCACAGCCCGACTGTGAAGCGGACGTCAGCCATGATGTCGAAAGTTTCGTTGAGATATTCGACTTCGTTGATGACCCTGAGTTTGTTGTTGACAATCTCGACGCCTTTGACGTTGCTCGATTCGATGGTGATTTCAATCTTGCCGTACACGCTGATGCGGATGTTGACATCCAGCGAAATCGTGATAGGCGTGGAACCGACCGGAATGTTGAGGGTGAAGACGGTAATCTTGCTGCCGCCGCCGTCCACAAGGGTCAGAAGGCCCTGTTTCGCAGCCGTGATGAAATCAATGGGTTCCGCTCCGGCGGGAAGTTTGCTCTGGTCGACGGCCACGGAAGCCGCATAGGAACCGGTCAGCTTGGTGACATCCTTGAGGGTATAGTCCGCGCGGATGTACGCTTCGTTGATGTCCTTGAGAGCGATGTTGCCGTCGAATTTGGTGCTGATTACGAGGTTGCTGACGTTGTAGGATTTCGCGATTCTGACGCCGTCGCAAACCGTTGTTCCGATGTCGAGGTTAAATCCGTTCTCGACCACTTTCAGGCCGAAATCAAACTTGCCGAGGCTGAAATTGACATCCAGCTTCTGCAGCAGGTCGGCGACGCTCTGGGATGTGCCGCCAGCCGGGAGCAGAACAGCGTTCTGCAGGACCGAGCCGTCGCCGGTAACGATCTTGGCAGCGTTGAGGTTCGGCATGATGTCGCCTTCGAAATCGAGGTCGCTGTAAACGTCTTCAAGCGCAACGGCCTGATTGGTGATCACAGCTTTGCCGCCGACCATGGCGATGGAGGCTACTCTGTAGGCTGCGCCTTCGGGATTGGCCGCTGTCGGGGGCAGGATGTAAATGTCGCCCACCTGCAAGTCGGCTGCCTGGGCTGCCGCGAGAACCACTTTGTCATTAGCCACGGTGTAGGAGTCAACTTTCGCGGAAAGGTCGATGACATCCTCGCCGGCGCCGGTGGTCATGGTTGCAGCGCCGAACTTTTTGTTGGCCCAAAGCTCTTTCGCCTTGGCAAGCGCCGCGAGAGCGGCTTCTTTCGCCATAACGGCGACCTTGAATTTGCCGTTGCCGGGCAGGGTCACGAGCCCGTATGCCACCGCAACAGCGACTTCATCGGGATACTGCAGACTTTTTGCGTTCTTGATCTGCGGTGCGGCCTCACCGTCTTCAAGAGCGAGAAGAGCCACTCTGACAAGGGTCACGGCAACAAATTCGTTGGTGACAAACTCGTCAAGTTTCAGAACGTCCTCGTCTGTGATGACGCCCCACTCGTAAGCAATCTGTACATACTGGAAGTACGGATTCTCCGGTGTGATGTAATCATAGTAGGGTTCCTGGCTCTCGTAGGTGGTCATGCCAAATTGCTCGTCGAGCATTTGGATCCAATCACCTTGCGTAATTCCTTCGACAGGCTCGGATACAAGCCCGGGAAAGATCGCTGCGAGAAGGGTGAGGATTGAGAGAATGAATGCGAGAATTTTTTGCATGTGCGTTCCTCCTTGTTTTAGTTTTGGCCAAAACTATAACAAATCTACCGCTCGTGCGGCTCATTGCACGCTAATCATATCAAACCGCTTGGCAAAATGCAATAGTTTTTGAAAAAAACAAAGAAATATTTAATATATATACTATAAAGGGACCAGGCCGGTCTGCGAGCGCTCTTTTGTGTGTTTACCCCGCCTTGCGGCTTGTGCAAATCGAAGCGGCTACGATATAATGAAGTCAAATCGACTGGAACGGAGGCGCTTAGATGAGCGTTCATTCCGGCAAGGCGGCCGGATATTTTGAGGCCGGCTTCAACTGCGCGCAGTCTGTATTTCTCGCTTTTACGGACCTGGCCGGCATGGAAACGAAGGCTGCCGCGCGGCTCGCGGCGCCGTTCGGCGGCGGGATAGGCCGTCTGCGCGAGGTTTGCGGCGCCCTCACGGGAGTCTTCATGGTGACGGGCATGCTCTACGGCTATGATGACCCCGCTGCGGCAGAGGAAAAAACGGCGCTGTATGCAGACGTTCAGAGGATGGCGCGGCAATTCGCCGCCGAGAACGGATCGATCATCTGCCGCGAACTGCTTGGCGAGGAGGCCGGCGGCCCGGGCCCGGTATCCGACGCGCGCACGCCTGCTTTTCACCACAACCGGCAATGCGCGGCTTACGTCGAGAATGCTGCTGTAATGCTCGATAGATATATCGAGGCCAAACACGCGGGGGACGCTCATGGATAACATCGAACGTTTCCGGAGCGTTTTCTCTTTTTCGCCGACCCTCGACCGCGTGCCGGTGGTGGAATGGGCGGGCTGGTGGGACCTCACGGTCGACGCCTGGCGCGCGCAGGGGCTCCCGGACTCCCTGACAACCGCTGACGCCATCAGGGACTGGTTCGGCCTCGACAGGCTTCACCAGACATCGGCGCAAATCAGGGAGTGCGGCTGCCCCTCGGCAAAAAGCCACGGCGCGCCGATCATTCTCGACAGGGCGGACTATAACGAAATCCGGCCTTATCTTTTCACCGAAACGTGCCTGGAACGTACGATCGAAAGGTTCGGGGAGGCCGCCGCGGATGTAAGCATCGCCGGCTCGGCGCACTGGATGACCCTGGAGGGCTTCTTCTGGTTTCCCCGGACTCTTTTCGGGATTGAGAACCATCTGCTGGCCTTTTACGACGAGCCGGAACTGATGGATACCATCAACGCCGAATTATGCGCCTTTTACGAAAAAGTCATCGCGCGCCTGCCGGCCGCATACAAGCCCGTGTTTATGACCTTTGCGGAAGATATGTCCTACAACAACGGACCGATGCTTTCCAAGGCATGCTACGACCGCTTTGTGCTGCCGTACTACCGGCGGCTGGCGCCGTTGCTGCAGGCAAAAGGAATCAAAGTCTTTATCGACACCGACGGCAACGTCGAGCCCCTGATCGACTGGTTCCTCGAGGGGGGCATCGAAGGCGTACTGCCGCTCGAGCGCATGGCGGGCGTGGACGTGCCGAGAATTAGGCGCCATTATCCCGGCCTGCTGATGCTCGGCGGTTTTGACAAGACCGTGATGCGCCTGGGAGAACAGGCCATGCGCGCCGAGTTCGAGCGCCTGGCTCCCGTAATCGCTTCGGGCGGCTATATTCCCGCGGTCGACCACCAGACGCCGCCCGATGTCAGCATCGGCAACTACAGGATCTTTGTCTCGCTGTTAAACGAATACAGCCGCCTGGCGGCCCGCTGAAGCGGGACGGGGCGGCTGTTTATGCCTCTGCGTCTTCATACCGGACGCTTACGGCTCTTCCGGGCCGTCGTCGGGCGGATTTTGAGAACCTCGGTTATTTTCAACGCCGGGCGCGCCGCCCGGCGTTTTTCTGCCCGAATAACCCGCCCAAACGCTGATGCCGGCCGCCGCGGCCACAAGCGCAGCCGCCGCCGCAACCGTAAAACCGAAACGGCGGGAGGATGTTTTGCCCGCGGCGGCGGCTGCGCCGGTTTCCCGGGCGGTTTCCGTCCGGCTCGCGGCGGCGGTTGAGATGGCGGTAACATCTGCCGCCGTCGAGGCGGTTCCGGCGGGCTTTTGCGCGGAGGTTGCCGCCGGGCCCGCCGGCCGGTTGGTTTCTGCGGGTTCTTTTCCCGTTGCCGGTTCGGTGGGCGCGCCTTTTGTCGTCTGCGTCTTGTGCGCGGTGGTTTCGGGGGAAGAAACCGTGGTGCCGTCCCGCGCAAAAACCGGTATCTCATAATAATTCGACAGCGAGCCGAGCGCGTCGCGCAGGCGTATGCCCATCATCGGGCCGGAAGGCAGGCCGAATTTGAACCCAATGCGGACTTCCCACGCATAAGATTCACCGCTCATGCCCGCAAACGCGCTTTGGACGCTGTATAGGCTGTCGTCGCAGGTCTGGACGCCCGCCGCCGTGACGGCGACCTGGCTGCCCGCCTGCGGAACAAAGAGCGCGGCGACCAGTTCGTTTCCGCTTGCATAGCCATCCGCAGTCACGAGCACCGCCAGGGTTACCGCCGCGTTTTTATCGTCCACCATCCATTTGACGAAAGCGTATTCAATCCCGCAGTTGCTTTCGGTTTTCGACCCCGCAAGTTCAACCCCCTGCGCCGGCTGCCACTCGGCGTTGCCGGGAATGCCGTCGATTTTCACCGGGGCAGCGCAAACGGAAATAAACAGCGTAGCGGCAAGCAGCGCCGAAACCGAGGCGCCGCACAGCAAACGTAATGTTTTTGCCATAATCCCTCCGGTTATGCGGGATAGATAAACTGTAATATCTCCGCCTGTAAAATGCAAGCCCGCGGCGGCGGATTTTCCGGATGAGAACAGAAGAACGTTTGCGCGTATCCACTATATATAAGGTTAATGCGTGTTGATAAATGCTTTATCTTGTGTTAGACTTTGGCTTAATAAAACCGGGGGAGAGAGTCGGATGAAACCGTTTATGGACAAGGATTTCCTGCTTTCGGGCGACACGGCGCGCACACTGTTTTTTGAAGCCGCGCAAGGGATGCCGATTTTTGACTGGCATTGCCACCTTTCACCGAAAGAGATTTATGAAAACAAACAGCCGGAGGATATCGCGCAGCTCTGGCTTTCCGGCGACCATTACAAATGGCGCGCGATGCGGTCCTTCGGCATTGAGGAAACCTATATTACCGGCTCCGCGTCCGGTTATGAGAAGTTCCTGGCATGGGCAAAGGTCATGCCCTATCTGATCGGCAACCCGCTGTACCATTGGGCGCATCTGGAACTGCAGCGGTTCTTCGGCATTGACGATATCCTCGGCCCGGAGACGGCCGACGTCGTATGGAACAAGGCGAACGCCATCATCGCCGGGGGCGGCTTCAAACCGCGCGAATTGATTGAAAGGTCGAATGTCGCTTGCGTTTGCACCACCGACGACGCGGCCGACAGTCTGGAATACCACCGGCTCATCGCCGAAGACGCAAGTTTCCGGTGCAGAATCATCCCGGCGTTCAGGCCCGACAAAGCACTGGCTATCGACCAGAAAGGTTTTCTGCCGTGGCTCGCTTCGCTTGAAGCCGTATCGGGGACCGTCATCGGCAGTTTTGCCCTGCTCAAAGAGGTGCTCGCAGACAGAATCGCCTTCTTTGCGCGGATGGGCTGCCGCGCGAGCGACCACGCGTTCTCCTACATTCCTTTCGAGCCTGCCGGGGAAGATGAGCTTGAAAACATTTTCCGCAGTATGCGCGAGGGCGGCGTACCGGACAAACTGATGACCGACCGCTATAAAACCGCCTTGATGCGTTTCTTCGCGGCGCAATACGCGCGCCTCGGCTGGGGGATGGAGCTTCATTTCGGCGTTATCCGCAACAACAACACCGCGATGTTTCAAAAAATCGGCCCGGACACCGGTTTTGATTCGATTGCCGATTTCGAGACGGCCGTCAACCTCGCCAAACTGCTCGATTCGATGGAAATCGATGGGAACCTGCCCAAAACAGTGCTTTTCACACTCAACCCCAAGGACAATTACATGCTTGGCGCCATGGCGGGCAATTTCCAGAGCAGCGGGGCGGCGGGCAAGATCCAGTTCGGCACCGCCTGGTGGTTCAACGACAACATCGACGGCATGCGCGAACAGATGAAGGCGCTGGCCAATACGGGCGTGCTGGGCAAGTTCATCGGCATGGTGACCGATTCCAGGTCCTTCCTGTCCTACCCGCGGCACGAATACTTCAGGCGTATCCTGTGCGACCTGATCGGTTCCATGGTCGACGGCGGGCTTTATCCCTGCGATATGGAGTTCCTCAAACAGGTGGTCCGCGATATCTGCTACAACAACGCCGCCGCATATTTCGGCATCTGATCTGCTTGCGGACGGGAGGCAGTGATGGAAAAAAAGACGGCGCTCTATGACGCGCACCTGCGCGCCAAGGGCAAAATGGTTCCTTTCGCCGGATATCTGCTGCCGGTCAGTTACGAAGCGGGTATCGCGGCGGAACATATGGCGGTTCGGACGGCCGCCGGCCTGTTCGACGTTTCACACATGGGAGAGGTGCTCCTGAGCGGCTCCGACGCGTTCGCAAATCTGCAGAATCTGCTGACAAACAACTTTTCCGGCATGGCGGACGGGCAGATCAGGTACTCGCCGATGTGCAATACGGAAGGCGGCACGGTGGACGATCTGCTGGTATATCGTAAAGATAAAAACCTTTACGAAATTGTGCTGAACGCGGCCAACCGTGAAAAGGATATCGCCTGGATACAAAAACAGCTCAAAGGCCATTTCGCCTTGACAGATATATCGGAATCGACCTCTCAAATCGCTATTCAGGGTCCTCGTTCCGCTGAAATACTCGCCGCTCTTGCCGATTCGCCGTTGTCTGTAAAGCATTACACTTTTACAGAAAATATCGGCGTTGCGGGCGCGCGCTGCCTGGTTTCGAGAACCGGTTACACCGGTGAAGACGGTTTTGAGCTTTATATGGAGAATCAATCCGCGCCTCTTGTCTGGGATACGCTGACGGCCGCAGGCAGAAATGCCGGCTTATTGCCGTGCGGGCTCGGCGCGAGGGATACGCTCAGGTTGGAGGCGGCCATGCCGCTGTACGGGCATGAGCTGGACGAGGACATCACCCCGCTGGAGGCGGGGCTCGGCCGTTTTGTGCGGATGGATAAGGACGCATTTATCGGCAAAGAAGCGCTTTTAAGCGCGGGTATTCCGCGCCGCGGGCGCATCGGGCTCGAAATACTGGACCGCGGCATTGCGCGGGCGGGAGACAAGGTCATTCTCGACGGCAGGGAAATCGGTTATGTCACCTCGGGCACGATGGCGCCTTACCTGGGCAAAGCCATCGCTATGGCGCTGATTGAGAGCGGCGGCGCCGCGGACGGTGACGAACTTGGCGTCGACTGCCGCGGCAGAATGCTGCGGGCGCGCGTCACGGCGCTTCCGTTTTATAAAGCCGCAAAAAAATAAAAAGGGGAGAGTATCATGAACGTACCGGGGGATCTGTTCTACACAGCCACGCACGAATGGGTGCGCTTCACCGACGACGGTTTTGCGCTGGCGGGCCTGACCGACCACGCGCAGGAAACTCTCGGCGACCTCGCCTATATCAATCTTTCCTGCGCTGCGGGCGACACCGTCACAGCGGCGCAGGCGATGGGAGAGGTTGAGTCGATTAAAGCGGTGACAGATATCAACGCGCCTGTCAGCGGCACGGTGGCGGCCGTCAACGAGCAGACGGTCGAGCATCCGGAACAGATCAACGCCGACCCCTACGGCGCGTGGCTTGTCAAAATCGGGCCCTATGAGCCCAATCCCGACCTGCTGGACGCGCTTGCTTACGAACTGCTTATTGCCCAAGAATAGGCAATTCGGCTTTGTCCCGAAACCGGCCGGACGGGGAATCTTCCCGTCCGGTAAAAAGAGGTGAAACAGATGTCTTATATTCCTTCGACGCCGGAGGAACGCCTGGAGATGCTCGGGGCAACCGGCGCGCAGAGCATGGAGGACCTTTTTTCCGCGGTGCCGGATCATCTCCGATTCAAAGGATTGCTCGATTTGCCTCCGGCCGCGAGCGAGTTTGAGGTTATCTCGGCTCTGAAGGAGATGGCGGGCCGCAACAAGGTATATCAAACCTGGTTCCGGGGCGCCGGCTCCTACCGCCATTATATTCCGAGCGTGGTCAGGCATCTGGCTTCGCGCGCGGAGTTCGTCACAGCTTACACCCCCTATCAGGCGGAAATCAGCCAGGGAATCCTTCAGTCGATTTTCGAGTATCAGACCCTTATCTGTGAATTGACGGGCATGGATGTTTCCAATGCCGGGGTTTATGACGGCGCGCACGCGGCCGCCGAGGCCTGCGCCATGTTTGCCGACAAAAACCGTCCAAAGGTTTTGGCCGCTTCGACCGTCAAGCCGATGACCGCCGAGGTCCTGCGGACTTATTGCCGCGTTGCCGGCAGGGAACTCGAGTTTTTCGGCGCCGAAGACGGCAAAGCCTCGTCCGCCCTGCTCGAACAGATGCTGGACACCAGCGTCTGCTGTGTCTATGCCGAACAGCCGAATTTTTACGGGCTCGTCGAAGATTACGGGGAATTGACCCGGGCGGCGCACGCTGCGGGCGCCAAAATGGTCATCGGCTCGTACCCGATTGCGCTCGCGGTGCTGAAAACGCCCGCCGAATACGGCGCGGACGCGGCCGTGGGCGAAGCGCAGCCCCTGGGCATGCCGCCTGCTTTCGGCGGCCCTTATCTCGGTTATATGGCCGTGAAGGCCGCCGACGCGCGCAAACTGCCCGGCAGAATTGCCGGCGCGACCGTTGACGCCGCTGGAAGAACCGCCTACGTTCTGACCCTGCAGGCGCGCGAGCAGCACATCCGGCGTGAGAAAGCGTCGTCCAATATCTGCTCCAACCAGGCCCTGTGCGCTTTGACGGCGACGGTCTACTGTGCCGCCGCGGGACCCGGGGGCTTAAAAGAAATCGCCATGAGGTGCGTCTCCCTGGCACGGTATGCGGCAAGGCGGATTTCCGCTGTCAGCGGTTTTTCGATGATGTTCGAGGGCTTTTTCTTCAACGAGTTCGTCACCCGCTGCCCCGTCGACCCCGCGAAGCTCGAAACCAAACTGGCGGAAAACGATATGCTCTGCGGCCTTCCCGTCCAAACCGAAAAAGGTGCGGGCATTCTTTGGTGCCTGACAGAGAGGAACACCAAAGACGAAATCGACCGTCTTGTCCGCCTGCTCGGGGAGGTTTCGGCATGAAAGGGACGATCTTTGAAAAAAGCAGGCCCGGCAGGTCCGGCTTCACGCTGCCGGCGTTTGACTGCGAATATGAACGGATACCCGAACAGCTGCTGCGCGGCGGGCCGCCGCTTCTACCCGAAGTTGCGGAAGTCGACCTGGTCAGGCACTACACGGCGCTCAGCCGCGAGTCTTTCGGTGTTGATTGCGGCTTCTATCCGCTGGGCTCCTGCACGATGAAGTACAACCCGAAAATCGGCGAGGACGCCGCCGCGCTCAGCGGCTTTACCGATATCCACCCCCTTCAGCCGGAAGACTCGGCGCAGGGCTGCCTCGAAGCCCTCGGTACGCTCGGCGGGTATCTGTGTGAAATCACCGGTATGGATGCCATCTCTCTGCAGCCTGCGGCAGGGGCGCACGGGGAATTTACCGGCCTTTCGATGATCAAGGCCTATCTGGGCGCGACGGGTCATGAGGAAAAGAAGAAAGTCCTCGTCCCCGATTCCGCGCACGGGACCAATCCGGCCAGCGCGGTTATGGCCGGTTTTACAGTCGTCAGCATCCCTTCTGCGGCCGACGGCACCGTCGACCTCGACGCCCTTCGCGGCGCGTTGGGGGAGGATACCGCGGCGCTGATGCTGACCAACCCCAACACCCTCGGGCTGTTTGAAAAAAATATCGCCGCCGTTGCCGGCATGGTCCATGAGGTCGGCGGCCTCCTCTATTATGACGGAGCGAACCTTAACGCCGTCATGGGCATCACCCGCCCGGGCGATATGGGTTTTGACGTGATGCACCTGAATCTGCATAAAACGTTCGCCACGCCTCACGGCGGCGGGGGGCCGGGCAGCGGGCCTGTCGCCTGCAAATCGTTTCTGGCACCCTACCTTCCCGGACCTGTCGTGGACAGGACAACTCAAGGATTTTGCCTGCGGCAGCCCAAGCATTCGGTCGGCAGGGTCAAGGCGTTTAACGGCAACTTCCTGGTATGCGTCAGGGCGCTTGCCTACCTGATGACCCTGGGTGCCGCCGGGGTGCGGGAGGCGGCCGAAAACGCCGTGCTCAACGCCAATTATCTGCTGGCAAAACTGCGGGGAACGTATGACGCGCCTTACGGCGGCCGCTGCATGCACGAATTTGTGCTGTCGCTCGAACAGCTCAAAAAGAGTACTGGTATCGGGGCGACGGATATTGCCAAAGGGCTCATCGACCTCGGCATGCATCCGCCGACGGTTCATTTCCCGCTTATCGTGCGCGAGGCAATGATGATCGAACCGACCGAAACGGAGAGCCGGGAAACGCTGGATGCGGCTGCGGAAGCCATGCTGCGGCTGTATGAAACCGCGCGCACTGACCCCGGCGCGCTGCGCGCCGCTCCCTCCGGTTCGCCCGTCGGCCGGCCCGACGAAGCCGCCGCCGCCCGCAACCCGGTCCTTCGCGGCTGAAATGCCCCTGTTCGTTCTTTTTGCAGCCGATATCCCCGCAACTTGCAGAAAGCGATTGAATTGACAACAGATAAGGTTTATACTTAATAAAATCTTTCATTTGAATTCGAGGGGTAGTATGTGGAAATATGTCGTCAAGCGCATCGCCCTGGCGATTGTGACGATCTTTATCATCATCACCATCACATTTTTTGCGATGAACGCCATCCCCGGAGGCCCTTTTCAAAAAGAGAAATCACCGCTGCCCGCCGTTCAGGCGGTGCTCGAGGAGCGTTTCAACCTCGATAAGCCGCTGATTGTGCAATTCGGGCTCTACCTGCGGAATATGTTCCGCGGCGATTTCGGCATATCGCTGAAAACAGGCAGGGAGATTTCGGCCATCATCGGGGAGAGTTTCGCCATATCGGCTAAAATCGGCGCTGCGGCGATTATCACCGCGCTGCTTCCCGGTCTGATTTTCGGCTCGGCTGCCGCGCTGATGAGGAACAAGTGGCCCGACAGGCTTATCATTTTCAGCTCGACGGTTTTCGTATCGGTGCCGAGTTTTGTGCTCGCGACCATCCTGTTGCTGGTTTTCAGCCTTAAACTCGGCTGGGTTCCGGTCTGGAGCATCAAGAACCCGAGTTATATCCTGCCGATCGTCGCGCTGGCGCTTTATCCGATGTCCTATATCACGCGTCTGACCAAGTCGAGCATGCTTGACGTGCTCAACCAGGACTATATCCGTACCGCCCGCTCGAAAGGCGTCGCAGAGCGGTGGGTTATTTTCAAACACGCCCTTCGCAACGCGCTGCTGCCCGTGATCACCTACCTCGGGCCGATGGCCGCCTATATCCTGACCGGCAGCCTTGTGGTGGAAACCGTGTTCACCATCGGCGGTTTGGGCACCAAGTTCGTGTCGGGTATCACCAACCGCGATTATCCGATGATTATGGCAACGACGATTTTCCTCGCGGTGCTGATGGTCATCATGACGCTTCTCAGCGACCTCGTCTACAAGCTCGTCGACCCCAAGATCAAATTTGAGTAAAGGAGTGAACGGGATGGAAAGCGGAAAGCTGCCGAAAAAGAACCTGCTGAGCATGCAGATCGACCTGTCCAAGTTCACTCCCGCTTCGGACGAGGACAAACAGCAAGTCGACATTATGCGGGAGTCGACGACTTTTTTCCGCGACGGGATGCGCAAACTGTTCAAAAACCCGCTTGCGGTGGCAAGCCTTGCCGCCCTGCTGCTGATTATCATCGCGATTTTCGTCGCCCCGCTTGTTTGCCCCTACGGATACGACGATATGATCGAGGTCAACGGCGTCCGGGACCGCACGGCGAAAAACCTCCCGCCGATGACCTATTCCGAAAACGAGAAGGCCTTCATCGCCGAAGGGGGCAAAGTATTCCCTCACTTTTTCGGTACCGACCAGCTGTGCAGGGACTACTTTATCCGCGTCGTCTACGCCACGCGGGTTTCCCTGGCCGTCGGGCTTTTCGCCAGCATTATCGTGCTGATCATCGGCCTGACCTACGGCGCCATCAGCGGATACTTCGGCGGCAAGGTCGACCTGATTATGATGAGGATTGTCGATATTATCTATTCCCTGCCCGACATGCTGATGATTATCCTGCTGGCCGTCGTGCTCGACCCTATCCTGGGCTCCGCTCTATCCGGGACGGTTTTGGCCAGCCTTGGCACCAATATGATCAGTATCTTTGTCGTATTCGGCCTGCTGTACTGGGTCAGCGAAGCGCGCCTGGTTCGCGGGCAGATATTGTCTATCAAAGAGAACGACTATATCATGGCGGCGAAAGCCATGGGAGCCAAATCGGGCCGCATCATCAAGCGCCATGTGCTGCCCAACTGCATGAGCGTCATCTTTATTTCCATTGCGCTGCAAATCCCCGCCGCGATATTTACCGAAAGTTTCCTCAGTTTTGTCGGCCTCGGCGTCCAGGCGCCGATGCCCAGTCTCGGTTCCCTGGCCAACGCCGCGAGGGAGGGGCTCCAAAGCTATCCTTACAAGCTGGTTTTCCCCTCGCTGGTCATTTGTTTCATCGTTCTTTCGTTCAATCTGCTCGGGGACGGACTGCGCGACGCGTTCGACCCGAAACTCAGGAGGTAAGAGCGATGAGCGCAAAATTACTGCAGGTGAAAAACCTCAGGACATCCTTTTTCACCGACGCCGGCGAGGTCAAAGCCGTCAACGGCCTTTCCTTCGACCTCGAAAAAGGCAAGGTGCTCGGCATCGTCGGCGAATCCGGCAGCGGTAAAAGCGTTACCGCCTATTCCATCCTGCGCATCCTGCCGGAGACCGGCAAGATCATCGGGGGCGAAATCCTGCTCGACGGGGAAGATATCACAAAGTACTCCAAAAAAGAGATGCGCGAGATACGCGGTTGCAGAATCGGCATTATTTTCCAGGATCCGATGACTTCGCTCAATCCCGTCTATACCATCGGCAGCCAGATTACCGAGGCCATCCTCCTTCATACCGACCGTACAAGGGCGCAAGCGGCGGCAAGAGCCGTCGAGATGCTGGCCCTCGTCGGCGTCAACGAGCCCGCCCGGCGCGTCAAACAGTATCCCCACGAACTGTCCGGCGGCATGAGGCAGCGCGTGATGATCGCCATGGCGCTTTCCTGCGAGCCGGATATTCTCATCGCCGACGAGCCGACGACGGCGCTCGACGTGACCATCCAGGCCCAGATTCTCGAGCTGATGCAGGAGCTGCAAAAAAAGCTCGGTATGGCGATTATCATGATTACCCACGACCTCGGGGTCATTGCCGATATGTGCGACGAAATAGTCGTCATGTACGGCGGCCGTATCTGCGAGCGCGGCAGCGCCGACGATATTTTCTATAATCCCAGGCATGAATACACCAAAGGGCTGCTCCACTCGATACCCAGCGCCGCCAAACTCGACGAAAAACTTGTACCCATTGGCGGCTCGCCGATCGATATGCTCAACATGCCCAAAGGCTGCCCGTTTTTCGCGCGTTGCGACCGCGCGATGAAAATATGCCTGGACGAGCCTCCGGAGGAAATCGAAATCAATCCCGGGCATTTCGCTTCCTGCTGGGTGAACGTTCAACAAATGCTCGATGACGAAAAAGCCGCGGGCGGCGCAGAGGAGGCCGGGCAATGAGCGAAGTGCTTGTCGAAGTCAAAAACCTGAAACAGTATTTCCCCATCAAGACGGGCCTTTTCAAGACGACCCCGCTCAAAGCCGTGGACGACGTCTCCTTTGTCATCAACGCAGGGGAAACCCTCGGCCTCGTAGGCGAATCCGGCTGCGGCAAAACAACCGTGGGCCGCTCGATGCTCCATCTCTATAAGCCGACCGGCGGCGAAGTCCTCTTCCGGGGCGAAAAAGTGGACGCCCAAAGCATCAAACATCTTTGCAGGGAAATGCAGATGGTTTTCCAGGACCCGTATTCCTCGCTCAACCCCCGCATGACGGTCGCCGATATTATCGGAGAGCCGCTCGACATTCACCATATCTGCGCCGACAAAAACGAGAGAAAAGAGAAAATTAAACAGCTCATGACGCTCGTCGGCCTGAATACCGAGCACGCGCGCCGCTATGCGCACGAGTTCAGCGGCGGCCAGCGCCAGCGCATCGGCATCGCGCGGGCCATTGCGGTCAACCCCAGCTTCATCGTCTGCGACGAGTCGGTTTCCGCCCTCGACGTGTCCATCCAGGCGCAGATTATCAATATGTTTAAAGAACTGCAGGAACGCCTCGGTCTGGCGTACTTGTTCATTGCCCACGATATTCATGTGGTCAACCACATGAGCAGAAGGGTAGCCGTCATGTATATGGGCAAAATCGTCGAGACAGGCCAAACGGCCGAATTGGCGAAAAACCAGATTCACCCCTACACGCAGTCGCTTTATTCGGCGGTGCCCATCCCCGATCCGAAGATGTCGAGGCAGCGCAGGCGCATCATCCTCGAAGGCGACGTGCCCAGCCCACTGAAACTGCCCGGCGGCTGCTCGTTCCGCACGCGGTGCCGCTTTGCCACCGACCGGTGCGCCGCCGAAGCGCCGCCTTTCACCGACCGCGGAGGCGGGCATTTTGTCGCCTGCTGGAATAAATGAGCCGGATTGAAAATCGGCGGTTTTGATTGACAACGCTTGCAAGCGGCGTTATATTCTATGTGTCCGATTTCTGTTGCGCAACAGAAATAAAATAAATCTAAAGAGGAGGAGAAACATGAAAGCAAAGAGAATCATCGCACTGCTCGTATCTGCTGTCTTGCTGCTGACCCTGTTTGCCGGCTGTAAAACCGACACCGAAACCACGACCACCGGCACCGTCGACCCCAACACGGTCGCCAAAATCGACTGGGCACCCTATGACAAGCTCATCAAAGACATCAAGAGCTCCACCGACTTCGTTGCCCGTGAAGCCCTGATGCACCAGGCCGAAGACATCCTGATGAATACCGGCGCCGTCTGCCCCATCTATCACTACAACGATGTGTACATGATGAAAAAAGGCGTCGAGGGCTTCTATGCGACCCTCTACGGCTTCAAGTATTTCATGTTTACCACCTTTGGGGCGAACAAGACCCTTAGAATCAACCTTGCCAGCGAGCCGGACAAACTCGATCCCGCGCTCAACAGTTCTGTCGACGGCGCCTGCCTGGCAGCCAACTCGTTCTCGGGGCTGTACACTTACGCTCCGGGCAACAAGCTTGTTCCAGACCTTGCCGCCGCGGCTCCGACCGTTTCCGATGACGGCCTGACCTACACCTTCACGATGAAAGACGGCCTCAAATGGTCCGACGGCAGCCCGCTGAACGCGAAAGACCTCGAGTATTCGTGGAAGCGCGCCGCCGCCACCAAGACGGCCGCCGACTACTCCTACATGTTCAACGGCATCGAAGGCTTCCCCGACAACCTCAACGTCAAAGCGTCCGACGACGGCAAAACCCTGACGGTTGTCCTGACCGCTCCGTGCCCCTATTTCCTTGACCTGTGCGCGTTCCCGACCTTCTATGCCGTCAACAAGGCGACAGTCGAGGCCGGCGCGACGGCGGAGAACCCGGGCGCATGGGCGACCGAGGCCGGTTTCGTCACCAGCGGCGCCTATACCCTCAAAGAGTGGAAGCACGACCAGAGCATGGTCTACGAAAAGAACCCAAATTACTGGAACGCCGCCAATGTCACCATGGACAGGCTGGAGTTCATGCTCTCCGCCGATGACACCGCTATCTTTGCCGCCTACAAAGCCGGCAACCTCGACTTTATCGACACCGTTCCGGCGGACGAAACCAAGAACCTGCTGAAAGACCCCGAGTTCTATATCGTCGACAACCTCGGCACCTATTATATCTGCTTCAACGTCAAGTCCGACCTGTTCAAAGGCAAGACGGTCGAGCAGGCTTCCGCGATGAGAAGGGGTATCGGCCTGCTCATCAACCGGCAGTACATCATCGATACCGTCGGCCAGACCGGCCAGCACATCGCCACCACCTTTATCCCGGATAAAGCGTCTGACGGACACGGCGGAATTTTCAAGACCAACGACGACGCCTATACCTATCCGAATAAAGACGCGGTCGGCTATTATGCCGAGGACGGCGACGAGGCGGCTTACAAAGCCAACGTCGCCGCGGGTATCGAACTGCTCAAGAGCGCTGGCTTCGAGTTCGGCGCCGACAACAAGCTGAAGGCATCCACGCCCATCTCTTTTGAATACATCATCAACGAGAACACCGGGCACCAGGCGATTGCCGAATGCATCCAGCAGGACCTCAAGGCGGTCGGCATCACGATGACCATCAAGACCGTCGACTGGGATACGCTGCTCAACGAGAGAAAGTCCGGCAACTTCGACGTTTCGCGCAACGGCTGGGTCATGGACTTCAACGACCCGATCAACATGCTTGAGATGTGGACCTCCGACAGCGGCAACAACGACTGCCAGTTCGGCAAGTAAATCCGGCTCGCATCATCAAAACAACAAAGGGGCCGTCCCGTGAGGGGCGGCCCCGAAGTGTTTGCCCGGGATTAAGAGGATTTGCCCTTTTTCAGCGTCAATGTCATATTGTCCGGGCTGCCCACCGCAAGGTCCGCTATCTTCTCGAGGTCTTCCAGTTTGAAGTATCCCGTCCTGTGGTGTTTCATTTTCGAACCGGACAGGATGGTGAAAGACATTCTGCCGGTCCCGAAGCGGCGCAGGAACGGATTGGTGAAAATCCTTATGTCCTGGATATCGCCGAAACGGAACATGCCGATGGTTTTGTCGAGGACGCCTTTCGAATAGTTCAGGACATGCGTGTCAAACCGCAGTGTTTTCGCGCAAAGCCGCAGCGCGCCCGCGGTGAAGAAAACCGCCGCCGAAGCGGGGAACAGCCACCAGAACCACGTGCCGGCGCGAACGAGCGGCAGTAGGGTGCATACCGTTGCGGCGGCCAAAGACCGGAAACCCGTGACCGCAAGAGCCGGCTTTTGCGCTCGCAAAGGGGGCTCGCCGCACTCAAACCCCGGCGCGCACTGCCCGAGCACCCGCCGCGCCTGCGCCTTATCGGCCAGCAGACAGATTTGCGGCGTTTCCGACTTTTCGTTGCCCAGTCCCACCACCGCGGTTTCGATCGAGTAAAGGCCGAACAGCCGGGCCAGCAGGGTTCTTTTAATAAAAACGGCCTTCATGCGGTCGCTGCTGAAAGAAAAACTGCGTTTTCTCGCCGCGCCGCAGGTAATCAGGATATCCGGCCCCGAGCGTGAAACAGTGTAGTCTTTCAGGTTGACGATGCTCCAGGCCAGTACGCCGAGGCCGCTGACAAGGCTGAGCGCGGCGACGGCTTTGATATTCTGCGAACCGTAAGTCCCGCCGTCGGTCAGCGGCGCGGCAATGACGGAGAGCACCACCAGCGCCTGTATGATCGTCACGGAAAGCAGACGGTGGCGGACCACCTGGCCGAGCGTGAAAAATACCACCTTTTCACGCGTGGCCTCGGGCAGAGGTTGCGCGCCCGCGCTCTCGTACCCGGCATTTTTCAGTTGTATCAGCGCATCACGGAACCGCTCGGCGGTCTGCGCATTGAGATAAAAAATAAAGTCGGTCCGGTTGGCCGTATGCGAGGAGTTCAGGTCGATTTTGACCTTGCTTGTGCCGACCAGCCGTTCAAAGACGCTGCGTTCGATATTGACCGTCGCGATATGGTCCGCCGGCAGACGGGACTGCTTTTTAAAGAGCGTGCGTTTCTCGCAAACAAGGTCCCTGCCTTCTATGCGGAAGGTGGTTTTCAGCCACGCGACCGTTGCGAAAACGAGCACGATGACCGCCAGCATCAGCAAGGCGGCCGTGCCCAGCGCAAAATATCTTCCATCCGCCGCGGAGGCGGAGTCGAACAACCGCCGCCAGTAGGCCGCGGTAAACAACTCTCCGGCGTTTTGGGACAGCGAATTCAAACCGAACGCCATCAGGAAAAAGAAGAAAACGCCCAGACGCTCGACGATGAAGGTGATATGGTTTCTCGTCGGTTTTTCAAACATCGTCCGGAGCCTCCGCCCTGATTTTACCGGTCACCGTTTCGTTGAGGTACAGCGCGATTTCTTCGGCTTTTTCCGGCTCGAGAAAGCGGAAAGCCGCGGCGGAACCGGCTGTTGTCACGACGACTTTTGCGACGCCGGTCAGATTGTCGAGCGGCCCGCGCCGGATATCGATTTGATAGATGCGGTCGACGGGTATGATGGTTCGGCGGATAAACAGCAGCCCTTCGATGATTTCGATGCGGTCCCGGCCGATATGGTAGCGGTATCGCCTGTGCCTCAGCGGCGGCACGATGAAGAACACCGCGGCAGCGGCGGCCGGCGCGCAGACCGCAAGAGCGACGCAAGCAGCCGTTCTGCCCGCCAGATACAGATAAGCGGCAGCGGCTCCGGCCGCAAGCAGGTACAAAAGCAGCAGCATCGCGCAGGTTATGCGCATCAGGCGCAGGGCTTTTTTCGACAATCTTTCGTAAGTCATGGCTTCTCCTCTTCGGCCCCGCCGCTGCGCGCGGGCTGCCCGCGGCCGAAATTGTTTGCAAAAAACGAGCAGGTTCCCGCAATTCTTTTCAGCGGGCCCGGATTCCAGTCTTTCCGCGGCGCGCAGAAGATTCTTTGCGCAGCCAGCAAAGGTGACAGCGCTTCAAAGCGGTCCTCGAAATCTATATAGTTTTTTTGCGCCGGAGGCGTCCATCCCGTTTCGGCAATCGCCGCGAAACGCGGATAAGCCATCATGCACAAGCCGTCGTAATCGCGGATGTGCTCGGTCCACAGCGAACCCTCGACGCCCAGGACATTCGAGCGTCCTCGCTCGTCAAGCCCCTTGACAAAGGGGTTGAAGCGGTACGTCTTTTTCAGCGGCGTCATCGCGTAGGGATAGTCCATATAATAATAAAAAAACGGG
>JAKJCA010000055.1 GCA_022706685.1 Bacillota bacterium
CCCCGCCGTGGCGGTGTTCGTCGCCGGGCTTTTCATCGCGACGTTCGTGAAAAAATTGAGTGTTTTCGGGCTCGTCGCGCTGGTGATTATCGCCGGCTACGGGCTTCTGATGATTATCCTCAACGCCTCGGTCAGGGACTTCACGCCGGAGGGCAAAGCCGGATTGTTCCAGGGCGTGCGCATGATTTTCTTCGTCCTGATACCGATGGTGGCCGGCCCGTTCGCGGGCAACCGCGTCATCGAACGTTTCGCGGGGGCGCATGAAGCGGGCACCTACATCAACGATTTCGGCGAGACGGTCCTTGTGCCGGTACCCGAAATTTTCGCCTCCGCGGCGGTACTGGGCGTGTTCATCGCGGTGCCTCTGCTGATGTTGCGAAAGCGCAACAAGGAAGCCGAGAAGGCCGCGCGGCAAGACCCTGCGCAAGACATATAAACGAACAGGCAAAAGCCCCGCCCTTTCGGACGGGGTTTTTTTCGTTTCAACAAAAACCGGTTTTTATGTCGCCAAAGCCCGGCTTTGGTTTACGCCGTGGCGGAAACGGTGACGGAATACGGGGAATAGACTCTTGCGCCGTTGACCGTCGCGTAAGCCCGCACTTTATAATAGTAAGTCCTGTTGATGAGCAGGAAGGAATTCGTATAGCTCAGGTCGCTTGTGGTGCGCACCAGTTCGAAGCCCGACGAGGGGCTGGTGGAACGGTACACCTCATAGCCCTCGGCGTTTGGCACCGCGTTCCAGGAGACGCGGATGATGGAGCCGATGACCCGTTCCGCGCTGACTCCGGCCGGCGCGCTGAAAACGGAAACCGCCTCGGCGGTGGACGACTGCAGCCCCTCGACCCGGTTCCCGTCGACCAGAACATAGGCGGCGGCTTTAAAAGAGTAGGTCTCGTTGAGCGTTACGCTGAACGTGTAAGAGAGCGAATCGGTCGACGTGAGCAGGGCATAGCCGCTCATGCCAGCTTTATAGTAATAGAGGTTGTACCCCGCCGCTCCCGCCACGGCGGACCAGTTGACTTTGACAGAACCCAGGGAGACCGCCGCCGCCGTCAGGTTCGCGGGGGCGTCGGACATCGGGTAAGCCCAAAAAGCGTCCGAAGGCGTCCCGTACACATTGACGCCGTTGACGGTGCGGTAAGCCCTGACTTTATAATATCGGGTTCGTCCCGTTTCCAGCCCGGTATCCGTATAGCCGGTCGCGGAGGACGGCAGCACCTTGTATCGCTCCCACGGACCGTCCGCCGAGGGGCCGAGGTAAAGCACGTAACCGCTCGCCCCGGCAATGCTGCTCCAGGTGAGGTCAAGGCTCGTCGGCGATGCGGATACGGCGCCGAAAGATGCCGGAGCGGAGGGAATCGGTATGACGGAAACCACCGGCGTAAAGAGGCCCGTATAGGTGACGCCGCCGATGACGACGTAGGCGCAAACCTTGAAATAGTAGGTGGTACCCGTTCCGAGCCCCTGGGAGAGGTAGGACGTTGCGCTGACGGTTGAGGCGATGTAATAACCGCTGTCCTGCGACGTGGAAATGTAAACCCGGTAGCCCTGCGCGCCGGGTACGGGCGCCCAGGAGAGCGCGGCGCTGTTGTAGGACGCGGAAACGGCGCTCAGCGAGGGCGGCGCGGCGAAAACGGTCGTGACGGTCGCGGTGGGAGAATAAGCGCCGAATACGCTCGCCCCGTTGACGGTTCTGTAAGCCCTGACCCGGTAGGTGTAGGCGACGTCGGGCAGCACCTGCGTATCGGTAAAGGCGGTTTGAACCGTGTCGGCCGCCTGCGTATAGACACCGGATGAAGCGGTGGTCCGCTCCACGATATAACCGTTCGCGCCGGGCACGGCGCCCCATGAGGTCTCGACGCTGATAATCGAGTTGTTCTGCGCCTGCAGCGAGGGGACGCCGCCGAGTTGAAGGGTGACGGCGGCGGTATTGGAATAAGCGCTGAGAACCGGCCCGCCCGCGGAGTCGAACCTGGTTTTGACACGGTAGTAGTACCTTGTGCCCGTGTCGAGCCCGGTATCGGTAAAGGAGGTCGAGGACGACTGCGCGATGAATTCGTACGTCGTCACTCCGGAATAATAACGGTAAATGTCGTAGCCCGAGGCACCTTCGGAGGCCTGCCACTGCAGGTTGATGCTGTCATAGCCGGCAGCCGCCGCGGTCAGGTTCGACGGCGCGGGGAGCACCGGCGAGGCGCTCGTATTGGAAGAAAGCGCGCCGGCGAGCACTTCGCCGCCCCTTACGACATAGGCCTTGACCTTGTAATAATAAACGGTGGCGGGCGTCAGGCCTGTATCGGTATACGCCGTTGTTTGGGAAGCGCCGATAAGAACGTAGGTCAGGAAGTTCGGGTCATAACGGTAGATTTGATAGCCCTCGGCCCCCAAGGCGGGCTGCCATGCCACCGCGATGCTGCTGTAGGAGGCGGATGCCGCGGTAAGACCAGTCGGCGCCAGCGGCAGCGGCGTTACCGCGATGACCGGCGACGCGGAGGCGAGGACTTCGCTGCCGCCTTCCAGCGTAAAGGGCCTGACTTTATAGTAATACGTCGTACCCGTCGTCAGGCCGCCGTCCACACACGCGGCCTCGGCAACGGACGCGGCCGTGACAAAATCCCTGTCGGGCAGGAGGGAACGGTACACTTTATATCCTGCCGCGCCGGTGACGGGCGTCCAGGCCAGCGACACGCTGTTATGCGCCGTGTACTGGCCGGTGAAGTTGGTGACGGCGTCGACCGCGCTTGTCTTGATTACGGCGCCGACGCTGGAAGGGCTGGCGAAATGGGTCGCGGTTTCGGCCGTTCTGGCGTAGAACGTATAGGAAGTGCTCGCTTTTAAGCCCGTGAACAAGCCGCTTGCCTGCCAGGCGCCCGTGCCGAGTTTGTATTCACAGCCGGGCTCAACCGCAAGCATCAATGATTTGGCGTTGACCTCGGCCGCCAGCGGCGCGGCGGGAGCGGGCGCCGCGGCCTTGACCGGTACGACGGGCTGGCTGGGAATATCGCAGATATAGTCACCCCTGCCGACCAGGCAGGCCGTAATGGACGCGCCGATGTCCCCTTGCGCAAGCGTATAATTGTTCCCGACATTTACCGTGGCGCCGTTGCGCCGCCATTCGATATCGTACGTCGCTTCCGCGGGCGACAAGCCGGTGACCTGAGCGCCGAGCGTCTGGCCGAACACGGCGCTGCCCGTGACGGTTACGGCCCCGGTGGTTTCGATCCGGCTGGTCCGGAAGACCGCCGCGGGACCGGGCTCGCTTGCCTGGTGGGTCGCCGTTTCGGCGATTCTGGCATAGAACGTATAAGGGGTGTTGGCTTTGAAGCGGCCGAAAACGCCCGACGTCTGCCATTGGCCGCCTTCCACCTTGTATTCGCGCCCCGCGACGGTTTTCAGCACGATATAGGCGGACGTGGCCGACTCGAGTTCGGGTGCGCCGGGCGGCTGGGTGGGATGTTTGACGGCGGTCACCGGCGCGCTTGTCAAACTGCCCGTGTAGGCGCCGGCGCCGCTGATTTTGAGCGTGACCGGTTTGCCGACGTCGGCGGCGGTGACGGTATAGGCGCTTTGCGTGGAAACGGAAACCCCGTTGACGAACCATTCGTACGCCAGTCCCCCGGCCGGAATCTGCGCAGGAACCAGCCCGGAGGTATCGGCCGTCAGGGCGAGCCCGCAGTAGGGCTGCCCCGAGATGGCTATTTGGCCGGTAATGGTTCGCTTCTCGGTTTTGAACCAGACGGGGTCGCTGACCGGGCCGGCATACCGCGTGGCGGTCTCCGCCATACGCGCGTAAACCTGATACTCGGTAAACGGCGCCAAACCCGTAAAATAGGGGCTTATCTGCCAGGGAGCATTGCCGATGCGGTATTCATAACCCGCCATTGCGGCAAGCGTGACGAAATCGGAGCCGAGCGCCACGAGGACGGGCTTGTTCGGATACGCGGTGTTATACCCTTTGCCGGGTACGACCACGCTGCTGAAAAACGTGCCCAGCCGCGAACCGTCGCGGTAGGCGTCGGCCTTTAATTGCAACTGTGCGAACAAGTCCGCCTGGCGCACATAATAGGTCGGGCCCGTCCCGACGGGACTGCCGCCGCGAAGCCATGTGAAACGGTACAGCATCCCGATATCCGAGGACTGCTCGATAACGGCGGTGAGGATGGACCCGAAGGCGGGATAACCGCCGATGGAAACAATACAGGAATAGAACTCGCAGGGAATCCCGTTGGCGGCGGCGTAAGCGACGGCATAAGCCGCCTCAACGCTGAAAATGGTCAACTGGGTCCAGCCGGCGAATGTTTCGGGCGATATGGAGGTGACACCCGCGCCGATAAAAATCGAATGCAGCAGCGGGCAGCCGGAAAAAGCGAAAGCGCCGATGGACGCGACACCCTGCCCGAGGTCGACGCTCTCGAGCGAAGAGCAGTCCGCAAACGCGCCGGGGCCGATTTTTGAAATATTGTCGGGTATGACGGCCTGTTTGACGGAAACGCAGCCGCGAAAAGCGTTCAAGCCGATTTCATTGAAAACCTCGTTGACCGGCAGAACGGGCGAAACCAGGGAAGAGCAGCCGGCGAAAGCACCGGAACCGATGCTTTCGGTGCCCGGCGCGAGGCGCACGGTGGTCAGCGAGGTGCAGCCGTTGAACATGTCGCCTGCAACGCGGTTGAGCCCGTCGCTCAGGTAAGCGCTCTGCAGGGATGTGCAGCCGACAAAAGCGCCGGCGCCGATATCCGTGATGCCTGCGGGCAGCGTGACGGCACTCAGCGCGGTGCAGCCGCGGAACGCTTCGGCGCCCAGGGTGAACGACGCCGCGTTGAAGGTGACGGAGGCCAGGTTGACACAGCCCATAAAGGCCTGCTCGCCGACGGACGTGACGCTTGCGGGAACCGTAACGCTCACGGCCGTCGTTTTGTTTTTGAAGACGCCGGGGTTGACGGTTTTGACGCTTTGCGGAATAGTGACATTCGCCTGCGTCCCTTTGTAACCGATGAGGATCGAATCGCCCGCCGTTATGAAACTGCTGGCGAAGTTGTTGTACCACGGCGTCGAGGCGAAAGCATTCGCGCCGATGGTTTTCACCGACGAAGGGATGTTGGCGGTGACCAGGTCGCTGCAGTACTGGAAGGCGTTGGCGCCAATCCTTGTGAGGCCCGTCGGGGGGAACGTGACCGTGATAAGATTGTCACAGTAATAGAAAGCGAAATCGTCGATGTTGACGACGCCGTTTTGTATGGTCACGGAGGTGAGGTTTGAATTGTCATAGAACGCGCCGTAACCGATGGTTTTGACGCTTGAAGGGACTATTACTCCCGCCGCGCTGCCGGTATAGGCCAGAAGGATGCCGTCCCCCGCGGTGACGAACTGGTTGGTCTGGTTGTCAAGCCAGGCGGTGCTTTGAAAGGCGAAGCCGCCGATGGCGGTGACGCTCGCGGGGATGGTCACGGCGGTCATCGCGTAGCACTTGGAGAAAGCACGCTTGCCGATGGTCTGCACGCCGCTGCGTATCAGCGCGCTGGTCATCCCCTGGCAGGAATAAAAGGCGCCTTCCCCAATTGTTGTCACGCTGGCGGGAATGATCACGCTGCCGAGCGCGACGCAGCCTTTGAACGCGTAGCCCCCGATCGTAATAAGGCCGTCGGGCAGGCTCAGCGACGTGATATTGATGCGGTCCTGGAACACGCCTTTGGCAATATGGCGCACGCCGGCCGGCACGGTGATGGATGCCGAAGAACCTTTGTAGGCGATCAGCACGCCGTTGCCGAACAGAACGTAGGCGGCGGTGGCGGCGTTCAGCATCGCCGTGGATTCGAATACGGAAAAGCCAACCGTGACAACGCCGGCGCCGCCGTTGACGGAGGCCAATTTGGTGCAGCCGGAGAAGGCATAATCATCGAGGGCGGTGAGCGAGGCGGGCAGAGTGACGCTCGTCAAACCCGTACAGCCCGCAAAAGCGTAGGCGCCGATGCTTTTGAGCGTGGAAGGCAGAGAAACCGATGTCAGGGCGGTATTGTTCTGGAAGGCGGAGGCCCCGATGGTCTCGACCCCTTCCGGCACGACGACCTGCTTGGCGCTGCCGGTATAGGAAGTCAACTCATTGCGGTAGAACTGCATCGACGAATAAGGCGCGGCATCGGCCGCTTTCGCCCGCGGCGCCGCGGCGGAAACGATGCCCGCGGCCAGCGCCAGGGATAACAGCAAGGCGGCGGCTTTTTTCATGTTCATCTCGGTTTCCTCCGGGATATGTCTTATCGAAACCCGCTGATTGACGACCTGATTATTTTATATTAGTGTATATTAATTCAATTGTATAATATCGGTTTACACCGCATGTGTCAACCTGGCCGCCCGGCGGTGTTGATGAAAAGCCCCTTATATTATATAATATTGAAGCTGAAAAATATTTTACGCGCAAAACGCAGGGAGGCTGCCCCATGTCAAGCGCCCCCGCACGTTTGAAACAGCAGCTCATTGCGCCGCTTTGCCTCATCCTGGCAGCCGCGATGCTGCTTTCGCCCGCTCTCGCCACCGCCTCCGCGGCGCTCGAGGGCGGCAGCGCCTACAACGCGCTGTTTATCATCGATGCGGAATGCAATATATTCGAGAGTTTCGATTTAGCCGAAGGCGAGCCGCTCACGGCGCCCGCCCATCCTGCCATGGAGGGCTATACTTTCCTGCGATGGGAACCCGAGGTCCCCGAAACGATGCCCGCGCGGGATCTTGTCTTCTATGCGCAGTGGTCCAAAAATATTTATACGGTTCAGTTTATCGTCGATTCGGAGGTCTATTCCGCCTCCGGCGTCGGTTACGCCGACCGTTTGGTGCCTCCCGCCGACCCGGCGAAGGAAGGTTATACCTTCGCCGGCTGGGTACCGAAGATGCCGGAATATATGCCCGCGCGGGACCTTGTTTTCACGGCGTCCTGGGTAGAAAACTATATGGCGGTTTTCGTCGTCGACGCCAAAGTGTATTCAATCAAGGAGGTCGGCTGCGGCAATCCGGTCGCGCTGCCGCCGGACCCCGCGAAAGACGGATACGCCTTCGAGGGCTGGGAACCGGACGTCCCGGCTGCGATGCCCGCCGAAGACCTCGTTTTCACCGCGGTTTGGGCGGCGAAAAACTACCACGCCGTCTTTTACTCCGACGGCGCGCTTTACCGCGATATCTTTTGTCAATACGGCGCCGCCTTCTCCCCGCCGCCTGCGCCGGCGAAGGAAGGGTATTCGTTCGCGGGGTGGAATCCGCAGCCACCCGGCGTGATGCCCGCGCTGGACCTGGCGTTCGAGGCGATGTGGAACATCAACACCTATAAGGCAGTTTTCAAGGCCGGAGAAACCGTTCTGGCCGAGTCCTTCTACAAGTTCGGCGAGAATGTCACGCCGCCCGAAGCGCCTTTCCGCGCGGATTCCGTTTTCACCGGCTGGAACCCGCAACCGAGCGCCATGCCCGCCGCGGATACCGAGTACCGCGCCGTTTTCCGGCCGAAAGCCCTGACCGGCGTCGAGATGCGCGTCTATCCGTATGCCGGCACGGACCCGGTGGAGGGTACTTTTTTCGAGCCGGGAAACATGACGCTCGCTCTGGCCTATGATAACGGCACCGCCGGTGAAATCAAAGTCACCAACGCCATGCTCAACAGCGGCGAGGTGACGGTTATGCCGGTTTCTTTCGGCGAGCCGGGCGCCCAGCAGGTCAGCGTGACATACCGCGGTTTTACCGTGCGGTTCGAATTGAACGTCGTTCCCAAGAGCGTGCAGTCCGTCACCCTCAATAGCAAGCCCGATAAGACTGTCTATTTGACGGGCGAACCCTTCGCCCCGGACGGCGGCGTTATTTATATCGATTACAACAATGAGACCCGTTCGGAACTGCCCATGACGGGCGAAGGTGTGGCCGTGACGGGTTTCGACAGCGGCACGGCGGGCACGAAAACCCTGACGGTGACCTATACGGACCCGCTCGGGAAACGTTTCAGCACCTCCTTCACGGTGACGGTGGTTCCCCCCGTAGGCACCCCTGCCTCGACGGCGGCGGTGTCCGTCGCGTACAACAGCGTTTCGATTGTCTGGACCGCGGTGCAGGGGGCATCGGGCTACGTGCTGTACCGCTACAATCCCGTAACAAAGCAATACGACCGCGTCGCGGTGACGGCCGCGACCAGTTATATCGATAAAGGTCTGGTGACCGGCGCCGTCTATCTCTACAAATCACGCGCATACAAAAGCATCGCCGGCGGCAACGTCTACGGCGCTCCGTCCGCCGCCGTATCGGTGAAGCCCGTACCGGCCGCGCCCCAGGGGCTGAAGGCAGTCTCCGCCTCCTACAACAGTTTGAAAATCAGCTGGGCGGCGGTCGCGGGCGCGACGGGTTACGCGGTATACCGCTACGACGGGACGCAGAAAAAATACGTCCGCATCGCGGCCGGCAGCGCTCTGAACTGCCTGGACCAAAACCGCTTGTGCGGCGGCACCTACTATTACAAAATCATCGCTTACCGCAAGATGGGCAGTGCCAACGTCTACGGCGACCCCTCCGCCCCAACGGCGGGCAGGCCGGTCCCCGCCGCCCCGTCCGCTTTCACGGCGTCGCGCGCGGGCAGCACGAGCGTCAAAACGAGCTGGAGCGCCGTCGCGGGCGCGCACGGATACGAGGTGTACCGTTCCGCAACCCCGACGGGCGGCTTCACCCTGGCGAAAACGACGACTTCCCTGACGTTTATCCAGACAGGGCTGACACGCAGCCGTACCTATTATTTCAAAGTGAGGGCTTACCGTACCGTAAACGGTAAAAAGATTGTCGGGGCGTTCAGCCCAGTCAAATCGGCGGCGCCGGGCTGAACGGGACCCTTCGGAGCAATATAATGAAAAAAACCCTTTGCGCGCTGATGATCCTCCCTCTGATACTGGCCTTTCCCGCCGCGGGCGCTTCGGGCCCCAAGCGTTTGTCGGAAGGAGGATTCCAGTATATTCTCGACGACTCCGCGGCCGCCGTAACCGGCTATAACGGCGCCGCGGCGGAAGTCGTCGTGCCCCGGCTGCTGGGCGGCTGCCCGGTCCGGAAAATCGCCGGCTACGCGTTCGCCGGATTGGCAGGGCTGCAAAGGGTGTATCTGCCGGACAGCCTGACGTTCGTCGGGGAGGGGGCTTTTTCCGGCTGCGCCGCTTTGACCGGCGCGTACTTTTACTCGGACTCGCCCGAACTTGAAGCGGGGAAAGGCGTTTTTGACGGCTGCGCGCCCGGTTTTACGGTTTACTATATCGAAGGAAAGGCCGGTTTCGGGTCCTCCTGGAACGGTTATCCGGCGGCGACCTTCGCCATACCGGTCGAGTCGCTGACGCTCAACACCGCCTCCCTGCTGTGGCCCGTCGGCAAAACGGGGACGTTCCGGCTCGCCTTGCTGCCCGCGCTCGCCACCAACAAGGCCGTGGCCTGGTCGTCGAGCGCGCCCGCGGTCGCCACGGCGGACGGCGGCAAGGTAGTGGCCAAAAGCGTCGGCAAGGCGGTTTTATCCTGCAAGGCGCTCGACGGCAACGGCAAACAGGCGGACTGCGCCATCCGCGTGGTGCCGCAGGCGCCCGCGAAACTGGATGCCGCGAGACGCTCCGCCACGAGCGTCTACCTCGACTGGCCCGCCGTCACGGGCGCGGGCGGCTACGAGGTGTACCGCGCGGCAGGCGCGAACGGGCCTTATCGTAAAATCAAAACCGTTGCCGGCACCGCTTTCATCGACACGACACTCACAAGCGGCAATAACTATTTTTACAAAGTCAAAGCGTATAAAACGGTCTCGGCCGAGGTGTTCAGGGGCTTCTCCTCCCCCTCTGCCGCGACCGCCGGGGCGCCGCCGCTGCTGGGCGGCGTAAAAATCTATGCCAAAGGGATGTCGCAATCGCTTTTCGACGCCGCTTACGCCCCGGTTAAAAAAGACACGGACGCGCCTTACCGGACCGTCGATATCAGCCTCAACCAGTTCTACCATTATGCCGGATTGGAACAGGTCATGCTCGCTCTGGCTAAAAGCGACGTCGTCAGCCTCTATCAAATCGGAACCACGGTCGACGGGCGGAAGATGTATTCGCTGGAAATCGGCAGAGGCGCCGAAAACATCCTGTTTACCGCGGGCGTGCACGCCAGCGAGGCGTGCAACCCTGTCTACCTGCTTAAATTCGCCTGCGGACTGGTCAACAACTACTACGCAGGCGACGGCGAAACCCTCTCGCTGCTGGAAAACAAAAAGATCTGCATGGTGGCCGTCTGCAACCCCGACGGCTTCGAGGCGACGCTGTGGGGCGCCTCCGCTATCCGCAACAAGAACCTCTATATCGTCTCCTATGCGAAAACGCACGCGAACCTGTACGCCTACAAAGCCAATGCCAACGGCGTCGACCTCAACCGCGCCTTCCCCTCCTACACGGCCGGCGTGATATTGAACCGCCTTTATCCGAAAGCCTCGTATCTGACGGCGCCCTCGCCGAAAAACTACCCGGGCGCAAACCTCGGCTCGCAGCCGGAGACGCAGGCGCTCGTCCGGTGGTTCAAGGCGAAACTGCCGGCCGCCACGCATTACGTCGACCTGCATTCTCAGGGGCGGATGATCTACCGCGGCAAGAGCCAGGCCTCGGACGCGCTCAATTCGCTGTGCTTCGCCCTCGGCAGGGACCTCGGCAAGGTCAGCGGCTACATGCAGCTGCCGATTACCGCCGAATCTTTCGGCAGCGGCTCGGACGGAACGGCGACGGATTTCGCCGTCGAGTGGTGCAGCGGTTTCGTCTATAACGCCACCCTGGGCCGGACGATACCCGCCGAAGGCGGCATCGGGGTTCTGGTCGCCAAGACGGCGCAGACAAGGTACCGCTGCGCGACGGCGACGCTCGAAACCTCGGTCTATGTCTCCCCCCGCGAGAAAGGCATCGGCATCCAGCAGCGCGAATGGGACGAATGGCGCCTGTTTGACACACTGTGGACCGCCTGCACACGGTCGTAGCCCGAAAAGGTCCGTAAAGCATTATACCCTTACGAATTCGGCCCGGCATCCAGCCGGCACGGCGCGTCAGCCCGCGGCGGTGAAAGCCGGGAATAAAGTTAAACCGTCGCGCCGGGGGGCGGTCGCATTGCGCGCGCGCGGCGGCAATGTTATACTAAGGACTATCTAAAAGCGCGGTTTCGCCTGTTTTGCGTACGCTGTACAAAAGCGGAAACGGATACTGTTTTATCGGGGATGTGGTTCGTGTGCCTCTGGTCAACCTGAAAGAAATCCTCGGCGCCGCGGCCGGCGAAGACTGGGCCGCCGGCAGTTTCAGCGTATCGAATATGGAAATGGTGCTCGGCGTCCTCCAAGCGGCTGAGGAAACGGGGAGCCCCGTCATCCTGCAAATCGCCGAGGTGCGCCTGAAACACTCGCCGCTCGAGCTCATCGGGCCGCTGATGGTCGCCGCGGCGGAGAACGCCGGGGTGCCCGTCGCCGTCCATTTCGACCACGGGACCACGCTCGCGGCGGTGCAAACTGCGCTCGACATCGGCTTTACGTCGGTGATGATCGACGGCTCGCGCCTGCCGTTTGAGGAAAACGCCGCCCTGACGCGCAAGGTGAAAAAGATGGCGGATGATTACGGCGCCGACACCGAGGCGGAAATCGGCAGCGTCGGCGGCAGCGAGGACGGCAGCGAGCACATCGCCGTCAACTGCACCGACCCGGCGCAGGCCGTCGACTTCCTGAAGAAGACGGGGGTGGACGCGCTCGCGGTCGCCATCGGCAACGCGCACGGCAACTACAAGCAGGCGCCGCAGCTGCGCTTCGATATTCTCGAGAGCATCGGCAGGCAGGTTTCCACCCCGCTGGTCCTACACGGCGGCACGGGTCTGACACCCGGCGATTTCAGACGGTGCATTCAAAACGGCGTCAAAAAAATCAACATCGCCACCGCGACTTTCGACGCCGTCGAGGAGGCGGTGCGCCGCGCCTTCGAGGCGAAGGCCGTAGCGGGCTATTATGATATCCAAACCGCCGAGGTAAACGGCGCTTATGAAAACGCGCTGAAACATATCGAAATTTTCGGCTGCGCCGGCAAAGCCGATATCATTTGACAAGGACAGGTGAACGGAAATGAACCTTTTTGAATTCCCGAAAGACAGGACGTTCGACGTTATCCCCATCGGCAGGATCGCCATCGACTTCAACCCGACCGACCTCAACCGGCCGCTGAAGGAAAGTTCCAACTTCAACAAGTACGTCGGCGGCTCGCCGGCGAACATCGCCGTGGGCCTGGCGCGGCTGGGCGCGAAGGTCGGCTTCATCGCGCGCGTTTCCGACGACCAGTTCGGCGACTACGTGACCGACTATTTCAAGAAGGACGGCATTGACACCTCGCACATTTTCCGCTGCGTCAACGGGGAAAAAATCGGCCTGACCTTCACCGAAATCCTCAGCCCGACCGAAAGCAGCATCCTGATGTACCGCTACGGCGCGGCGGACCTGCAGGTCTGCACCGACGACGTCGACGAAGACTACGTTAAAAGCGCCAAGGCCGTGGTCATCTCCGGCACGGCGCTGTGCGCGAGCCCTTCGCGGGAGGCGGCGCTGAAAATGATGATGCTCGCCAAAAAGAACGGCGTCGTCGTAATTTTCGACATCGACTACCGCCCCTATACCTGGAAAAACCCGGACGAGGTCTCGATCTATTACACGCTGGCGGCGCGCAGCAGCGACATCGTGCTCGGCTCGCGCGAGGAGTTCAACCTCACCGAAGCGGTCACGGGCGTCTGCGCCGACGACAAGGCCTCCGCCGCCCGCTGGCACGGTTACGGCAATAAAATCGTCATCATCAAGCACGGCAAAGAGGGTTCCGTCGCCTACCTCAAGGACGGCCGCAGTTACCGGGTGCGCCCCTTCCCCGTTAAGGCGCTCAAGGGTTTCGGGGGCGGCGACGGCTACGCCTCGGCGTTTATCTATTCCCTGCTGCGGGGCAAGAGCATGCCCGACGCGCTCGAGTACGCGACGGCCTCCGCCTCCATGCTCGTCTCCGCCCACAGCTGCTCGGCGGCGATGCCGACGGCCGACGCAATCAACGCGTTTATCAAGGAGAGCCGGGAGAAATACGGGGAAGTCGTGGAACGGCTGACCTGATTGATTTTAAGCATGAAAAGGGGCGGCGCTTGACAGCCGCCTTTTTTCTTTTTCGGAGAAGCCCGCAATCCGTGACAGGATGTCAAAGAAATATTTGATAAAAACCGTATGTTGTGGTATAATGCGGCCGTTGGCACCATATCCGCCCGTGGCGAAGCTGGATATCGCAGCAGATTCCGATTCTGAAGGACAGGGGTTCAAATCCCTTCGGGCGGGCCAAACACAGGGGCACTCCGATAAGAAAGGCGGACGGCTGAAAGATCGCGCCGTTTCCGTTCTTTCTTATCGCCCCGCGGCGGGCTCCCCGCGGCCACCTTCCTCATCTTCGACGGCATTCTTCCGCCCGCGCAAGTTCCCGGGTTCGCGCAATACATTGAGGTGAGAAGATGTTCGAGCAAAAACCGAAACACAGCATGATGAAAAAACTGATATGCGTTCTTTTAACTGCCGTGCTGCTCGCAGTACCGGCGGTTTCCCTCGCTTCGGCCGAAGAAGAGCCGGAGCGTTACCCCTTCGTTTTCGTTTCCGGCTTCGCCGGCTGGGGGCAGTACGAGACCGCGCTCAACGAGGCCCTCCCCTACTGGGGCCGGCTCAACGGCGACCTGATGGCGCAACTCAACGCGGCGGGTTTCGAATGCTATGCCGCCTCGGTGGACCCGGTGGCGAGCGCCTGGGACAGGGCCTGCGAACTGTACGCCCAGTTGACCGGGAATGTCGTCGACTACGGGAAGGTCCACAGCGAAAAATACGGCCACGAGCGCTACGGTACCGATTTCAGCAAAAATCCGCTGCTCACCGGCTGGGACGACGGCAGCGGCAGGTTAGCCAAAATCCATCTCATCGGCCACAGTTTCGGCGGCGCGACAATAAGGCTGTTCGCGCAGCTGATGGCAAGCGGCAGCAAGGCCGTGCAAGAGGGAACCCCTTCGGGCGAACTCTCCGGCTTGTTCACGGGCGGGAAAGCAGATTTGATATTCAGCGTCACGACGCTGGCGGCGCCCCACAACGGCACGACGCTGACCATCCTCAACAAACCGATTAAAACGCTGTACTCCCTGGGCCCCATCGCATACGCGAATGAAAAACTGACCGGCACACAGTTGGGCGCGACGCTCGATTACATCAAAGGCCTCAGCGATATCGCCCTGCTGGTCCGGGACCCGGACACCGGCGTTTTGGACCTGAACCCCGACGGCGCGGCCGAGCTGAATAAAATCGTATCAACCATCCCGGGCATCTACTATTTCTCCGTGCCGACCGACGCGACGGCAAAAACCACCCTGCTGGGCAACCGGCTGCCCGACGTGAAAACGGCGGACCCGGGGCTTTGGTTCCCCATCACCTTCCTGGGCAGCACGACCGGGAAGACGGCGGGCGGCATCGTCTATGACAAGAGCTGGCTCAACAACGACGGCGTCGTCAACACGATATCGACCGTCGCGCCTTTCGGCCAGCCGCAGCAGAAGTATGACGAATACGACTTACAGCCCGGCATCTGGAATATTATGCCGACCTACAGGGGCGACCACGCCGCGATTATCGGGGGGTTAACGAAAAGATCCGATGTGACGGATTACTATATCGCGCACCTCCGCCTGCTCGAAAGGCTGGCGGGCTGACACATAGAAGCAAAAAAATGCGGCAGGACTCTCCCCTGCCGCTGTTTTTTTGTGCGTTTTTTGTCAGGCAATCAGGGACGCGACCAGCGCGCCCATTTCGGCGGTGCCGACTTTGCGGTACCCTTCCTCAAAGATGTCGGGGGTTCTGGCGCTCTCGAGCGCGGCGTTGACGGCCCGCTCCACCGCAGCGGCGGCCGCCTCCAGGCCGAAGGAATATTTCAGCATCATCGCCGCGGAAAGGATGGTCGCCAGCGGGTTGGCGACGCCCCTGCCGGCGATGTCCGGCGCGGAGCCGTGGATGGGCTCGTAGAGGCCGAAACTGCCCCCTGCCAGACTCGCGGAGGCCAGCATGCCGATGGAGCCGGAAATCATCGACGCTTCGTCGGAAAGGATGTCGCCGAACATATTTGAGGTGACGATGACGTCGAACTGCGCAGGGTTGCGCACCAGCTGCATGGCGCAGTTGTCGACGTACATGTGGGACAGTTCGACGTCCGGGTAATCCGCCGAGAGGGCGACGACCGTTTCGCGCCAGAGGCGCGAGGATTCCAGCACGTTGGCCTTGTCGACCGAGCAGAGTTTTTTCCCGCGTTTGCGCGCCATTTCGAAACCGACCTTCGCGATGCGCACGATTTCGGGCACGGTATAAAACTCGGTGTCAAAGGCGGCCCGGACGCCGTCTTTTTCACAGCGGCCCCGCTCGCCGAAATAGATGCCGCCCGTCAGTTCGCGCACGACCATGATGTCGAGGCTGTCGCCGATGATGCTTTGTTTGATGGGCGAGGCCGCCTTCAGCGCCGGAAAAATTTTTGCCGGGCGCAGGTTGGCGTAAAGGCCGAGCGCGCCGCGGATGCCCAGCAGGCCCGCCTCCGGCCTCAGGTGGCCGGGCATCGTATCCCACTGCGGGCCGCCGACCGCCCCGAGCAGGACGCTGTCGGATTGCCGGCAGGCCTCCACCGTGTCGGCCGGCAGCGGAACGCCCGCGGCGTCGATAGCGCAGCCGCCCATGAGGCGGAAATCGTACTGCATGCGGAAACCGTAAACCTCGCCGGCGCGGTCAAGGACCTTGAGGGTTTCGTCGACAATCTCGGGCCCTATCCCGTCGCCTTTTAAGACCGTTATCCGATAATTTTCCATGTTGCCTCCCGGTATTTTGATAGATAGGATGTTATTCTACCCGATGCGGCGCGCCGCCGCAACAGGCCGTCAGTTTTTATCCGCCGCGAGCGAACGGTTGATGGCGCAGAGGATGCCCTTGATGGAGGCGTAGTTGATGTTGTGGGAGATGCCGACGCCGAACAGGTTCTTCCCCTCGGGCGAGGCCAGCTGGATGTAGGAAACCGCTTTGGCGTCGGAGCCGATGGAGATGGCGTGCTCGGAATAGTTGACGAAACTGTAACCTTTGATGCCGACGCCGGCGAGGGCGTTGAAGAACGAGTCGATGGGGCCGTTGCCCTTGCCGGTAATCGCGACGGGTTCGGCGCCGTTGTTTTTGATCATGCCCTCGAAGCGGACCACCGGCGCCGCGTCGTCGATTTCGCCCTCCTCAAAGAACTTGTGGCTGACCAGACTGTACGGGCCCGCGATGTCGATATACTCCTTGCGGAAGAGTTCCATCACCTCGTCGGCGCTGATTTCCCGGCCGACCCGGTCGCAGTAGTTCTTGACGATACGGCCGAATTCGGGGTGCATCGCCTTGGGCAGGTCGTAGCCGAAGTTCTTGTTCATCACAAAAGCCGCTCCGCCCTTGCCCGATTGGCTGTTGATACGGATAACCGGCTCGTATTCGCGCCCGACGTCCGCCGGGTCGATGGGCAGGTACGGCACCTCCCAATATTCGGTGCCGCTGTCTTTCATATACTTCTCGCCTTTGTTGATGGCGTCCTGATGCGAACCGGAAAACGCGGTGAACACCAAATCGCCGACGTAGGGGTGCCGTACGGGCACCTGCATTTTGGTCGTCCTCTCATAGACCTCGCGCACCCGGCCGATGTTGCTGAAATCGAGTTTGGGGTCGACGGCCTGAGTGAACATGTTCAGCGCCAGGGTGATGATGTCGACGTTGCCCGTGCGCTCACCGTTGCCGAACAAGGTGCCCTCGACGCGCTCGGCGCCGGCAAGCATGCCCAGTTCCGCCGTCGCGACGGCCGTGCCCCTGTCGTTGTGCGGGTGCAGACTGATAATGGCGGCTTCCCTCGAGGGCAGATTTTTGCAGAAATACTCGACCTGGTCGGCGAAAAGGTTGGGCGTGCTGCTCTCGACCGTCGATGGCAGGTTGAGGATGATCTTATGCTGCGCGTCCGCGCCGATGGCTTCGATGACACGCTGGCAGACGGCTACAGCGTTTTCGGGCTCGGTGCCCATAAAACTCTCGGGCGAATACTCGTAACGGATGTTCGCGCCGGTGCGGGCCGCCGCCTCTTCGCCCAGGGCGCGTATCAGCCGCGCGCCTTCGACGGCGATGTCGATGATGCCGTCCATATCCTTGCCAAAAACGACCTTGCGCTGCAGTTTGGAGGTCGAGTTGTAAAAATGGACGATGACGTTCTTGGCGCCTTCGATGGCGTCGAAGGTCTTGCGGATGAGGTGCTCGCGCGCCTGCACGAGGACCTGTACGGTCACGTCGGGCGGAATATGGCCGCCGTCGATGAGCGCGCGCAGAATCTCGTACTCCGTGTCGGACGCGGAGGGGAAACCGACTTCAATCTCCTTGATGCCGATGTCGCACAGGAGTTGGAACATCTCCAACTTCTCGGCGAGGTTCATCGGGTCGACGAGCGCCTGGTTGCCGTCCCTGAGGTCGACGCTGCACCATATCGGCGCCTTGGTGATCATTTTGTCCGGCCAGTCGCGTGAAGCCATCTTGACGGGTTCGAACGGAATGTACTTTTCGCAGCCCTTTTTCATTACTCTTCCTCCTTCTTTCAAAAATCGAACCGCCCCCACACCGGAAAAATCGGTGTAGGGGCGGGATGAAACATCCTCGCGGTACCACCCTACTTCGGCGGCAAAGCCGCCCTCTGCGGGCCTCTGACAAGGCCCCGGCCTGTAACGCGGCCCCGCGTCCCGCCCTATGATTTCAGGCGGGCGACTCCGGAATGAGTTATACACGCGTCGTCCGGCGCCGGTTCGCAGCATACCCCGGCTCTCTGAGGCTCGGACAGTCGCCCTGAGGCGGCACGCGTCTTGTTTCCTTCACAGTCTTTGGTGCAGTGGCTATTCGATTGTAAGGTTGATTATAGGCATAGGGCCGGTATTTGTCAACAAAATTTTTATACGGGGTTTATTGGTCCGGGCCGGCCGCGGGCCGGAGAACGCAGGCGCCGGCATCTTGCTATTGATGTCAAACCCCCGTCCCCCCTCGCCCTTGTAACAGTCTGCCGTCCCCTGACAATGTCCACAAGACCGAGTTGCGTGCCGAGGTTGTAGCCCCCTGATAGTTCTTGGTATGGTATAATGGACAGCGGCTGAAACAAGGGCGTTTTACAGTTGTAGCCCCCTGATAGTTCTTGGTATGGTATAATAGGCGACGGTGCCGCTTGCGGTTGTGTTGTGTTGTAGCCCCCTGATAGTTCTTGGTATGGTATAATTCCGGCCGATGTCGTGTTGTTTGAACCGCCGTTGTAGCCCCCTGATAGTTCTTGGTATGGTATAATCGCTTCGATTGCGTTCCGGCTGCCGCCATTGTTGTAGCCCCCTGATAGTTCTTGGTATGGTATAATTAGGGATGTTCTGCGGGTTCAACGCCCTATCGTTGTAGCCCCCTGATAGTTCTTGGTATGGTATAATTTTGCGAATATACATTCCCTTGTATCATCGGTTGTAGCCCCCTGATAGTTCTTGGTATGGTATAATCACTATATAACGAGCATCTGCATCTCTACCGTTGTAGCCCCCTGATAGTTCTTGGTATGGTATAATCTATCAGGGCCCCGCGCCTACAGCCGCAAAGCGAAACGGCCGCCGGCAGGGCACGTTGCAAAACGAGCCCAGGAGCAAACAATGAACCAGTCAGCCCAAAAGGGTTGGCCGGTTCACCGTTTTGCGTTAAAATTGAATTGATGAAGAAACAACAAACGCAATGCCA
>JAKJCA010000056.1 GCA_022706685.1 Bacillota bacterium
CCCGCCATTTTCGTGTCCAACCACCTCGGCTACTACGCGCCGCTGAAAATATTCGTTTTCGCCGACGTCAACCTGCTGCCGTGGGTCCGTTACGAAATTGCCGACAAGGCCCTGTGCAAGGACTACCTCAAAGCCGATTTCGTCGAGCCGCAGCTGCGCCTGAAAGGCCGTTTCGGCGACGCGGTCGCCGGCGCCATCAGCCCGATTTGCACGGGGATTATGAAACGGCTGGGCGCGATACCGGTCTACGCCGGGAGCAGGAAAATTATCGACACCGTCGAGCAGAGCGCCATCCGGCTGGAGATGGGCTACAACCTGCTGATTTTCCCCGAGGCGCCCGCCCAGCCGCTCAACGATTTCCTGTGCAAGTTCAATGCCGGCTTCGTCAACGTGGCGAAAGTTTATTACGAGCGTTTCGATAAAATCGTTCCTTTTTACCCCGTCTGCGTCAACAAAAAGAAAAACACGATCCGTTTCGGTAAAAAAATCACTTTCGACCCGCGCGCTGACTTCGGCGCCGAAAAACGGCGCATCGTCAACGCGCTGATTGTGGCGATTATCGACATGTACGGCTCGGGGAAAATGGTAGACCCTGACAGCATGGATCTTTAACTGAAACGTCCATGCGGGCGGGGTTGACACGGCAACGCCGTGTCAACTAACTTCCTGCGTATCTATAGATGCGCAGGAAATATCACTTTGCGGCCTGCCGCAAAATATCATGGCCGCGAAGCGGGTATATCATATCGGCGTAACCGATATATCATGAAGCCTTCTCTCCTTGGCAAGGTAATTCCTCTATTAGAGGAAATGTCGCTTGCGACAAAGGTGTTCTTGTTTTCGGAGAAAAAGGTGGCAGGCGGTAGCCTGACGGAGAGGTCGTTCTGCGGCAGCTGCCTCTCTGTCACTCCGTGTCAAACCCGCATCCCTTGTTTCGGATTCGTAGGACAGATGAACCGTCCCCCTGTCTGCTTCTATCAGAATAAAACTCTCTGACCTGATTTATCTATATAGTAACATTCTGGGTTTAAAGATGAAGCGAAAAAACAAGCTAAGTCTTCATAAAAACTTCCAAGAGAGCTTCGATACACGGAAAAGGATGATGTTTCCGGAATTTCCAGCTCAAATAATTTCCTACCGTTTTTATCATATGCATGATAAACTGAACTTGTGGCAGTATTTTCATTATAGATAATCAGCAAATTTGTGATTATATAAAGTAATTTTTTACAAATTGCAAATAATCAATAACTATCCTAAATTACCATAATTTTTTTATATTTGCAAGGTGACAATTGTCACATTTTACATGCCGAAAATTTTGCGTCGATTGTAAATTCAACTGCACCGGTGAAGAAAACTGCTGGTGAATGGTATCGCTTTGAATTGCCGGAAAAGAACCTTTTGAGCGCGCTGATTTCTTTGAGCACATCCTCGAGCGCCGGCATCAGAATGACCCAGAACACCGGCAGATGGAACACCATGGAAAACATAAAGGCGAGAGGCAGGCAGACGAACCACATATAGCCGGTGTCGATGAGGAACACAAACCGCGTGTCGCCGCCCGCGCGCAGGTTCCCCAGCAGGTTGACGACCACGTTGCTACGAAACAACATGATGATGGTCACCAGCAGGAACAGCCGCACTACGACTTTGGTGCAATCCGGCAGGCGGAAAGTCCTGGGTAAATTTCGGAAAACCGCATTTCATGTCATGCAACTTTATTTTTTAACCCTTTGCCACACCGTTATCAAGTTTGTGTTTCGCCAGGTATCTTGTGAAGATAAGAATCACCGCCGGGAACAGCGCGGCCAGCAGAAACCCCGCCCGCAGGCCCGGATTGCCGGATACCGGAATTTGCGCCGCTTGAATCAGCGCGGGGGTTTTGTCGGCGGTGAGCCCCACAAGCCAGGGGCCCAGCGACGCGCCGAGATCCCCGGCGGAGGCAAGGATGGCGAACATGGATGTCCCCGCCAGCGGGAACTTGCGCGTGGCGATGACAATGGTACCCGGCCATATGAGGCTGACGCCGAAGCCGCTGAGCGCGCACGCCGCGAGCGAAAGGGCGGGGACGGGGGAAAACACCACCGTCAAAAAACAAGCCAGGCACAGCGCGGCGCCCCAGGTCATCGCCTTATAAATATCGATTCTGCCGCCCATTTTGCCGTACCAGGTTCTGCCGATGCCGAGGGCCAGCGCGAACATGCCCACACCGGCGTAATCCCCGATGATTTTCGGGATTCCCATCGCGGCTTCCAGAAAGCTCGACGCCCACTGCGCCATGCTGATTTCCGCCGCGCCGCCCGCCATAATCACCGCAAGGCAGACAATAAAGTATCTGGTTTTGAAAATAACGCGTGTTTTGGTGCGGTGCTCCTCCGCCACCGGCGGCGCCAGCGGAACCTTTAAAAACGCGAAGGCGTTGACCAGCGGCATCAGGCTCCAGAACAGCATGATGAAGTACCATCTGTCCGGCCCCAAAACAGCGAGCAGCAGGGAGGTCACCAGCACCACCGTCAGCTGGCCCCAGGCATAAAAAGCGTGCAGCATGCTCATGGCGCCCGCTTTTTCATCGGTGGGGATGGCGTTGACAATGGGGCTCAGCAGCAGCTCCAGCAGCCCGCCCCCGCAGGAGAAAACAACGGTCGCGCCAATTAAGCCGGCATAGACGTCGGCAAATAGAAACGGCGAGAACCCGAACAGTACAAGGCCGGCAAAAGCGAACACCTGCGCCGCGACGGCAAAGGCGCGCAGCCCGTGTTTGTCCGCAAAGCGGCTGAAAAACAGGTCCACGGCGACCTGCGTGACAAAATTGATCAGGACAAGCCGCCCCATCTGTTCAAAGGTGAGGCCGTACTTGTTCATGAGCGTTAAAAACAATATCGGCGCCGCGTTGATCACGGCGGCCTGTACAAAATGCCCGAGATAGCAGGCATAAACGGTCGATTTGTAGGAGATGCTGTTCGACATAAAGCGCAACCTTTCCGCAAAGACCGCCGCCAGGGACATTTCCCGCTCATCTGTCAGGGGATCCGGGGTTTGGCATTCTGCTTTTTCCCGGCGCAGTCCGAATGTTCACCTCGTCAGGTCCGTCATCCACTTGCCGGAAAAGAACCTTTTGAGCGCGCTGATTTCTTTGAGAACATCCTCGAGCGCCGGCATCAGGATAACCCAGAACACCGGCAGATGGAACACCATGGAAAACAAAAAGGCGAGCGGCAGGCAGACGAACCACATATAGCCGGTGTCGATGAGGAAGACAAAGCGCGTGTCGCCGCCCGCGCGCAGGTTCCCCAGCAGGTTGACGACCAGGTTGCTGCGAAGCGGCATGATGACGATGGTGACCAAGAGGAACAGCCGCACCACGTCTTTGGTGGCCTCCGGCAGGCGGAATGCCCCGAGGATAAGAGGGGAGCCCGCCAGCAGAACCAGGCTGATAAAAATACCGACGAATAGGCCGAGCACGTTGAAGGTCTTGCCGGCCTCGCGCGCCTCGCGCTGTTTGCCCGCGCCGATGAACTGGCCCATCATAATGGCCGCCGCCATGGCAAAGCCGAAGTTGACCGACGACAATATTTTTTCAATATTGCCCGCGACGGTGTAGGCGGCGAGGTAGCTTTTATCCATCAGCGAGTAGATGACGCTGTAGAGCGAACTGCCCAGGCCCCAGACCGCTTCGTTGAGCACGACGGGGCCGGAGTAGCGGATAAAGTCGCCGATCAGTTCCCTGCCCGGCCGAAGGAGGCAGCGCGCGTCGAGTTTGAGGCGGCCGCCGAAAAACACGGCGTAAATCAAGGTGATGACGAATTCGATGACGCGCGCGGCCGCCATCGCCCAGGCGGCGCCGCGGATGCCCATGGCAGGCAGGCCGAGTTTGCCGAAAATCAGAATGTAACTCAGCAGCGTGTCCATCGCCATGGTGTTGGTCAGGATGAACAGCCCGACCTTCGGCCGGCCGATGCTGCGCTGCGCGCTGAGGTAGACGATGGACATGGCGTTGAGCACATAGGAGAACGCGGTGATACGCATAAACTGCGCGGCGAGGCGCACGGTTTCGGCGTCGTTGCTGATAAGGCCGGCAATCTTCCCGGCGAAGAGGAAGCAGACGAGGGAAAACAAAAAAGTCAGCGCGGCGCAGAAATACAGGCCGATGCCGAGGATGCGGTTGACGGCCTTGAGGTCTTTTTTGCCCCAATACTGCGAAAACAGCACGCTTGCCCCGCTCTGAAAGCCGAAAACGAGCAGCTGAAGCACAAAAAACGGCGTGCCGGCCAGCGTCGCGGCGGCAATCTCGGTCTCGCCGAGCATGCCGAGCATAAAGGTGCCGACCATGGCCAGCGAATTGTTCAGCAGGTTCTGCAGCATGACGGGCGCGGCAAGCGAACCCAGCTGCCTGTAAAAACCCTTGTCGCGTTTGAGATGTGTGAGCATAGCAGCCTCCGCGCTGCCGGGGCGCTTCGGCTTTGGCCGGCGCCGGACTTATCCTTTTTGTTTTTCCTCTTCGGCCAGCATGTCGATGACCGCCTGCATCTCTTCGCTGATCTCATCCTCGTCGCGGTGCTGTTTGGCCAGCAGCGCCCGGCGCTCGTTGAGTTCGATATACATCTGCTCGCGCTTCTTGCCGACGAGATCGTAAAAAATGACGGGAATGGTCTGAATCAGATGCGGCAACACGCCGACGGCGGTATAGAGGAAATAAATCTTCTGGTAAACCACCTTGTTGCCCTGCGACCAGGGCCCCATGGGAATGGTGGCGTCATAGCCCGTCCAGCGGAACACCAGAATGGTCAGCAGGGCGTTGAGCGGGGCGGTGACCCGTCCGATGAGGTTGGTCAGCAGGCCGAAGGTGCCGTCGGGCCGCTCGCCTGTGACATATTCGGTGTAGTCGTTGATTTCCCTGCCCATTTCGCTCTCGAGGACGGAACTCGGCGCGTTGTCCAGGGCGTTGAGCGACCAGAAGAAAAAGAACGACAGCCCGAATATCCACGGCCGGTCGATGTACCGGATGCCGATGATGCATTGCAGTACGGTCCGGACGATGTCGATGGCGCGGAAGGTTAAAACGCCTTTGCGCTTGTCGTTGCCGAACCATTTCATGACTTTTGGGACGAAAACCAGGCTGACCGGTTCCAGGATGTTGAACCCCGAGTAAACCAGCGCGCTCTTGAAAGCGCCGCCGATGATTTCCAGCTGCGTGACGACGTCCCACGAATAGCCGCCGTTGGTCCACCAGTTGACCGAAAAGCCCGCGATGAAGTTGCGCAGGGCGTATTTGTTTTTCAGGATATAAAAGATCGTTTTGCTCGTCGGGGCGGGCTTGCGCTGCAGAATGACGCGTTCCCTGACGTTCATCGCCATCATGATATTCCCGACCGAACCGACCGCCGCGGCGAACAGCCCCATAAAGGCGAAAATGGCGGGCAGCGAAATGTTCGTCACGCCCCAGCGGTTGAGGTCCTGCAGCGGCATAAACAGGCCGTAGACGATCTGCCGGCCGAAGCCGTCGACGTAAGAGTTGATGAGGTTGGACTTGATCCTGTCGTCGGGGTTGGGCGTCATCAGCGTCAGCAGGTTGCCCTTGGGGATGTTGTAAATGGTCGAAAACGTCTCCTGGATAAACAGGGTGACGAAAACGAAGATGACCTTTTTCGGGTCGGAGGTGTTGTCGTTGCGGATGAGGATGGCGCCGCAGTACAAAATCGCGGTGCTGAAAAAGTAGGGGATGGGCGTAAAGAGCAGGTAGGGCCTCGATTTGCCCCAGCGGGTGCGGGTTTTGTCGTAGGCGATGCCCATCAGCGGGTCGTTGATGACGTCATAGATACTGATCAGCGCGAGAATCGACGCGACATAGACCATGTCGAGTTTGAAGATGTTGACAAAAAACAGCGTTCGGTAGGTCGCGACGCCCCCGATGACGGACCCGGCGAAGCTGGCCAGCGCGGGATAAAAGAGCTCCCTGGTCCGCAGGACGTTGGTATTGAACATTTTGTCGGCAATCCCATGATATTTCGACAGTTTTTCCGCGCCGATTTTAGCGGCGGAGTTCTCTTCGGCGCCGAATACTCGTTCAACCAGTTTGGGCTCATGGTCCGCCATACGATTCGTCATCCCTTCTGTCCGGGCGCCGGCCGCCAAGCCGGCCGCGGGGTTTTCAGCCGGTCACGGTAACCGCGCAGGATATTTTATAGTAGCCGTCTTGGGAAAGAACGTAGATTTCCGTCGTGCCTTTGGCGACGCCGGTGACGTTACCGTTTTCATCCACGGACGCGACGGCGGGGTCGTTGGTGTACCAAAGCACGCCGCGGATTGTCGCGTCTTTGGGTTTAACGCCCGCTTCGAGTTTCTTCGTTTCCCCGGCGGCGAGCGTGAGTTCTTTTTGCGAAATCGTCACCCTTTTCACCGGCACCCTGACGGTCACCGCGCAGGTGTCGCTGTATGTCTTGCCGAACGCTTCGAAGGAAGCCGTTACGGTGACGCGCCGGGCGCTGACCTCGAGGCCTTTGACATAGCCGTCGGCGTCGACGCTCGCGATGTCGGGGCGCGAACTCGTCCAGATGACTTTGACGCCTTCGGGCCCGGAAACGTCGGCGTTGATGACTTTGACATCGCCCTTTTGCATGTCGAGCGTGTCCTGGGCGAGGGTGACGCCGATCCATCGGAAATCAAAAACGGTTTTTTCCGTCAGGGTAAAAGACATTCGCTTCGTGCCCGCGTCGGCCAATTTGCCCTGGAACGCGACGTCCGCCGCAATTTCAAAGTTTTTGGTATAGGTCAGCGAGTTGATTTTATCTTCGAGGCGGTTGACCGACGCGTCGACGGCCAGCCCCGTACAGCGCACGCGGATATTGTCAAACGCCGCGAAGCCCTCGTAACTCTGCCGAAGATACTGCAAAACCGCCTGCGAATCTTTGATATGGAAGCTGCCGGCGACCGTCCCCGTTGCTGCGAAAGGGTCCTCCTGGTCGGGGAAGGCGATATGGAAAAGATAAAGGTCCCCCTCTTCTTTGCTTTCGGCCGCCGTCATGTCGCCGCCGCCGAAAGAGAGGTTCCACAGCCGCGGCGAAAAATCCTCGCCGAAAACGCCCTGCTCGTTCGGGCAGCGGGCGGCGACGGCGGCGGCAATCTCGTCCTTGGCATAGACGAACGATTTGACAAAAATCTCCCCGCCTTCGCCGAAAGAGATGCTTTTTTCGTCGAAGGAAATCTCCGTACGGACGTCGAGGGCGCACTTTTCCGCCTTGGCCGAAGCGGCCAGACGGACGAGATAGGCGCCGACCGCCTCTTTGCCCTGCGGAAGGGGCGTCAAGCCCGGGACGTACGGCGGCTCGGGCGGCATCTGCCCTTCGGCGGAAAGCACCTGCACCGCCCCGAAGGCGACGCCCGAGATAAACATCAGCGCGAGCAAAACGATGAGCGCTTTGGTCAGCGCGTTTTTTCTATCCGTTGCCCTCACCCCCCTGCTCGCCGGATTCCTGCCTTTGTTCCTGTCCGCCGCTCCCGGCGGGCTGATAGACCGGTTGCGGGATATCGTCGAGCGTCAGTTCTTTGCGTTTGAGTTTTCTGGCGATTTCGACGCGGTAGAGGTCACCCTCTTTATAGCGGATTTCGATGCCCTTTTTCGCGATGGCAAAATTGAGAGCGGCCAAAACCCCGAACATGAGCACGACGGCGTAACCGCCGTAGAGCGTGTTGGCGGTGAACAGTCCGTCAAGCGGGGCGGCAGAAAACCGGAGCATTTGCGCGACGGTCCACGCGGCCGCGGCGATGCCCAGCAGCGAGGCGCCCGCCATCAGCAGCGACATTTTGCGGAAACTGATGAAACAAAGCAGCTGCAGCGCAAAAATCGCAAAGGCGATGCCGGCGACGGCCGTGAGGCCGAACATCACGCGCAGCGCCTGGGCGGCGTTTGTGCCGAGAATGTTCGTCGCTTTCAGCGCGCCGAAATAGTCCAGCGACCCGTCGGTAAAAAAGGAATACAGCCCGATGAGACTCACCGGCAGATTTTTTTCAAACAGGGGGATCGCGAAGCGGATACGGCCGAAAGGCAGCAGCGCGGCGAGCAGGGGCGCCAGGCACAGGGAGAGCCGCGCGACGAGCAGTCTGTTGCCGATAAAGGCGGCTTTGACGCGCGCCCATTTGACCCTTATCTTCGCCGCATCCAGCTCGGCATGTTTGGCGTCGATATAAAACTGTTTTTCAAAATCATAATAGATGACGTTGACGCCGCAGTTCGGGCATTCCGGTTTCCAGTCGATGACCCGGAGTTTATGGTTGCATTTGGGGCATTTGGCCAAATTGAAACACTCCCCTACGGTTGTCGGCCGCTTCAGCCGTTATTCCTCTTCGATTTCGGCGAACGCCCCTTCGCCGGCGGCCAGCGTCACGGTAAAACGGCGGCACCCTTCTTCCGTCCGGGCCGGGGCCCCGTTGCGGTATAGCCGGACCCGGCAGGGTTTCGCCAGTTCGACGCTTACGTCCTGCTTCGCGCCGGGGCGGTACAGCCCCGCGCAGTCAACGAGCATCAGGGCGAAACCGGGGCCTTCACGCTGCTTGAAATAGCCGGCGAGCGCGCTGCTTTCCGTTACGACGCCGCAGACCGGGCCGATACCGGCAAAACCTTTTTGCAGCGAACTTTTCCGCTGCCTGCGCAGCGCCGAACGCATGGGGCCGCCGCTGCGCTTCGCCTGCGCCGGCAGCACGCCGAGGCTGCGGTATTTCATATACGCCGGCGACAGCCGGTTGAGTTCGGCATTGAGGCGCCTGGCGTAGAGGTACTGCTCGGTTACGCGGCCCTGCCTGTCGATCATCGCGTAGGCGTCGCTCCCCCAGACGGGCGAGTAGGATACGTGCATCAGGCATTTCGCGCCGTAAGCCAGGGCCGTGTAGGCCTGCCAGCGGATTTGCCCGTAAGACGGCAGCGCGTAGATGCCGTCGAACCAGTTGCCCTGCGTTTGAAGATACAGCCAGAAATCCCTGCCGCTCTCGCGGCAGGCCGACGCGACGACGTCGTAGGTGTGCAGGCACAGCCGGAAAGCGAGCCCCTTGAGCAGGGCAATCGAGAAAAACGGGTATTCGTCGACGCTGATAAAATCGGCCGGGACCTTCTCGACAAACTCCGCTATATACCGGGCATAGTTTTCCGCCCCGAGTTTTTTCGCGGGGGTGCCGGCCGGGAAAAGGTTGCAGAACAGGAACTTGCCGGGGAACCTTTGGCTGTAAAGCCGGTAATATTCGCCCCAGGCGGCGTAAAGCGAGGCGTGCGGCTCGTCGCCCGCGGTGTCGCCCACGCGAATATCCTCGGGCGTATAAGAGGCGAACAAATCGCCGCCTTTTTCGAGCGCTTCGGGGATGCCGGCGCCCGAAGGGAGGCTTTCGTCCTTTGAAATCAGCGCGAGGCCGTATTTTTCGCACCAGGCGGTCAGCCGTTTTTGGCAATCCCCGCCGGTTTCGCTCAGCAGGAAGTCGAAACCGCCTTCGGCAATCAGGCGGATGTCGTCTTCGCCGACGTTCGCGTCCTCGTAAAAAATCGTCGTCCCGACGAGAAGTTTGCCGCGGTTGAGCCGCCCGTCGACGATCGGCGGTTCTTTTTGCGCATCCGGGCCGAAATCGCCGGCCTGCGCGCGCGCTTTTTCCGCCTCCCGGAGCAGGAGGCTGCATCTGCCCGACACGGGAAAGATTCTTTTGAAAAAGCCGATGGGAGGTTTTAAGTTCCATTTCGGGGATATTTCGCCCATGGCAACCTCCGTGCCGGATTTTGTTTCGACGAACATTTTAACATTGATGCGGCCTCTTTGCAAACGATATGATACGGCGCCCTCCCGGCGCGGCGGTTGAGATTTGCGCGGGCGCGTGTTAAGATGAAAAAGCCGCGCAACGCGGCAGCGGGGAGGCGTTGATGATGGCGGCAGCCGGCGGTGCCGACGGGGAACTGATGTGGGCGTATCTGCTGCATCTGGGCTACAACATGTGGGGCGACAAACCGGGGCACGCGGAATATACGGGCGCTTCCCGCGCCCTGCGCTGCGACGAGGTTTTCTGGGACGAACTGGTCGCTTTTCTGGCGGAATGCGGCGTCAACACCTGCGTGGTCGACCTGGGCGAGGGCGTCGCCTACCGCAGCCGGCCCGAACTGGCGGTAGAAGGTTCCTGGAGCCCCGAACGGCTGGAAAGCAAGCTCGGCGCGATGAGGGCCGCCGGGATCACGCCTGTGCCGAAACTGAATTTTTCCGCCTGCCATGACGAATGGATGGGCGAGTACGCGCGCTGCGTGTCGACAAAGCGTTACTATGACTTATGCCGGGACGTCGTCGACGAGGCCTGTGAACTGTTCGGCAGGCCCGCCCTTTTCCACATCGGGATGGACGAGGAAACTTACGGCCACCAAAAGGACTATTCCTGCGCCGTCGTGCGCGGGGAGGACCTCTGGTGGCACGATTTTTATTATCTGGTCGACCTCGTCGAAAAAAACGGCGCGCGCGCCTGGGCCTGGTCGGACTATCTGTGGGACCACCCCGATACCTTCCTGCGCAAAATGCCGCGCGGCGTGCTGCAGAGCAACTGGTATTACGGCCGTTTCACCCCCTCCGAACTTGAGGGTCCGGAAATCAAAAGTTACCGTATTCTGGAGGACAACGGCTACGACCAGGTGCCCGCCGGCTCGAACTGGAGCTGCAGCGAAAACTTCGGCCGGACCGTCGGGCACTGCAAAAACCTGATATCGCCCGGACATCTCAAGGGCTTTTTGCAGGCGCCGTGGAAACCGACGCTCCTTGACAGGAAATACCGGCATTTCGAGGCCGCGGACCTTGTCGCCCAAGCGAAAAGAGATTTTTACGGGCAGGAAAACCGCCCGCAACCATACGGGGAGAACCTTTATGCAAAGCGGTGAAAACCGGATCGAAGCGCTCCGCCGGCACGCCCTGGCGTGCAAGCCGGACCGGACGGAATGGAAATACCTCTTCGCGAAGGGGTTTTGGGAGGCCGCCGGCGCCGGCGGCGCCTACTGCCTGCGTTTCGCGCGCGCGACGCGCTATATGCTCGAACACGCGCAGCCGGCCATCGGCGAGGGCGAGCTGATTGTGGGCAAAATGTCCTGCCGGGCCCTGACGGCCGACGAGCGGACGGAGTGGGAACTGCTGCGCAAATACGCCCTCGCGTCGATGCCCTCGATGAACGGCCAGGCCTCGCACATGGCGGTGGACTACGCCCTGCTGCTTGAAAAAGGCGCGCAGGGTATTGCCGAAGAAATTCAAACGCTCAAAAGCCGGCTGGACCCGGCCGACCCGGAAGATTTGGAAAAGGACCAGTTCTACGACTCTTGCCTCATCGCGCTCGAGGGGATATGCCTGCTGGCCGACGCCTACGCCGCGCTCGCCGCGCGGCAGGCGGAAACTTGCCCGGACCCTGCGCGCAAAGGCGAACTCTTAAAAATCGCCGAAGTCTGCGCCCGGGTGCCGCGCCTGCCCGCCCGCTCTTTTTACGAGGCGGTGCAGTCGGCCGCTTTTTTGACCTTCTGCCTTTCGGGGCCCGACGTGATGCTGTACCAGCTCGGCCGGCCGGACCGGTATCTGCTGCCCTACTACCGCGCCGATATCGAAAAAGGCGTTCTGACGGAAGATTTCGCCCTCGAACTCATCGACTGCCTGGGCCTGCTGTATAACGAATATATCCCCTCCGGCCTCGCGGCCGGCCTGATGGTCGGCGGGCGGGACGAAAACGGCAGGGATATGTGCAACGAACTGACCCGCCTGTTCATCCGCAGCATCGGCCGCGTGCGCATGATTTACCCCGGCGTGGGGCTTTGCTGGACGCCGGACACGCCCGACGACGTGCTTCAACTGGCCTGCGAAATGCTCGGCAGTGGTTGTTCGCACCCGGCCCTTTTTAACGACGGCGTCATCATCGAGGGGCTGCGGCGTTACGGCCTGCCTTACCGCGACGCCTGCCATTACATCCACAGCACCTGCGTCGAAATCACGCCTGCGTCGTGTTCCGCCACGTGGGTGGCGAGCCCCTACACCAACCTGCCGCAGCTGCTGCTCGACACGCTGGGCGTCAAACCCGCCGGCAGCGAACCGGCGGATTTTGAAACCTTCGAGGCGCTCAAGGCGGCCTTTTTCGAGCGGCTCGCCGCGAGCATCCGCGCCAACCTCGTCGAGCAAAACCGCATGCAGATCGAGCGCACGCGCCACACCTACAACCCGCTGCTGTCGTGTTTTGTCGGCGACTGCCTGCTCAAAGGTCTGGACATCGAGTCGGGCGGGGCGCGTTACAACTGGATCATGCCCTCCTTCGTCGGCGTTTCGAACGCCGCCGATTCGCTGGGCGTCATCGAGGAAACGGTCTACCGCCGAAAGGAAATGACGCTCGCGCGCCTGGCGGAAATCCTCGAAAAAAATTACGAGGGTTTCGAGGACGTACGGCAGCGTTTTCTGGAAGGGGTCGACAAATACGGCAACGACATCGACCGCGCGGACGCTTACGTCGGGGAAATCACGCGGTTCATCTCGTCGGAATGCTCCAAATACAGGACCTTCCGCGGCGGAAAGCTGGTGCCGAGCCTCTTCTGCTGGGTCATGCACAACGAGTTCGGCATCCGCACCATGGCGACGCCCGACGGCAGAAAAAGCGGTTTCCCCCTCGCGGACGGTTCGGGGCCGGCGCAGGGACGGGAGAAGAAGGGGCCGACGGCGTCGGTCCTGTCGTCCACCAAATGGGAACATACCCCCTTTATCGGCGGCATCGCGGTCAACCTGAAGTTTTCCAAAAAGATGTTCGGCGAGGAATCGGCGCGCAAACTGGCGGCGCTCATCAAAACCTTCATGCAGCGCGGCGGTTTCGAACTGCAGCTTAACGCCCTCGACCGGGAAACCCTCGAAAAGGCCGTCGAGAACCCCGAACTGTACGGCGACCTTGTCGTGCGCGTGGGCGGTTACAGCGATTATTTCGTGCGGCTTTCACCCGCCATGCAGGCGGAAGTCATGCAGCGGACGGAGCATATCCTCTGAACGGTCCGCGCCGCTTGACAGGCGGGCCGTTTTGTATTATCATTGAAGTACACCCCACGGGGGGTATGGTATTTGCGGAGGTACGCTGCGATGAAAGAGAAATTTGATGTGACGGGCATGAGCTGCGCGGCGTGTTCCGCGGCGGTGGAAAACGCCGTTAAAAAGGTCGAAGGCGTCGAAGCGGTCAACGTCAGCCTGCTGACCAACTCCATGAGCGTCGAATACGACGGTTCGCCCGGGGTCAGAGACGCCGTCGTCAAAGCCGTCGAAGGCGCCGGATACGGCGCGGGACCGGCAGGCGCGCAGACGGCCAAGCCGGCAGGCGAAGCGGCCGCCCTGCCCGCGCGCAAAGAAAGCGGTTCGATGAAAACGCGCCTGGCGTGGAGTTTCACCTTTCTCATCCCCCTGCTGTACCTGTCGATGGGGCACATGCTGCGCCTGCCGCTGCCCGGGTTTTTGCACGGCCGCGAGAACGCGGTTGTGTTCGTCCTCGCCCAGTTTCTGCTGACGCTCCCCATTGCCGCCCTCAACCGCCAATATTTCCAAGCCGGGTTCAAAGCCCTGCGGCGCGGGCATCCGACGATGGATACACTCATCGCCGTCGGTTCCGCCGCCGCGCTCGTTTACGGCATCTTCGCCTTTTTCCAAATCGGCTACGGCATCGGGCACGGCCTGCCCGAAACGGTGGACGCTTACCTCGCCGACCTGTATTTCGAGTCGGCGGCGACGATTCTGACGCTCATCACCCTGGGCAAATACCTCGAGGCACGCTCGAAAAGCAAAACGACGCAGGCCATCGCGAAACTCCTTGACCTGGCGCCCAAAACCGCGACGGTGGAGCGCGGGGGCGGACAGGCGGAAATCCCCGTCGAGGAGGTCGCCGTCGGCGACGTCGTCGTAATACGGCCGGGCCAGAGCATTCCCGTCGACGGCGTTATAGCCGAAGGCGCTTCCGCCGTCGACGAGTCGGCGCTCACGGGGGAAAGCATGCCGGTCGACAAGCAGCCCGGCGACCGCGTTTTTGCGGGCAGCGTCAACAAAACGGGCTCGTTCAAATTCACCGCCGAAAAAATCGGCGGCGACACCACCCTGTCGCAAATCGTCCGGCTGGTGGAAGAGGCGAGTTCTTCCAAGGCGCCCATCGCGAAACTGGCCGACAAAATCAGCGCCGTCTTCGTGCCGGTCGTCCTCGTCACCGCGGCCGTTGCGGCCGCCGTCTGGCTGCTGCTCGGCGAACCGTTCTCCTTCGCCCTGTCCATCGGGATATCGGTGCTGGTCATTTCCTGCCCCTGCGCCCTGGGTTTGGCGACGCCCGTCGCCCTGATGGTCGGCACGGGAAAAGGCGCGTCCAACGGCATTCTCATCGCTTCGGCCGAAGCGCTCGAGAGGGCGCACGCGCTCGACACGGTGGTGCTCGACAAAACCGGCACCGTCACAGAAGGCAGGCCCGTCGTGACCGACATCGCCCCGTCGCCGGGTGTCGAGCCCCGCGAACTGCTGCGCGCCGCCGCCTCGATCGAGGCCGGTTCGGAGCATCCGCTGGCCGACGCGGTCGCCGAAAGGGCCCGCGCGGACGGCGTGCAGGCGGCCAAGGCGGAGCATTTCCTCGCCGTTCCGGGCAAGGGGGTCACCGCCCGCCTGGACGGGCTCGACTACGCCGCCGGCAACCTCCGGCTGATGAACGACACGGGGGCGGACACCGCCGCCGCACGGGATGCCGCGGACAGGTTTGCCGCGCAGGGGAAAACCCTGCTGTATATCGCCTGCGGCAAAACTTTGCTGGGCCTTATCGCCGTCGCCGACAAGGTGAAACCCGCCAGCCGCGAAGCCGTCGAAGCGTTCAAGGCGCTGGGCATCGACGTCGTGATGCTGACCGGCGACAACGCCGCCACGGCGCAGGCGGTCAAAAACGTTTTGGGCATCGACAAAGTCGTCGCCGAGGTATTGCCCGGCGACAAGGAACAGGAAATCCGCGCCCTGCAGCAGGGCGGCAAAACCGTCGGGATGATCGGCGACGGCATCAACGACGCGCCGGCCCTCGCGCGGGCGGACGTCGGCATGGCCATCGGCGCCGGCACCGACATCGCCATCGAGTCGGCGGATATCGTATTGATGAAAAGCGACCTGCGCGACGCGGTGACGGCCGTCGAACTCAGCCGCGCGACGCTCAGGAACATCAAGGAGAACCTGTTCTGGGCGTTTTTCTACAACGTCTGCGGCATCCCGCTGGCCGCCGGGGTTTTCTATCCCCTGCTCGGCTGGAAACTCAGCCCCATGTTTGCGGCGGCGGCGATGAGCATGAGTTCGGTTTTTGTGGTAACCAACGCGCTGCGGCTGAAGTTTTTCAAACCCGGCCGCGCGCTCGCCAAAAGCAAAAAGGGAAAGGAAGCTCAGCCGTGAAAAAGATCATCGAAATCAAGGGAATGACCTGCGAACATTGCCGGGCCAGGGTCCAAAAAGCGCTGAACGCCATTGAGGGCGTTGCCGCGGAGGTCGATTTGAAGAAAGGCCGGGCGGTCGTCGAGACAAACGGAACGGCCGACGACGAAACCCTCGCCGCCGCCGTCGAGCAGGCGGGTTACGAAGTGCTGTCCGTCAAGGAGAAAAAGGGCTTTTTCGGCCGATAAAAACGAAAGGGAACCGAGGCGGTAAACAGATGAAATCGGATCGTGAAAATGTGAAAAGACTCCTGAAAACCGCGCGGGGGCAGCTCGACGGCCTGCTGAAAATGGTCGACGAGGACCGCTACTGCGTCGATATTTCCAACCAGCTGATGGCGACGCAGGCCATTTTGCGCAAGGTGAACCGCCAGGTGCTGCGCGACCACCTCGACGGCTGCGTGCGCGAAGCGTTCGCGGCGGGGGACTCCGGCGGCAAGGTGGACGAAATCATCGACATCATCGACAAACTCTCCTGAACGGCGGCTTGTAAAAAGCCGGCCTCAACGGGAGGCGCTTGTTCCCGTCGAAAAGGCGGCAGGGGCGGACTTCTTTGCCAACCGGTGAAAAACACCGCCGCGCATTTCGCGTAAAACGCGTGAAAATGGTATAATAGGATTTAATCATCATCCGTTTTCCCGCATTGTCGTTGGGCAAAGGAGCGTGACGCGTCTGCATTCGTCCCCGGGCGGCAAATACGAGCGTCTCCGCGGCGCGGCGAAGTACCTGAAATCCTATGCCGCGCGCTATCCGGGCAGCCCGAACACCGGCGCCGGCCCGGCGGATTTCACCCCGAAGCTTGTTCCCGACAAGATTCGGGTGCTTCTTCTGGCGCTGTTCGGCCTCGTGCTGGCCGCGGCGGCGTTTTTTCTCGCTTCGCCGGCGGCCCTGCTCAAAGGCAACCTGACGATTCTCACCTCCCCCGCGAACCTGCTGACCGACTATATCCGGCTGGCCGACGCCGGCTCCACGCTGCTCAACGCGGGGCTGATGTGCCTGATCGCCGTCGCGACCGTCAAGGCGGCCGGCTCGGGCATCAACGGGCTGATGGCCGCCGCCGTGCTGACGGTGACGGGCTTTTCTTTTTTCGGGAAGAACCTGCTCAATTCCATCCCGATTGTCCTGGGCGTTTACCTGTTTTCAAAACTCTCGCGCAAACCTTTTTCCGAATACCTGGTGCAGGCGCTTTTCGGCACCGCTCTGGGGCCCCTTGTCAGCGAGATCGCATTCAACCTGGGCCTTTCCGTACCGGCCGGCCTTGCGCTGGGCTTTTGCGCCGGTCTGTTCACCGGGCTGGTGCTGCCGCCGCTGTCGCTGCATTTCAAAAGTTTCCATAAAGGCTTCAACCTTTATAACGTCGGGTTCACGGCGGGGATCGTGGGGATGTTTTTCATCGCCGTCCTGCGGGCGATGGGCGTCGAGGTGGCGACGGTCTCCATCCTTTCCAAAGGCAACAACCGCTTCTTCGCCGTTTTGCTGCTGAGCATCTTCGCGGCGATGTTCCTTGCGGGCTTCGTGCTCAACGGCGGCCGTTTGAAGGGGCTGTGGCGGCTGCAGCAGCAGCCGGGCGGGCTGGGTTCGGATTTCATCGAACGTTTCGGTTTCGGCTGCGCCGTCATGAATATGGCCCTGCTCGGCTTGCTGTGCACGGTTTATGTCCTGGTCATCGGCGGCGAAATCAACGGCCCGGTCATCGGCGGTATTCTGACGGTCGTCGGTTTCGGCGCCGCGGGCAAAAATGTGAAAAACGTCGTGCCGATTATCCTGGGCGTGTTTATCGGCAACTGGCTCAACGTTTTTGAGAACGTCTCGACCGTGGCTATCGTGTCGACCCTGTTCGGCACGACGCTCGCGCCCGTCGCCGGCTATTACGGGCCGGCGTGGGGGATTCTGGCCGGGCTGCTTCATATGGCGCTGACGATGAACATCAGTTACCTGCACGGCGGCATGAACCTCTACAACAACGGCTTTTCGGGCGGCTTCATCGCCGCGGGGCTGGTGCCCGTCATCACCGCGGCGCACGAAATCAGCCAAAGACTGCGGCGAAAGCCGCCGCAGTCCGGCTGACAGGAGGAAAACGGATATGATTTTGGTCAGCGCCTGCCTGGCGGGCGTGTCCTGCCGATATGACGGGACCAGCAGCCTCAACCCGGCCGTCGCGGACCTGGTCCGCAGGGGGGAGGCGCTCGCCGTATGCCCTGAAACGCTCGGCGGCCTGCCGGTACCGAGGGTCCCTTGCGAAATTGTTTCTGCCGAAGGGCAAGCCGTCGTCGTCAGCCGTGACGGGCGGGATTTCACCGCCGCGTTCCTGCTGGGCGCGCGCAAAACGCTCGATACGGCGCTTGAGGCCGGGGTTAGCCGGGCGCTGCTGAAACGCCGCAGCCCCTCGTGCGGCATCGGCGAAATCTACGACGGCAGTTTCACCGGCCGCCTGACGCGGGGCGACGGGCTGGCCGCCGCCCTGTTGGCGGAAAACGGCATCGAGGTGATACCCGGCGACGAATACGGCGGGGAGGCGGACCATGAACTATAAAAAAGCCGCGGTGGCGGCGCTCGTTTTGGTCACGGCCGTTTTCGCCGCCGCCGTTTTTTTCTCCCTGAGGCCCGCCGCAGGGCGTAACCGGCCCGCCGCGACAAGCGGCACGGCCGCAACAACCGCCCGGGCGACGCAAACGCAGCCGGAAACCGCCGCCGAAACAACCACGCAGATACTCCCCGGCGGCGTGCGTGTCCTGCCGGACACCGGGGACGGCTCGTTTACCGTCGGCTTCACCGGCGACATCAACCTGGACGAAACCTGGGACAGAGGCCCCATGCAGTATTGCGCGGCGAGCAGCCGCGGCATCGCCGACTATATCGGCGCAGACCTGATTGAAAAAATGAGAAGCGCCGACATCCTTTTCGTCAACAACGAATGCTCGATTTCCACCCGCGGCAGCAAGCAGGCAAAAGCCTACGCCTTCCGCGCGGACCCCGCAAACATTTCCGTTTACAAGGCCCTCGGCGTCGACGCCGTGACGCTTGCGAACAACCATATTTACGACTACGGGGCGCAGGGCCTGCTCGACACCGTCGCCGCGCTGGAAAAAGCCGGTATCGCCTGCGCGGGCGCCGGCGCCGATATCGGGGCGGCGTCGCAGGCGGCGTATTTCCGCATCAACGGCAAAACCGTCGCCTTTGTGGCGGCCGGACGGACCGAAAGCTGGTTC
>JAKJCA010000096.1 GCA_022706685.1 Bacillota bacterium
GTGCTTTGTTCGTGTCGTAACCAACAGTTTACAAGAAGTCGCTCCGTTGAGCTATTCTCTTTCTTCAACCGGGGCAGTTGATATTACAATCCGCGGTAAATTCACGGTTGACGGCACAGAATACCTGCTGTCAGCCCTGAAGCCGGCGCCGGCACAAACAAGCCCCTGTCCGCATTATCATCGCCTTCGAGTCCTATCAATCGCCGCCGCGCCGTGGTAAGATAGAAGCGGTCAAGAACGGCAGCGCCCGCGCCGCGGAGGCTGAAATCAAACGATATTGACGGAGGCGACGTTTCTTGGATACTTACGTGCTCGAAAGGTTCGAGGGCGACACGGCGGTGCTTGAATGCGCGGACGGCCGTTTCATCCAACTGCCGCGCGGCAGTCTGCCCAAGCGCGCCAAACCCGGCGATGTGCTCATACAATACAGAAAAGGCCGATACCGCGTTGACCGGGAGGAAACCGGCCGGCGGAAAGCCGCGGCGGACGCATTGATGGAAAGGCTTTTTCACGACTGAGCCGCGTGTCCTGTTCCCAGTCATACCGGCCAAATAATATTTTCAACACAGGAACCCGTTTCAAACAGTCTGCCGCGGCGCTTGCAAAAGTATGTACAACGTGGTAGAATATTTTTATATTGAGGGTAATAGGCGCTTTTTGGGCTTTTTGAAGGAGGTTTTTACTTTGCCGGCGGATTTGCATTGCCATACCAGGCTGTCTGACGGGTCGATGGGTATTGACGATCTCGTGCTGCTTGCCAAGAACAGGGGCATCGATACCATCGCGATTACGGATCACGACTGCCTTGCAGGGAACAAGAGAGGGGTCATCGTCGGCGAAAGAAACGGCGTTAACGTCATTGCCGGATCGGAAATTTCCGCAACCCACAGGAAAAGCAGGGAAAAGCTCCACCTGCTGTGTTACCTTTCCGAATACCCGGACCGTTTGGAAGGCCTGTGCAAGCGCAACCTTGAAGCGCGTACCAAGGCGGTTAAGCATATGGTCGTGCGCGTTTCCAGAAGGTATCCGTCCACAACGCCCGACCTGATTGTCAAATGCGCCGCCGGCTCAACGAGCATTTACCGCCAGCATATCATGCACTCGCTGATGGAGTGCGGCGTGACCGACAGAATATTCGGCACGCTGTTTGAGGAGCTTTTCTCCAACACGAGCGATAAAAGCGTTAACCTCAACGCGCAGTATCCGGAGCCCAAGGAGATTATCGACGCGATTCACGAGGCGGAGGGTATCGCCGTGCTGGCGCACCCGGCGCTTTTTAACAACTTCGACATTATCGACGAGCTGATTGAACTCGGGCTCGACGGCATTGAAGTATGGCACCCGGAGAACAGCCCCGAACAGACCGAAATGCTGCGCGAAATTGCCCAAAGGAACCACCTGCTGATGACGGGCGGCAGCGATTTTCACGGCATGTACGGAAAAGGCAAGGTCAGCGTGGGGGCCTGCACGATGCCGGACGAACACCTCAACGCCCTGCTCAACTATAAATCCCACAAAAAGAAACACGCCCCCAAAGCACCCGCCGCGGGATAACGCCAGCAATGAATGCCGGCGTTCCAACAATTCCTGGTGATTTCATGGAAGACAGCGATATAAAAATATTCGGCAGCGACGCCTGCGCATGCGACGCCGGGGAAATGGACCTGGCGGAATGCGTCAACCGTTTCCGTAGCGACGGCAGTTTTCAAAAGGCGAAACAACTGGGCGCTTCTCTCGCCGAAACGGTCAGCCGCGATCCCTGCGGGTTTGAACTGCCGCAAGAAGCGCAACAGCTGTGCGCGGACGAAAACACGGCGGCCCAGATGAAAGTGCTGCTTGTTTTCTGTGTTCAGATCACGCTGCACCGCGAACTGCCGCACCAGATTCTTTCAGCCGAAGCCGTCAACGAATTTTATGACTGCCTGATGCGCCTCTCGCCTGCTTTATATGAAAGCCTCGCCGACGGCGCCGCTTTCACCTTTTATTATCTGGCGGTGAAAGGCTCGCAGGATATCGCCGCGAGCGCCGGTTCCCAATTCGCCATGCTTTGCGGGCAGGAGGACTCGGCCGATTACGCCCGGGTCGGGAAGATGTTGTTCAGCATATACACGGCCAGGACCGCGGCTGCTGTCAAACAGGCAGGTTTTTTACGGGCATAGAGCAACCGTTTTCCAATAAAAAACAAAACCGGGCACGCGTTTGCGTACCCGGTTTTTTGCGGTTTGAAAAGAAGGTCAAGCCTTTTTCTTGTTGCTGACGAAATAGGCGGCCGCCGCAAGAGAAACAGCAGCGAGAACAGCCAAACCGCCGACAGCCGATACCGGGGAGCCGTTGTTGCCGGTTTCCGGAATGGTAAGGGTGGTTTCCTCGGTGGTTTCCTCAGTGGTTGCCTCGGTGGTGGTGGTATTGTTGCCGATATAGATGCTGGCAAGGAAGTTGAGAATTTCGCTGTCGCTCATGGCCTGTTTGATCGCGTCAACCGGCAAACCGAGCGAACTGAGCTGGTCGAAAATCTGATCCAGAAAACCGGGAATGGCGCCTGTGTTAAGCTCGGAAAGGGAAGCAAGGTCGGGGCTGCCGATCGCCGCGAGCGCCTCTTCGATGTCGCCGCTGTCAACGTTTGAAAGGACATCCATCGCATCCTCGGGGGTATAGGCCGAAGCCTGGTCAAGGAACAGGGAAACATCCTCGCCGACGCCGCCAAGATCGATATCCGCCGCCGAAGCGAAAACGCCGAGAGACAAGCAAAGAACAACCGCTACGAGAACGCTGAGAACCTTTTTCATCATGAACCCAATCCTTTCATTCAAACAGCCGTTAAACAGGCCCGTTTATAATCATCAACATATTATCACGCATTTATGCCCGTGTCAACATAACGCATAAAATATTTTTGGCGGCCAAAACGGGGAAAACTTGTTGTCAGCCGACGTAGGTACCCGTTGCCCTGCCGATGTAGCGCCAGTTGATATACACGTCCCTGCCGACCACTTTATAGGTATCGGGATGGTCCTTGTTGACGCTGTCCGACGCTTCGAAACCGAGCGCGTCGAATTTCTCGACGAAAGCGTTGGCCATGCCGTTATCCTTGAAGGTGATGCGGGCGACCATCATCAGCTCGCCGGTATCCGCAAACCGCCTGAGCTGTCCGGCGACAAAGCCCGTCGACCACCAATAAATCGCGTAAGGCCTGGTAAATTTCAGTTCCAAATCGTTCTCGTTGTCGGAACCTGCTTTCTGCCGGTAGAGGGACTGCTCGATTTTCAGCGAATTCGCGTCCGAAGCGCTGTCATAATGGGTGCCCGGGCGCGTTGCGGGCTTATGGTAGATGCCGATTTCGGACCCGATAAAAGCAAAGCCGTATTGGCCTTTCCACAGCTGAATCATCCAATCGAGGCCGTTATAGGTGAACTTGACGCGCACGGAGCTGTAAAACATGGCGGTGATGGGCGCAAACCAGTCGTAAAGCGGATTAAAGCCGAAATTGCGCTGCCAGGGGTCTTTCTCGGTATAGAAATAATTGCCGTCCGCGTCGTACTGGTAGGAAATGACCGGGTCGGATTTCGGCGCGAACGCCGCGGAAGGTTTGCCGTAGATGTTAGCGCCACGGTATGTTTGGTAGGCGCAAACCTTGTAGTAATTCGCGTCGGTGACGTCGATGCCGTTGTGTACATAGGAATTGCCTTTCAGCACTTTCAAACGCTTGTAGGGGCCGTTTTTGTTTTGTCTTTCGGCGTAGTAAAGCACATAGCCCGTCGCGCCGCTGACTTTGTCCCATGCAAGGGTCGCGGAGGTGGTGCTCGTAAAGACGGCGATACAGTTGGCGGGAACCGCGGGAGCCGCCAGGCCCGAAAAAGCAGCGGAAGTTTTGCCGTAGACCGTAACGCCGTTGACCTTCGCATACGCCCTGACCTTGTAATAGTAAGTGGCGCCGGGTGTCAGGCCGGTATCGGTAAAACTGCGGGAAGCGGTGATTTTCAGCGTTTTATAGGTCCCGCCCGCCGAGGAACTGCGGTACAGCACATAACCGGCTGCGCCTGCGACGGCAGCCCAGCTGGTTTTAATGCTTGTCAGGTTGACGGAAACTGCCGCGGGGGACACGGGCGCCGGCAAGATACCGGGAGGCGAAACAGCATCGGCAGGCGTACCGTAGATATTGCCGGTGTCGCCCGCGGTGTAGGCCCTGACTTT
>JAKJCA010000009.1 GCA_022706685.1 Bacillota bacterium
TTGCCCCTGCCAGTTTGTCGAGCCATTCGCTAGCGTAAGGCACGCCATTAAAATATTCGCGCATCAGCCGGCCTTCCTGCGCGCACAGAATACGCATATGGGGGAAATAATATTCCAGCAGAAACCGCGTGTAGGAAACCAGGCGGTAACTGCCGTGTACGGCGTATTCTCCCCCTTTGAAAACTTCAACCGCTGTACTCATACCCTTTTTAACGGCTTCCACGATCGCTCCGCGCTCGTTTGCGGCCGAAAAAACGACGGTAAACATCTTGTCAAAAAGGTTGGAATTGATGGTTCCGTGGGAATCGCTGGCGCCGGTAACAGGTATGAAGCAGCCTTCGCTCCTGAGTTGGTTGTAGAATGCGGTTTGCATATTGTTTTCATGCGAAGTCTGGCCGCCGACGAGTTCGAAAGCGTCAAAGACGCCGTTTTCCAGGAAGGCCCTGCTCAGCGAATCGGGCACATTGTAAGTGTTGTTGATCCAGTGCGGATGACAGAAAATTGAAAGGCCGCCGCGCTCTCTGATGCGCTGTGACACCCATCGGTTCGCCGCGTAAATAAATTTGTCTTGATAAGGGATGTCCTCGCTGTCGATGATTTCCCGCACCTGCTCGCGGTACTCGTCGTCGTCATACTCAAAAAGGGCGTTGACGGAACTTTCCCCGCCGAAATTGACCACATGGACATAGTTGTCGGGCGAATGGACTTCCTCTCCGTTGATGATTGCCATGCCGAGTTTGACGCCTTCGTACGCATTTTGCGCTTCGACCGAAGGTTCATAGCGCAAATGGTCCGTCAGCGCGGTGAAATCAAAGCCCGCCTCGCGGTAATTGGCGACCGCGATTGCCGGATGCTCCTTGCCGTCGGACCTGCAGGTATGGACATGGAAATCCCCTTTCAGAGGACGCAGCTCAAAAAGATCCTTCTCCAGCGCATATACGGATAATTGAAGAAAGTGCCTGCTTTCATTTTCGTTGAAGACACGCACATAATATTCCGCTTCGTCTTCGAATTGAAACTCAAAAGCGAGCGCCCCGTTTTCCGCTGCCGGATAAAAAACGTTGCCGGTAATTTGAAAGTCTCCCGCTGTCGGCCTGACAAGAGAATATACTTCGATTTTATACTTTTTATTCGACTGAAAAGCCAGTTGCGGTTCAAGGGTCTCGACGCGCAGTTTCACCGGCACGCGGGTCGGGTTAAGCAGGGGCAGGACGCGGTATTTATACAATTCTGTTTTCATCGGCATATCTCCTGCTTCAATTATTTCGCTGTGTATATGCGCGCGCTATTTTCTCATAGCCGCAAGATCCCTGTAGTTGACGGGCTTGATGCCGATATCGCGGATGTAACGCAGGGTGGCGGGATCCGAAAACAGGCGGTGTTCCCAGACCCTTCTGAACCAGACGCTGCTGGTGCCTTTGAGTTCGTCGCATTCAAGCGACGGATGGATATAGATTTCCGTTACGCCTTCCGGGATGGTTTTTAAATGTTCGAACATATAATCGCGGAAGTTCTCGTAACTGTCGCTTTGAGGTCCTTTCCAGTGATGAGGCATTAAATAATCCGGTATCGCGACGCCTTTATCTTTGGCAAAAGCACTGAACCTGGTAAACAGCATTTTGATTGCAGCGGCATCGATATTGATGCCGAGCATCGGATTGGCGGCCTGATCGTCAGTAAATGTTGACGGAAAACGGAACGGAAGACCGTACTCGCCGGCGATTTCCATGACGCACTGTAGTACTTCGAAACGCCCGGTTTCGATACCGTAGAGAGAACCCATGTGATTATCCAGATGGGAGGGGTTCAGGCCGAGGCGTTTCGCCAGTTCTATTTGCGCGCGTATTTCGCCGGCTACTTGCGCAAGGTCGCATTTTTTCTCAAACTCGTCGCTTTCGGGATACATATAGCCGAAATCATCCCGCAGGCTTTCGGTATCGCTGTGCGCAACCGGACCCCAGCGGTATCTGCTCCATTCGCTGGTGAATGTCAGATGAACACCGATGGCGAACTGAGGGTTTTCCTTGGCGAAATGACAGGCCTCAGGCGCCCAGCCGCAGGGCATCATCACGGTTGACGAGGTTATGCCGCCGCATTTGAACAACTCAAAGACGGCCAAATTGGCAGCGCGGCACATGCCGAAATCGTCGGCGTTGATAATTAAATATTTTTCCATCGCAGTTTCTCCCTTTGTTATATTGCATAACATTTTATGCGCTTGTCCCTGCAATTTCAAGAGCGGAGCTGATATAATGGCTTATATCGGAAAACGCGCTGAAAGGAGCGATTTTATGAAAGGCGGTTTTTTGCTGTACCGCAAGCCGTTTATCACAGCGGGCGTGATGGGCGTTACCGGCGTCGCCATGATTGCCGCAGCTGCCTACGCGGCGGCTGCGACCGGCTCGATGAACTATTACGCGTTTTATGTGTTCGGCTTCATGCTGATTGTGGCGGGCGCCGTAACAGCGATTATTTACGGGCTTTACGAAAAAAAGTTCAGAGATACCCTCAAGAAGCCCCTGCTGTGGTTTCGCTATTCGCCGCAGGCAGGCGCGCAGGCCGCGCGCAAGAACATCGACGAAATAAAAAGCGCCAATAAAGCGGCCCTGTTGCTGATTTTGTTTTTTTGCGCGCTGATGTTTATTGGCGGCTTGTTCTTCGGCGAGGACGGCCGTCTGTTCAGCTTGATTGCGCTCGGCATAGCTGTTTTCATGAGCCTTGCTTACCTGATTATCACCGCATACCGCGTCAGGAAACTTGAAAAGGGCAGCCTGCTGATGGTTCTTTCCTTAGAAGGCGCTTATGTTGCCGGCGAATTCCATTGCTGGAATACTCCGGCATCACGGCTGAATAAAATATCGCTGGAGCACGCGGAAACGCCCGAACCCTGCTATCAAATTGAAATCAGCTACTTCGCCGCCACCTATCCCGGGCCAAGCGAGTACCATGTCGTTGTGCCCGTACCAGCAGAATATTTGGATGCGGCAAAGTCCGCCGTCGCAACCATCGCGCAGACCATGCGCCCCTTGTCGGGCGAATAATTCAGTCCGCGGCGATAAAATGGCACGGGCGCGCAAGGTGAAATCCGCGCGCCCGTGTTTTCTGCCCCTTGAGGCCGTTTATTCTTCTATCATGGCAAGCAGCTGCGAAAGGCTGATGACCGGCACACCGAGTTCCAGCGCCTTCGCCAGTTTGCCGCCGGCTTCTTCACCGGCAAGCAAATAATCCGTTTTTTTCGAGACCGACGAGGCGGTTTTTCCTCCTCTGCTTTCGATGAGTTTTGACGCTTCTTCCCTAGACATGCCCGGCAGCGTGCCGGTGATAACAAAAGTTTTGCCTTCCCATTCACCGCTTCGCCGAGCAGTTTCCCCCGCCTCAAGCTTCAACCCCAACTGCTCAAACCGCGCGATAAGAGCCTTTGTCGAATCAAGACCGAAATAGTCCACGATGCTTTGCGCCATTACTTTGCCGAAGCCTTCCACCGCGCAGATCTCTTCGACGTCCGCTCCGGCAATGCGCTCAATTGAGCCGAAGGTTTCCGCCAGCGTTTCGGCCGCTTTTTTACCGATATGGCGGATACCGAGCGCAAAAAGAAGCCTCGCCAGCCCGCGGTCTTTCGAGGCTTTGATGGCCGAAAGCAGATTGTCCGCCGATTTTTTCGCAACGCCTTCAAGGGACATCAGCCGGTCTTTGGTCAGTTCATAGAGATCGGCCGCAGAGAGAACAAGGCCCGCGGCAACGATTTTTTCAATCATTTCATCCCCGAGCCCCTTGATGTCCATCGCGTCGCGCGAGCAAAAATGGATCAGTATCCTCAACAATTGCGCGGGACATTGCGGATTCACGCAGCGCAGCGCCGCTTCGCCTTCCTCCCTGACAACAGGAGAGCCGCAGGCCGGGCAAACAGGCGGCATAACGTACTTCTCGGCTCCGGGCTGATGTTGCGCCACCGCGATTACTTCGGGAATGACATCGCCCGCCTTGCGTATCAGCAGCGTGTCGCCTATTCGGATATCTTTTTGCGCGATATAATCCTCATTATGCAGGATGGCGCGGGAAACCGTAGAACCGGCAACAAGGACGGGTTCGAGTACCGCTGTGGGTGTCAGAACGCCTGTTCTGCCGACACTGATTTCAATCCCGAGCAGCTTTGTTTTTTTCTCCTCCGGCGGATATTTGTATGCCAGCGCCCATTTGGGAAACTTCGACGTGCTGCCCATCATTTCCCTGTGACTGAACACGTTGAGTTTGACGACGGCTCCGTCAATATCATAGCCGAGTGAATCCCTTTCCCGATGAATCCTTTCGATTTCATCAAGCACTTCGTCAATACGAAGCAGCGGTTTTGTGACGGGAATGATTTTCAAGCCGAGTTCTTTCAAGCGTAAAAGCGATTCATAATGGCTGCCGAAAGACAGGCCGTCCGCTTGCTGAAAGTTGAAAACAAAGATGTCCAGATTCCTTGCGGCCGTCACAGAGGGGTCTTTCTGGCGCAGGGAACCTGCCGCCGCGTTTCTCGGGTTTTTAAAGACTTTTTCGCCGTTGTCACGCTGGCGCCGCGCAAGTTCGGAAAAGACTTCGCGCGGCATGAAGACCTCGCCCCTTACCTCAAGATAGGGCACTTTTTCGGTAAGCGTTTTCGGGATGGTCCGAACGGTGAGCAGGTTGTGTGTCACGTCTTCGCCGGTAATGCCGTCCCCCCTAGTGGAACCCCTGATAAACCTGCCGTTCTCATATTCGAGCGAAACAGACAAACCGTCAATTTTCGGTTCCACGGTATATTCCACCCCGCCGGGAATCATTTCGCGTACCCTGCGCTCAAAATCATACAATTCTTCAATACTGAACGCGTCTTGAAGGCTTTCCATGGGTACGGTATGCGTAACCGGCGCAAAACGGGCGTCGGCCTGGCCGCCCACGGTATTGGTCGGCGAATCGTCCGACGCAAAGTCAGGATATTCCGCCTCAAGCCTTCTCAACTCGCGCGAAAGGGCATCATATTCCTCGTCGGTAATTTCCGGATTGTCTTCCACATAATATTTTTTATTGTGGTACGCCAGCAGCTCCCGCAATTCGTCGATTCTCTTTGCGGCGTCGAATTCGTCCGGCAAAGTCATCCCTCCGCCCGGTTTTTGATTTAGTTTAACAAAATCAGACGTTCCTTTCAACCAAACCTATATTCGGCATATCGACGAGGGCGCCCCGTTTTGCGGGGCGCCCGAAAACCATATTCAATTGTACAACCGGATAATCAACGTATTCAGGGAATTCGCTTGCCCGCTCCGGCGCGTCGTCAACATAATCTGTCCATTCGGCTTACAGGCGGAAAGCAGTTAAAAATTCCAGTTTCCAGCCCGGATTGCCCTTTCATACCTGTCGCGTTTCAGGGCGGGCGGCAAAGGCAAACGGTTCTTCAGAGCACATTGGAATCGCCCCCTTTTCATTTTTTCGGCGCAGATTTCGAATCTGCCCCTCGACAACCCAGGTTTCTTTACACCTGTTTGTCTGTTTTTATTATAAAACGGCAAACCGCCATTGTCAACAACAATATTTATAGACAATTTGATTATTTTGTTAAATATCAATAATTCGGCGTATGCTATTGACGCAAAGCGCCCGATATACTACAATGAAATCAGAAACAGAAATGGGGTTTTTACATGGCCGATTATTATGATCCAGATATCGTCAGCGTTGTGGACGAAGAAGGAAAAGAGCATGTTTTCGAGGAACTGGACCGCATCGAAACCGACGGCGGAAAATACGTTGCGCTGACACCTGTCTACGACGAACCCGAAGAAATGCTTGAGAGCGACGGGGAACTCATCATTTTGAAAGTGACAGAGGAAAACGGCGAAACCTACCTCTCTCCGATAGAAGACGACGCGGAATTTGAAGAAATCGGCAGCATTTTCGAGGAACGGCTGGCGGATCTTTTCGGCGACGAGGAACCCGACGGGGAATAAAAATTTCACCCTGCCTTGTGCGATAATTCCGGCAATACTAACCCAACAAGGATTTCAAGGGAGCCCGACTCCGCATGTGAACTGCAGACCTCCCGGCATTTGCCGGACGAAGGGAGCGCGAAGCAGACGGGAGGCACCCACCTGCAATAAGCAGGTTATTCATTGCCGGATCCGGCTTGGCGGGGGATCTTTTTCGATAAACGGGATGTGCGTTTTGAATAACATCTGCAGCGGTGAAATTATTGACCTCATCCCCTCTCAAAGGGGATTTTTATTCAGTATCAAGACAGCCAACGACGCCGGCCGCGCGATGGTGGTATTCCGCTATTACGACCAGGAGAGCGGGCGCGTAGCCGAATTGACCAAGAGGCAATATATCCAAATCAAATTCGGCCCCAACGGCCGTCTGATCGCAGACGAACTCGGCGATTTTGTCACATGCGAAGCCGCGATTTTCCCGAACCTGACCGTGCTCGCATTATATAAAAACGGTAAAATGGCCATTTTCGACAGCGACGGCTCCGCGCTCGCGGAAAAAGAGCTGATTTACCGCGGATGCCCGGCTTCGTCCCCGGCCATCGACGGCAAATATATCTGGTGCGTTGTGCCCGACATCAACGCAATCATCCGATACTCGCCGCAAGAGGACCGCGTCGCTTTGCGTGTCGGCGGCGGCAAAATCCCCGCGTTCGGCAGACCCGAAAGTTTGAGCATCTATATCGATAAGATTTACGTGTGCTGTCCCGGACTGCGAAAAATCCGCAGCGTCGAACTTTCGGACTATTCCGTCAAAGACTATTTGGAGTTCGAACAGCCGGTTTATAAATATTGCCGTGTTTACGGCAGGGAGTACGCGGTGCTGTCCTCGGGTCTTTATGAATTGGACTGATTGAAACCTCGGAACGAAAGCGAGCCTCCTTTTATGGGGAGACTCGCTTTTTGCTTTATGTTCTGCGCTGGTTAGCCGTATATTGTTTGACCGTATTAAAGAAAGCGTCGATATTCCGCCACACGGCGTCGGGCGGCGTATCGCAGCCCGTTGAAATCACATAATTCCTGTATGAGCCGAAACGGTTTAGAAGGCCGAGCGTCAGGTCCCTGACTTCTTGTTCCTGCGCGTTCTTCAGCGCAACCGGGTTGAGGTTGCCCAATACAAGCGTATCCGCCGGCACATACGGCAGAATGTCTCCCAGATCGACCTGGTTGCCGACACTGAACGCTTTGCAGCCTGTCGAGAGCATCGACGGGAGAAGTTTGGGTGTGTTGCCGCCGCAATTATGGTAGATGAGCATAAAGCCGTCTTCCTGCATTTCGCCGACAATTTTACATATGGCGGCTGAAGAGAATTCGTCTGCGCAATCGGGCGAGACAACGCCTGCAAGAGGCTCCGCAATAATAACGCCGTTTGCGCCCGCCTCGCGGAAGGCAAGGATATAGGAACGTATAAACGCTGCGGTCTTTGCGATAAGCTTATGTACGTTTTCCGGATCGTCGTAGCACGCCATCATCAATTCCGAAACGCCCATAAGCCTTCCCGCAAGGCTGAACGGCCCGATGACCCCGCCGAAAACAGGTTTCTTATCGATGCGCGACGACGCTTTTGCCGCCGCTTCAAGATATATCCCCGTTCTGCATGCGCCGGCTTGCGGAACTTCCAAACCGTCGACACTCGACAGGTCGGTTATCACCGCGCCTTCCACCGTCGGGATATCTGTTTGCGAGAAGTTCACTTTTGCGCCGAAGCACTCCGCTTCGGCTGAAAGGTCCATCATGCTGACGCTGGCGCATGAATCGATTCGCTGGGAGAGCAGGACAAGCGAATCCGCCAGGATATCGCTGTCGGAAATCAATTCCGGCAAACTGATCCCTTCCAGGGAAATCACCGGATAAGATAAGACCGGCATTGCGCGCGTATGCGGGCTGTCGAGGATGCTTTCACGCCATTGCCGCATGTTTTTATTCATAGAACGCTCCCAGTACCGGACGCACCGGTTTTAAGTGTAAACGCCGAATTGCCGCCAAAGGTCTATCATCATTTCGTAACGTTCGAGCGCGAGACCGGTGTAGGCGCAGTTGGAAGTGGAAAAGACATAGCCGTATCCCGCCATGCCTTCCTTCAGCGAGCGCAGCACATCCGCGCGGCATTCTTCCTCCGAACCGGTCTGCAGAAGGCCGCAGTTGACATTGCCTATGAGCGCAACCTTGTCGGAATACAGCCGCCGCATTTCCGTCAGGCTGACGCCTCCCTGCGGGTCAAGGGAATGAATGGCGTCAGGCTTGCAATCTACCATTTGGCCGGCGATCGGCATAATGTTTCCGTCCGTGTGCTTAATGGTGTAGTAGCCCATCGAACGGTAGGCGTCGATCACGCGCGCAAGATAAGGCGCTATAAACTCTTCAAACATCGCGGGGCTGAAAAAAGGATTGACATTGAAGCAGTAATCAGAACAAAGCGCAAAGCCGTCCAAAAGCCCCGGATAGGCACTCATTTTCTCTGCAAACTCAATGCTGATCGCCAGTCTGTTTTCCGCACTCTTTTTCAATTCATCGGGCTTTTCGTACATGCGGGTGGTGAACTCCATCATTCTGTGCCCGTCGGGAATTGAAAAAGTCGGGTCGCCGTGCATCATCAGAAAATATTCGTCGTCCGTCTTTTCCCTGATGCTTTCCAAAATCCTGATGGTGCTGTCGAAATCGCTTGGATTCGGATGCACAAATATCGCGCTGTGCGAATATTTTTCGGCCGTCAGGATATAGGTGTCCGCCATATCCGCAAATTGGACTTCTTTTTCTTTCGCGCTCATTTGGTCCCATTGCGAAAAAATGCGCTGCGACGGATGCACTTTGCCGATTGCTTCCATCGTCAAGTAGAAAACCAGTTCAAATGTCGGCACAAGGCCTGTCAGAGGTTCTCTCCGAAGCGCCTTGATAAAGCGTTCTCTGTTCGTCATGTGCTTAACCGCAAAAGGCCAAGGCCATATCGGCCGCGGAAGCCGCATCAGCGGTGTAGCCGTCTGCGCCGATATGGTCGCAGTAAACCTGGGTGATCGGCGCGCCGCCAATCATTATTTTCACTTTACCGTCAAGCCCTTTGCTGTTTCTGAGTTCCACAACATTCTGCATCTCACCCATCGTTGTGGTCAGCAGAGCCGAACAGCAAATAATATCAGCCTCGTTCTCGACCGCGGCTTCGACAAACTCTTCGGCGGATATATCGACGCCGAGGTCGACGACGGTCAGCCCGCGGCCTTCCATCATCAGTTTGACCAGATTTTTACCGATATCGTGCAGGTCGCCTTTCACCGTGCCGATGACGATCTTGCCCTTCGCCTTCATATCGTCCTGGGAGAGATGGGGTTTGAGTTCCGCGATGCCCGCATTCATCGCTCTTGCCGCAATGAGGACTTCGGGCACAAAGACCTCGTTGATTTTGAACTTTTCTCCGATGACGGTCATGCCGGCGATCAACCCGTCCTCAAGGATAGCCTTGGGTTGAAGCCCCTCGCCGATTGCCTGGGCAACGAGTTCTTTCACCTTCGGGGCCCTGCCCTGCTGTAGCGCGCCGCTGATTTCTTCAAGAATACTCATTGTGCTGCTCCTTTTCATTATTTAAGACCGAAAAGTTCTTCTTTGCGGTCCAGATAATAAAGATAGTCGTCCTCGGTGACGTTCGGCGGACATCTGTGGTCGCAAAAAGGAATATAGCCTCCTCTGGCGACCAGGGGAACGAGCGTTTCAAGGTAATCGTCGATGGCTTTGCGGCCGGCGCCGAGCGCCATTTTATCCACTCCGCCCATGATCCTGAGCTGCTGCCCGTATTCGTCAAACAGCACGGAAGGATGTGCGCAGCCGTTGACTTCAAACGGGAACAGGCAGTTGATGCCGCCCTCGAGCATTGCCGGCAATATGGGCCTCACATCGCCGTCGCAGTCAGTATACCATAGGTCAATACCGAATTCATCCAGTTTTTTTCTGATTCTTTTATAGCGGGGCATGACCACTTTTTCAAAAAAATCAACGGAAACGATAGGGCCGTTCTTAAAACAGATATCTTCCCAGCCGCTGGCAAGGTCGAAGTCGAAATGCGGCAGCAGCATATCAAGAGAATCCTCGACAATCCTGCAGCATGTCTCCACCATATCCTCCACCATTTCGGGGTAATCGAAACAAGCGTATGCCAGGCCCTCGAATGTCAGCATATCCCTGATTTTCCCGATCATGGAACCGCAGTGTATGCAAAGCGGATAATCTCTGTCCGGCGGGTGCTGTTCTTTGAGATATTCGATATCCTCGCTGTCAAAGCGTCTTTCCGGGTTGTCGGGATTCAGTTTTTCCTTTTTGACTTTCAGCCAGTCATCCGGCGTCACGACGCTGGAACCGATATAATGAGGGATGCTGCTTTTGAGTTTGTTTTCCTGGGCAATAAGGCCGTCGCCGTTCCTGACTATCCTGTATGATTCGGTTTCTTCGATGACCTCATGCGGGAAGGAAGGCATCAGCCACAACCTGCCCGAGATGGTCTCCATCCGGTCAAAATTGAAAAAAGCATCCGCCTGCCAGTTGTTTTTGATACCGTTTTCCCTGAATATCCGCCATTGGGTAAAATTCTCCTCCCAATAGCCGAATTCCATATTGAAGCACCTGTCGACCGGGCGGTAGTGCATCTGAGCTTTGAAACGTTCCCGGTCCGTCATTTCGCTTTTCCACTTTTTTCTGATCGGTTTGATTGCCATCGGTACAACCCCTCCAGTCTTTGATAGTTCAGCGCAAGACGAAAGCCGCCTGCAGCGCGTCAAGCAGACGCGCAAGGTTCTGAATCAGCGTCGGTGCGCCGGGTTGCGGCGCGGTCAGCGGGGAAAGGGTATTTTCGGCTTTATTGAGGATGAAAAACTGCGGATAACGCGCATCGGAAAAGACGTCCGGCTGCGTATCGGCGTTGAGGATCCAGCTGATCATTTCGTAGTAATCGGCATTGAACTGCGTATGCACCATACCTTTTATGAACCAGGTGTATTCCGGATACATACAGGTGGATGCGTCGACGACACGGTCTGCCGAAAGATGATTGTGGCCGTCCGCTACGGCCTGAATATAATCCACCCCGAGGTCGGACCCGAGAGGAGCGCAGGTCGCGCCGGCGCTGGTATAGACGGTATCGATCAGATAATCGGTCTGGGCGTAAATGTTTGGCGTCAGCGGTATCCCCTGCAAGCCGTAGTTCGAGGTCAACGCAAGTTTGGTACCGGATTCGATAACCCCGTCGAGTATTTTTTTAAGGTTGCATTGCACCCCGTAGTGGTAAGCGTCGATTTTTTCGATCAAAGCGGCGTTTGCCTGCTCGTCGAGCATCATTGCTTTCGCGTTTTCATAATATTTATCCGGTACAAGAGACCAGATGCCCGGCATGGTCGCGTAGACCTTCTTGAGGACCTCATCATACGCCCTGCCCTTGAGTTCACGGATAAGTTCATTGACAAAACCGACGCCGAAACCGTAAACCCCCGCCGCATCGAGGCCTAAATTGATTTCGTCGGCAAGCGCCTCATCTTTCATCATCCCGCGAATAAAGTTTTTGATGACCTGCTCGTCGACCGAAACGTTTTGCGTGAAGAGCTCTCCCACAAGCGAAACGCCCTGCACAGCGCAAGAACGCAGGATAAGCGTGTCGATATCCGCACTCCCGTATTTCATCAGATACGCCGCGGCAACAACGCCGCCCATGCTGTTGGGTATCAAATCGATTTCCTTGCTGCCCGTTTCCCTTTTAACATAATCGATGTAAGCCTTTAAATCGTCCGCTACACTCATCGGATCACGCCGCCAGTCATAATTAAAGGTCAGCGTGCGGTCAAACTGATAACCTTGCGGCAAGGTCATATCCGATTTAATACCGACATTATATTTCGACGTCCCGTCGGGATTGCATGAGATCGGGTCGAATATGTCATACGCCACAGGGATAAACGTATCGCCGAACCGCCGGAAGTCCCTGTCAATCAGAACGCGTGAAAGCGGCAGCGCCAGTCTTGCCGACGCCTTGAGGATGGCCTCCTGCGAGGGTACAAAAACAGCCCTCTCCTCGGGTGTTCCGATGTTCTCATAGAGCGTATCGCTGTTTATGCCTTCGATGTTGATAACGGGAATTCCTTCTACCGAGGCCCCGGCAAACGCCGGTACCACACTCGTGCAGGAGAGCACGGCGGCGATAAAAACCGCCATTGCCGAGATGAACAAACGCCGCTTCATTTGATATCCTCCCGGGTAAAATCAATGATGCTAATTATAAAACAATAATCGAGCAGGCCAGCATAACCTGGGCTGCGAAATAAGTGATAAGGTTAAAGTTTTTCATCAATCTGGTATCCTTACCGCCAAACAGCGACAGCAATAAGATGAAATCGGAAAGCACGAAAAGCGCCGTGCCGCCGCCAAGCAGCGCCGCCGCCGGAATACTGTTCACGGTATCTTTCATCAGCAGCCGGGCGCTGAAAAACAGTGTCTTGCTGAGCATCGTGAATAAAATAAAAGAATAAGCCGCGACAAGCACCATAACGGTTTTGTTTTCAAAACTGAGTTTCCATTTTATGGCGGCGGCAAGAATCAGCATAGCCGCCGCAACGGGCAGAAATTCCAGGGGGGACCAAAAACGCTGTCTTTCGAAAAACCGCCGTCCGGCGACGGTAACAGCCGCAATATAAAACAGGTGTGTTACCGAAAAGCTCAGCAGTCCCAGAACAAAATAAAAACCCTTTGTGCCGATGCCGAGAAATAAGTCGCCGAAGAATGAAAAACACAGCCCGATGATCATCAGCAGCGCAAACGGGCGATTGCCTCCCTTATTGAGAACAGCCGCGCAGACAGCAATCAGGATAAAACCGGCGGAGCACATGCACTTAGCTGCCAGCGAGCGTTTTGCGGTTGTGCACAGCGGGCTGAATAAATAAACCCACAGCAACAGCGCTTCCGCGACAAGCAAGGCGACGAGATAAGGCAATACGGACCTCTCTGACATGCAGCCGGCTCTCAGCCCGCGCAATAATGAAAATATGGCGTTGAAAATGGTGCCGGTGACCGGACTTGAACCGGTACGGTGTTGCCACCGAGGGATTTTAAGTCCCTTGCGTCTGCCGATTTCGCCACACCGGCGTTGAAGTTAAATACCAAGTCATTTTATTATACGCCCCTGCCTTTGTCAAACAGGGAGACACATGTACCGGAAATATTTCAATCCGGTCTTGATTTTTCTAAATAACGGACTTATTATAATCAGAATTCATTAAAAAAGGAGACGGTTTCCATCACTCGACTGCTGATAAGGCTTTTTGTCATGAGAAAGCAGAAAGCAAGCCCTGCCGTGCTGAGAACGCGTTGCGGGCTTTTGTCGGGTTGGACGGGGATTGCCGTCAATTTGCTGCTTTTTGCGCTCAAACTTTCCATCGGCCTTATCAGCGGCAGCCAGTCCGTTGTCAACGACGCCGTCAACAACCTTTCCGACGCCGCTTCCTCCACGGTCACGGTGATGGGGTTCACCATAGGCGGCAAACCGGCGGACAAAGAACATCCTTTCGGGCACGGCAGGGTGGAGTATATTGCCGCGATCATCATCGCGCTTGCCGTACTGGTCATAGGCGCCGAGTTGGTGCACTCCTCGATTGACCGAATCAGGGAACCGCAGGAACTTGCTGTGGGCAGCATTCTGCCGCTCATCATACTTGGCGCGACCATTTTTGTGAAGCTTTGGCTCGCTTATTTTTATTACACTGTCAATAAAAAAGCAAACTCCGTCGCCATCCGGGCCGTCGTGAAAGATTCTCTGAGCGATACGTTCGCAACAAGCGTCACTATTTTTGCCCTGATCCTTGCCCGGCTTCATATTCAGCCTGTCTGGTTCGGATATCGTGTTCCCGTTGACGGTTTCGCGGGTTTGATTGTTTCCTTGTATATCTTTGCCGCGGGAATCGGCATTGTCAAGGATGCCGTCGGTCCCCTGCTGGGGGAACCGCCGTCTGCGGATCTTGTCGCTTCGATTAAATCGAAAATATTGTCATTCCCCAGCATCATCGGCGTTCACGACCTTGTGGTCCACAATTACGGACCCGGCCGCGTTTTCGCAAGCGCGCACGCAGAGGTGTCTTCGGCGGAAAATATTATGGAGAGCCACGACACCATTGATTTAATCGAACGGGATATCGAAAAAGTTTTCGGCATTTCGATGGTCATTCACCTCGACCCGATCGAATGCGACGACGAGCGGACATCGGCGCTCAAACAAATCGTGCTGCTGGTGGTCAAAGACATTGACGTCAATTTGCAGGTGCATGATTTCAGAGTGGTCGACGGTCCGACGCACACCAATCTGATATTCGACCTTGTGACGCCTCATAAATTTCGCTATACCAACAAAGAGCTCATCGATAAAGTCAGCAAGCGCATCAGCGAATACGATAACCGTTATTATACCGTCATTACGGTCGAGCACAGCTATTTGTAATTTCGCAAATGGCACAGACAAAAGGGCGCTCCGTTCCAGAGCGCCCTTAAAATATAAGCATCGGAGCATTAAAGCCGTATTTTGTGATAAATCTTCTTGCCCTTGCGTATAATCACGGGGGCTTTTTCGAGGTCGGCCGCGCAAAGGCAGAAATCAAACGAGCCGACTTTTTCGCTTCCGCAGGTCACGCCGCCCTGTTCGATTAGCCGCCTCGCCTCCCCTTTGGATTTTGCAAGCCCCGCAGCGACAAGAACATTGACGATGTTGGCTTTTCCGTCCTCAAAGAGGTCGGCGCATAAACATGTTTCGGGCATTTCGCCGTCAGCCGTCCCGCAGGAAAACAGCGCTTTTGCAGCACGCATCGCTTTTTGCGCCTCATCCTCGCCGTGGATAAGCCGCGTGACTTCATAAGCGAGCCTCTCCTTAACGGGGTTCAGCGCGCTGCCCTCCAGGCCTGCGTAGCCCTCAATCTCCTCAACAGGCAGAAAGGTCAGCATTTTCAGGCAGTTGAGCACATCCGCATCGTCGACATTGCGCCAGTATTGAAAGAAATCGTACGGCGACGTCTTGGCGGGATCCAGCCATATTGCGCCTTTTTCCGTTTTGCCCATTTTTCTGCCGTCGCTTGTTTGCAGAAGGCGGAACGTCATCCCGAACGTTTCGCGGTTATCCGCTTTACGGTTCAGTTCAACACCGTAGATAATGTTGCTCCACTGATCGTCGCCGCCAAGCTGCATGACGCAATCGTATTTCCTCCGTAAAACAAGGAAGTCGTAGCTTTGCATGATCATATAGTTTAACTCGAAAAAGGAAAGGCCTGTCTCAAGCCGCTGTTTGTAGCATTCCGCGGCAAGCATGCGGTTAACCGAAAAATGAATGCCGATTTCACGCAGGAAATCGATATAGTTGAGGTTGAGCAGCCAGTCGGCATTATTCACCATAATCGCCTTGCCGTCCGAGAAATCGATCAGTTTGGACATCTGCTGCTGAAAACGGCCGATATTATACTCGATTTCCTCCTTCGAAAGCATTTTGCGCATGGCTGTCTTCCCCGAAGGGTCCCCCACCATGCCGGTCCCTCCGCCGAACAGAGCAATGGGCGTATGCCCGGCGCGCTGCATATGAGCCATGACCATAATTTGAACAAAATGGCCGACATGCAGGCTGTCGGCAGTCGGGTCAAATCCGATGTAGAACCTGATTTTCTCTTTTTTCAGCAGCTGCTCGATTCTCTCCGGATCGGTCATCTGCGCGATAAGCCCTCTGGCATTGAGTTCGCTGAATACGTCCATTAAAACATCCCCCACGGTTGCCTGCCGGCGGCTTCGGCTGCGGAAAGCGCAGCCGGTAATTGAACGAAATTATATCGTCTATGCGGTGACATTGTCAATCGGAGACAGACGTTCAGCTTGACGATTGATAGCCGATGACAGCGGAGCTGTATAATTCGATGCCGACGCCTGCGTTGGGATGGATAGCGTCAAGCAGATAATCGGAATAAGGTTCGCGCATAAGTTTCTGACGAATCGCCGGATTGGGGTCAACGAAAAGGCAGCCGTTGCCCGCACAGTATTTCTTTAAAGCGTCCGTATATTGCAAAAGCATATCATTCTTCTCACCAGTTTTCAGTTTTGAGACCGTGTCAAAATCCAGAGACATCCATGGCGCGATGAAAACAAATACGGTGCCTCTGTTTTTGACGGCAACAGCGGAACGCAACGCGTCGATGTTCAATACAAACGCCTTCGCGTCCATCGCGCACTGCCTGCTGTCCCTGTACCGCACATCGTTGGTGCCGATGGCAATGACATAAACATCCGCGGCAGCTTGAATTAATTCGTCGCGTTTTTCCAGAAGAATGACGGAAGTGGAACCGCCCCAGGCCTTTTTTACCGCTTGAACCCCCGGAAAAGCCGCCATCATCGGCTCATACCAGCCGTAGCCGCCGTTTTTTGTTCCTTCCGTCAGGCTGTCGCCGGAGAAACAGACTTTTTTTGCGTTGGATAGTACTTTGTACAAGGGTGATGTTTTTTCTTCCGCGCTGATTTGCAATGGCCGAACCTCCTGTCGCCGGTATCCGTCCGTCAGGAAATAGTACCGGTCCTGTAATTGGTCGCAGGTTACCGTACAGCCGAGCATGACCTTCGTAACGATTTTCTGCACCTCTTTGGCTCTGTTAAACTCCTGCTTGCTCATCGTTTTGGACAATGCCGTGTTTTTCATGATATCGGCTATCGGCAAAGCGCGGTATTGGCCCTTATACATGCCTTGCGTCATCATGGGTACAATCGAACAACCCTCGACTGTTCCGTCTTCGGGATCCAGATAGATTTCGGTAATTGCTGTCGCATCCCCGTCGTGTTCGGTGTAGCTGTTGACAAAGTTGCCCGGGCAGTTGATAACAAGCGCCCGTCCTGCGCCTGTCTGCTTTTTCACGGTACGGTACTCCATCGGCTGAACCGCATGGGCATGGTCGCCCAGCACGAGATCCGCCCCCGCCTCAATAAAGATATCGTTCCAAGTATCCTGAAACATATTCGTCGTATGCACAAACTGCTCCCCCATATGCGGAATTACGGCGATCAGGTCGGGTTTTTCCTTTTTTGCCCTGTCGAAATCTTCAAGGACTGCTTTTTTTGCAGAAGCAAAATATGGGCTTTCGGGGTCGCAAATCACCGAAGTGATATCTGGATTTTCGTTAAAGAGTTCATCCTCCGTATAGTAATTGCATCCGTAGGTATAGGAAAGCACGGCGATTTTAAGGCCTTTGACATCAACCAGGGTAACCTTTTTCTTCTCATCTGCATTTCTGTATGCGCCGGTATGTGAGAGACCGGCACGGTCAAGTACCCCGAGTGTTCTCGGTACGGCATTTGGTCCCTTGTCCAGCAGATGGTTGTTCGCCAGGGAGACAAAATCGATCCCCGCCTTCTTCACGGCCGAAGCATAAGCATCCGGATAGTTCAGGCGAAGCGTCAGCCCGTCATCGTAGTTGCCCTCGGAATAACCGGCTTTTTCGCCCGCGAGAGGGCCCTCGAAAATCCCTATGGAATAATCGGCCTGTTCGAAATATTTTTTTGCGTATGCAAACTGCTCGTCGAAATTATAAAGGCCGCTCGTTTCGTCGTAACCGTCTTTGACCTGATCCATCAGCAGAATCAGGTCTCCGGAAAAAGTGATTTTAATATCGGATTTCAGTTGTTCGAGTGTTTCCCTGTCCATAACCGGATAGATGACATCTTCCGCCTTTTGTTCGGACTCCCCGCCTTTGAGTTGTCCGGTTAAGTTCATGACGGGATTGACAAGCATGATGCAAACGGCAAAGATAGCCGCGGCGGATAAAGCGCGCTGCCGCCGCCTGTTGCCGATATCGTTCGCCGAACAAAGCGCCGCCGTAAACATGTCCAGAAGCCGCTCAAGCGCATGCGCAAAGCGGTCGCTGCCGAATAAAACCAGCGTCGCTGCGGAAGCGGCGCAGGCCGCGCCAAACACGAGACGATTGTAAGAACTCAAAGGCAGCAGTAAAGCAAACAACAGCGTAACCGGCCGGTGCGCCACATAGACGGCCAGAGAATTTTTCCCCCACTTGGCAATAAGAGGAATTTTTTTTGAAGGCATCATCAGCATCATGGCCGCAATGATCAACAGCGCGAGCAGGAACAGCGCCGTCCTGGCCAAGGCGTCGTAAAAGCTCTTATATGGGCTCATGAGCATCATCTCAAGGGATATCGCTCCCGAACCGGCGAGATAATACGCGCAGGAAAGCCCGGCCGCAGCAAGGACCGCCCCCAAAATATAGACGCTTTTCTTCCGGCAGGAGCTGAAGAGAAAAAAGACGGTTTTGTCCAATCGAAAGCCGAGCAGAAAGAACGGGAAGAACGCAATGATTCTGCCCATCGCAAACTGGTTGGAAATCTCGGGCCAGAAGCCGGCCAGCAGGGCGAACAGCACGGAGAAAGCGAATAAATGCTTTTGCCTGCCGAAAAATCTGACGGCAAGCCGCCACACAATGAGCGCGGCGAGATACCACGCGGAATAAAGCGGCGTCAGCAAAGATATCCCGGTACCGGTGAAAAGGTTATACACCAGCAGCAAACCGTTAAAAATGAGATATGCCGAGGCCAGTCGGGCCAGCGAACGGAAACTTGACGACTGCCTGCTTTTGCTGAAAAAACCGGAAATAAACACAAAAGCCGGCATGTGGAAGGTGTAGATGATTGGAGTGATGATGCGCGCAAGGACCGGTCCGCCGGAACCGCTGTAGGCATACAGAAAATGGCCCAGCACTACCAGGCTGATCAGAATGCCTTTGAAATTGTCGAAATAAGCCAGACGAACCGGTTCTTTATCCGTCTGCGGAGACCTGCGCAGCATCGTCCACCCCCGAATTTATATCAGGCGTTTGCCCCAAGGATGGCCTCAAGCGCCGCAGGCGCGTCGGCCGCGAAATCGTCGCAGCCCGCTTCCACCGAACAGCGCGGGCATCCCGCTGATTTGAGCGCCCCGAGAAACGGCGCAAAATCGAAGCCGTCGCCGGGTTTCGGAAACCTTCTCTCGACCGGATTGGCGATGTGGGCGTGAATAATTTTCCCTTTCGTCGCGGCAAGCGCTTCCATGCTGTCATCTTCCAGATACATGTGGTAAAGGTCCGCGAGCGTCTTCACTCTTTTTTGGCCAACCGCATCGGCGAGTTCAATGCCGTCGGGGACAGAATTAATAATATTGCACTCATTTTTATTCAGCGGTTCTATGGCTAGATCAATCGCGTAACGTTCCGCTTGCGGCGCTACGATTTCCCGCAGAAAAAAAGCAAGTCTGTCGAAGGCCTCGCCGGTTTTCATTCCCTCCGGCACAGACCTCGCTTTGCCGCTGCCGAATACAATGGTTTTCACTCCGCACTGCGATGCGCGGAGAAAAGCCTTTTGAACGTATTCGGATATCGTTTTATAATCCGGCTGAACCGCACATAACCGGATTTCACCCGGTACAAAGCAGTTGGCCGCTTCGCAAGGCAGGCCGAATTTCTCGATGCAGGCCGCGAATTCGGAAAAGTCAGCGTCGCCGGCCGTTGTGATGTCCGTCGTGTTGGTTTCGAAATAATCGAAGCCCGTCCTGCTTAAAATTTCGATTTTTTTCGCGTCGGTGCCGACGCAGATGCCGAACCTCATTGTCAATCCCCTTTTCATTTATTGCTGACGCCTGCCTGAGCAAGCATTTCTTCCGCGCTTTCCAACTGGGCCGAGGTAATTTCAAGGCCGCCGATAATCACAGCCAGCGCCCTTTTTCTGCCCTCATAATCCAGTTTTTCAACTTTGGTATATGTTTTGCCGCCGGTAACGCTTTTGCTGATTTCATAATGATTGTCCGCAGCGGCCGCGATTTGCGCAAGATGAGTTACGCAAATCACCTGTCTGCCCGCCGCGGCGCTGCGCAGTTTGACGGCGACTTTGTTGGCGGCCCGGCCGCTGATGCCCGTATCGATTTCGTCGAATATCAGGGTTTCGTTTTCGCTGCCCGCCGAAAACACGCTGCGGATTGCCAGCATAATCCGCGACAATTCCCCGCCGGAAGCAATCTTCGACAAGGGCTTCGGTTCTTCCCCCGTATTGGCCGATAAGGCGAACTCGATGTTGTCAATCCCGTCCGCAGAGAGATTTTTTGCGGATTGCCTGAGCATGAATACGACGTTGGGCATGTCCAAATAGGATAGTTCCCGGCGTACCCTTAAGCAAAACTCTTCTCCCGCTTTTTTACGGCGCGCGCTGAGTTCGTCCGCGATTTTTTCTGTTTGTTCGCGAATCTTTTCGATTTCCGCTTTGAGCGAATGCGCCCGCTGCGCCGAAAACTCGATGGCTTCCAGTTCCTTGCGCGCGCCGTCAAGAAACGCGAGCATATCCTCTTCCGTTTCGCCGTATTTGACGCTCAGTTTGTATAGTTCGTCCAGCCGCGACTCGGTCTCTTCCAACTCCCCCGGGGCCATTTCAAGCGAGTTGAGCGCGCTGTTGAGCGCCGTTTGAAGTTCCTGCGCAGAATATACGATATCCGACGCCGAAGCAGCCAGCGGTTCCATATCCGGAAAAAGCCTTGCTGCGGACGAAAGGTGTGCGGCCGCCGCTATCGCGCAGCCGGTAACGCCGCCGTTTTCTTCGCCGCCGGCGAGAGCCTGTAAAGCGGCCTGAAGTTCTTCGGCAATACGCCCGGTGTGAACAAACCTGTTTCTCTTGGCGGTGAGCTCCTCCCTCTCTCCTGGTTTAATGCGCGCCGCTTCCAGTTCTTCGATTTGGTAGGCGAGCATTTCAGACAAACGCGCCTTTTGGCTTTCGTTTGCCGTAAGTTCGTCAAGTTGGCTTTTCAGTTGCGTCAGCGCTTCGAAACCGTCTTTACACAGGTCCAGCAGCGGTCCGTTGCCGGCAAAACTGTCAATCATCGCGCAATGTGTATCGGGTGTTAAAAGGGAATGGCTGTCCTGCTGGCCGTGAATGCTGACCAGTGTGTCGCCGACGGTTTTCAGCATGCCTACAGTAGCCGGCACACCGTTGATGCGGCAGCTGTTCCGCCCGTCTTGGTACATGATTCTTTGCAGCAGCAGGCTGCCGTCGGGCATCGGATCGATTTCAAGCGTTTTAAGCACATCATCAGCAGCCCGGCAGCAGTGCCGGAATTCGGCAGAAACACGGGCTTTTTCACAATCGGTGCGAATTAGTTCCCTTGAGGTTCGCTCGCCGAGGACGGCGGAAATGGAGTCGATCACGATTGACTTGCCCGCTCCCGTCTCTCCGGTAAGCACGTTGAACCCGCCTCCGAATTCAATGGCGGCGCTTTCAATAATGGCAATGTTTTCAATTTCAAGCCTTGAGAGCATACGTTTTCACCGTCGGTCAGGCAGCCATTGCCGGTCTTTGGCGCAGGTTCTTCTATTTGCTCAGCAATCGCTGGATGGCGTCTTTCATCTGCGAGGCATAGCCTTCCGTTCGGCAAAGCGCGAATATGGTGTCGTCGCCGGCGAGCGTGCCGACGAGCCCTTCCCATCGCATGGAGTCAAAAGCCGCGCAAGCCGCCTGCGCCATACCGGTATAGCACTTGATAACGATGATATTGCCCGCGTAATCGCAGGAAATGACGGACTGGACGAATATTGCGTGAAATTTCGATACCAGCATATCGGAGTCCGTCTGCGGCAGCACATAACGGTAATGGCCGGAGGGCCCCATGGATTTGACCAGGCGCAGTTCCTTGATATCCCTGGACACGGTCGCCTGTGTCGCCTTAAACCCGGCTTCGCGCAGTTTGACAAGCAGTTCCTCCTGCGTCGCGATATTCTGCTTTTCCACCAGGCCGACGATTTCGTTCTGCCGTTTTGTTTTCATGATAATCTTCCTTTCAATCACGCTTTTGGGTATCGCTGCCACGCATCAGTTTGCTGTTGAGGATGTCAAAGAACCGGTCGGTTTTGATGCGGATAAAATCCGCAGTTTGAGCCGCTTTGGAGACGACGACTTTGCCGGGGTCCGGAATCGGCGTACCGTCGTCCGCATCGCAATAGAGCGTCACATTCCCGCCGGGCGCCGGGGTAACCGTCAGGACGCAATCTGCCGAGAAAAGCAGCGGCCTGGCAAAGAGAGCATGCGTACAGACGGGCGTCAGCAAAATCCCCTCGATCCCGGGATCGATCACAGGGCCGCCCGCGGAAAGCGAGTAAGCAGTCGAGCCGGTCGGCGTTGCGATGATAATGCCGTCGCCGGAATAGTTGTTGATGCGCTTCCCGCCGCATTCAACAGTCAGTTCTACCAGTTTCATCTGGCCTGCCCTGCCGAACACCGCGTCATTGATACACAAATAAGAACCCATACGCCGGTCGCCGCTGAAAACTTCCGCTTGAAGAAGCATCCTTTTGTCGACGGTATAGCAGCCGTTAAACAGGTTTTCGATCAATCCGGTTTCGTGCCCTTCCAGCCCCGCCATAAACGCAAGGCGGCCGGCATTGACGCCCAGCACCGGTTTGCCGAAGCGGACCGCCTGTTTGGCTGCGTGAATAATGGTGCCGTCGCCGCCAATGGCGATAATGACATCGCACAATTCGAATAATTCGCCGCGCGGCGCAAACCGGGCGTGCGCGGCGGGAAAACTCTCTTTTTCTTCAAGCGCGAGAAAAAAGGGCGCATCAATCCGCTCAAGCGTATCGATGAGACGCTGCGTGGCATTCAGAGCGTCTTCCCTGGTCAGATTAGGCAGCAGAGCGACTTTCATATCATGATTCTCCGTTCAAAAACAGATGGGCGTTTGACACGGCCGAGTCTATTATATCAATATCAAGTGATGATTCCCCGTCCTGCGGAACCAGCAGCAGCAGAAATTCGATATTGCCCTGCGGCCCTTTGATGGGGGAATAGTCGGCTCCGATGATTCCGTAACCGTTTGTGCGGCAGAAATCGCTGATTTCTTTTAACACGCGCCGATGGACTTCCGCGTCCCTGACGACACCCTTTTTCCCGACGCTGCTTCGTCCGGCTTCAAACTGCGGTTTTACAAGGCAAACGACTTTCGCGCTTTCTTTTAAAAACTGCATGAGCGCGGGCAGAATCAGTTTCAACGAGATAAAAGACACGTCCACACATGCAAAATCAACCGGTTCGGGGATCAGTTTCGCGTCGATGTTCCTGAAATTGGTTCTTTCGAGATTGACGACGCGGGGGTCGTTCCGAAGCTGCCAGGCCAGTTGGCCGTAACCGACATCAACCGCGTACACTTTTGCCGCCGATCTCTCCAGGAGTATTTGCGTAAAGCCGCCGGTAGAGGCGCCGACGTCGATACAGACAAGCCCTTCGGGAGATATTCCGAACACGTCGAGCGCTTTTTTCAGTTTGTAGGCGCCGCGGCTGACAAAAGAATCGCCCGTGTTCCTCAGTTCGATTTCATCCGCGGCGTCGACGCTCTGGCCCGCTTTAAGGGCTTTGACTCCGTTGACATAAACACAGCCGGCCATTACGAGGGCTTTCGCTTTTTCGCGTGAATCAGCCAGCCCTTTGGCAAAAACCGCCGTGTCAAGCCGTTCAGTGCTCTTCACTTTCAATCCACTCCGCAACCTGCCGGCTGATTCCGTCTTCGTCGAAACCGTAGCGTTTCAGCAGCGCGCCGACAGGCGCCTGGGGCACAAATTCGTCTTCGACGGCCTTTAAAAAGAACCTGCCTTTGAACCCTTTCTGGAGCAGCGCAACCGCAAACCGCTCGCCCGCGCCTCCGCTTTTGATGCCTTCCTCAAAAAACATAACCGTCTTCTTCCCGCAGGCCAGGTCAAGGGCGGCAGCGTCAAAAGGTTTGATGCGGTTGAGTTTAATGACACTGACGCTGACGCCGGATTGACTCAGGCGCTCGGCGGCAAAGCATGCGGCAACCGCAGTCCGGCCGTAAGATACAACCGCATACGGAGATTGAACATCCCCGTAGCAGTCAAAACCGTTGCCGCACGGCGCAAACGCCGAAGGCAGCGCGGACTCGCCCGCGCGCGGGTAACGCACGGCCACAATCCCTTTGTCGTGATACAAGGCATTGTTCATCGCGCTTCTGAGTTCGGCGAAGGTGGCGGGCGAATAGATGGTTACGCCGGGTATGCCGTTGAGCATGGTGACATCGAAAAGGCCCTGGTGCGTTTCACCGTCTTCACCGACAAACCCCGCACGGTCAACAGCCAGAACCAGATGGAGGTTCTGCAGTGAAACGTCATGAATCAACTGGTCGTAACAGCGCTGCAGAAAAGCGGAATACACGGCAAATACGGGCACCAGATTCATTTTTGCAAGTCCCGAAGAAAAGGTGACCGCATGCTCCTCCGCAATACCTACGTCAAAAAAGCGGTCAGGATACAGCTCGCGGAACTTCTCGAGGCCGGTGCCTACGGACATCGCTGCGGTGATGGCGCAGATTCTGCGGTCTTTTGCCGCGACGCCGCACAGATAATCGCCGAATTCGGAAGAAAAGCTTTTGCCTGCTTCGACAGGCTCTCCCGTTTCAACGTCGAACTTCGAAATGCCGTGGAAAACGACCGGAGAACGCTCGGCGTAATCGTAACCTTTGCCTTTGACGGTATTGACATGGATTAAAACCGGGGCAGCGATCATTTTCGCCGTATCGAATGCCTGGCACAATTTCCCGATGTCGTGGCCGTCCAGTGGGCCGATATAGCGAAATCCGAACTCTTCAAACCAGGTTCTCGGATAAATCAGATTTTTCACGGAAGCCTTTATCTTAAATACGGAGGCGGACAGACTTTTGCCGATAAGCGGGATGTGGTTGAGGAAACTTTCCGTGCGGGCTTTGAGCCTGTAGTATTTCGGTTTGGAACGAATGACGGTCAGATATCTCGCAAAGGCGCCGACGTTCCCGGAAATCGACATCTCGTTGTCGTTAAGGATCACGACCAGGCGTGCGCCCGTCCTGCCGGCGTTGTTGATGGCCTCATAGGCGAGCCCGCCTGTGAACGAACCGTCTCCGATAACAACCACGACAAAAGAGTTGTCTTTCTTCAGCTGTTTCGCTTCCGCCAGGCCGAATCCCGCGGAAACGCCGGTACCGGAGTGGCCGCTGAGGAAAACGTCGTGCTCGCTCTCTTGAGGCCTGGTATAGCCCGACAGCCCGTTTTCCTGGCGAATGGTGCCGAAACGGTCAAAACGCCCCGTCAGCAGTTTGTGCGTATAGGACTGATGCCCGACATCCCATACAATGTTATCGTATGGCGAATTGAAGCTTTTATGGATGGCAACGGTCAGTTCCACGACGCCGAGATTGGAGGCAAGATGTCCGCCGTTGCAAGAGATGGTCTTAACAAGGGTTTCCCTGATTTCGGAACACAGACTTTCCAAGCCGCTTTTGTCAAGCTGCTTGATATCCCGCGGGGATTTGATAGCCGATAACAGGGATTTCTCATCCATGCGGCTCACACGCTCCTGGTCAACAGGGAATCGGCAAAAGCGGCGGGCAACGACGCGTCCTCGAACACGTCGAGCGCCTGTTTTGCCTTTTCGGTCAGGTAGGCCGCCCTGGCCTTGGCCTTGTTTTTATCCCGTCCGCCGTCTCCGTCGAGCAGGTCGTCGACGATTTGAAACACAAGGCCGACATTTTCGGCATAGAGGGATGCCGCGTCGATTTGCCGACTTTCGGCACCTGCGGCAATGCAGCCCATCACGCAAGCCGCCTCAATCAACCGCCCTGTTTTAAGGCGGTCAATTTCATCCATCAGTTCGCCGTGAACCGAACCGCCTGCGGCGAATTCCAATGACTGGCCGCCGACCATCGCTTTATATCCCGCGCAACGGGCGAGGGTTGCAACCGCCTGAATATTCGCTTCAGGAGGCAGCCGGCCAGGGCGGGCAGCGGTTTCAAAAGCAAGCGTCAGCAGAGCGTCGCCGGCGAGCAGCGCCTGCGCTTCACCGTAACGGATATGGCAGGCGGGCTTTCCCCGCCTGAAAGCATCATCGTCCATGCAAGGCAGATCGTCGTGAATGAGGGAATATGTGTGGACCATTTCAACCGCGCAGGCAAAAGCGAGCGCGTTCTTTTCATCCGCTGCGCAAGCACGGCAAAATGCAAGGCATAACAAAGGCCTAACGCGCTTGCCGTCAGAAAAAAGAGTATAGCGCATCGCCTCGACTAATGTATTGCCGGGTTCATCGGGGAGGCATTCCTCGAGCGCACCGTCAATCATCTGCCGGTAATCAGACAACAGCTTATTAAACATCGTCATCTTCGTCCGCTCCGGGTTTGAGGCCGGCAAGAGCGGTGATTTTCTGCTCCGCCTTATCAAGGCACTCGCCGCAGAAAGCCGCAAGCGCCGTTGCTTCCTCGTAGAGTTTCATGGTCTCTTCAAGGGGCTTGCTGCCTTGTTCGAGAATCTGAACAATTTCCTCAAGCCGCTTCAGCGCCTGCTCGTAAGTCATTTTTTTCATCTTTTCACCGCCATTATGGTATTCACCCTTCACCGTCGATTTCATCAACCGTGCATCTCAGGCCGCCTTTCGCCAGGAGAACCTGTATCTTGCCTCCTTGCTGCGTCTGGGAGGCGTCGGTAATAATACCGCCCGATTCGTTTTGGACAATACTGTATCCCCGCAGCAGAACACGCAGAGGGCTCATGGTTTGCAGTTTTCCGGCCAGGATATCCAAACCAGCGCGTTCGCCTTTCAGACGCATACGCACTGCTCTGTCAATATCGAGCATATTCAAATCGATACGCTGGCGGTATGTGTCAATCAGCGAAGCCGGCCCGGCCAGGCCCGGGGATTGCGCGAGTGCGGAGACTTTTTCCCTTTGCGCCGCGATAAAGTTCCAAACAGCGGTCGAACACCGTACGGCGAGCATCGCATTGCGTATTTTTTCGTCCGCGGCCGAAGGCACCGCGAGTTCGGCTGCCGCAGAAGGCGTGGGCGCCCTGATGTCCGCCACGAAATCGCAGATTGTAAAGTCGGTTTCGTGGCCGACGCCTGAGATTACGGGAGTGCGGCAGGCGTATACGGCACGGGCGACGATTTCCTCGTTAAACGCCCAAAGATCCTCCAGCGAGCCGCCGCCCCGGCATACGATAATGACGTCGGCGCAGCCGAGTTCATCGAATCGCTGAAGCGCCGCCGCAATGGAAGCCGCGGCCGCCGCGCCCTGAACCTGAACCGGAGCAAAAATGACCTGCGCATAGGGAAACCGTCTGGCAAGAACGCTTACAACATCCCGGTAGGCGGCGGACCCCTCCGCCGTGATCAGCCCGACATTGCCAGGATATTTCGGGATAGTTTTTTTCACCGCAGGACTAAACAAGCCCTCTTTTTCGAGTTTCGCCTTCATCTGCTCGAAAGCCAGGTGAAGGGCGCCGAGCCCTTCCGGCTGTATATCCTCCGCATACAGCTGATAAGAGCCGTCCGCAGGATAGACCGATATTCTTCCGCGCACGAGCACTTTCATGCCGTTGTCCGGCTCGAAACGGAGCTTTTGGGCGCTGGTGCGGAACATGACGCATTTCAGCGTGGCGTTTTCATCTTTCAAGGTGAAATAGCGGTGGCCGGAATAATGGTTTTTATAATTGGATATCTCGCCGCTGACAATAACCGCTCCAAGGTTTGCGTCGGCCTCGAGCAGGGACTTGATATAAAATGTCAACTGGCTGACTGTCAGCACTTGAAGCGGCGCCATGCATCAAATCCCTTTCCGGACAGACAGATAAGTCAGGTACGCAATCCCCGCCGCATTGTCGCTTGAAAACTCGGCGGGCGCAAAATAGGTCTCGAAACGTTGTGAAAAGAAACGGCGGATATACTCGCTCGACGACACTCCGCCGAAAAACAGCACGGGCAGCCTTTCGACGCCCAAGACCTTTGACAGCATTGCCTCAAAAACAGCGCACAGCGACTCGAGGCAAAAAGCGGCGGTATCTTCCGGCGCCGCAGCGGAATTCATTCTGTCACGGCAAAGATTTTCAAGGCCGGAAAGGCAGCAGTCGTTGCCTTTGAGAGAAACTTTTGCCGGCTTCCCGGCTCTGCCGTTCAGCGCCAGACGGCTCAGCTGCTCTCCTCCCGGGAATGGAATCCCCAACATCAGCGCGACACGGTCGACGACCTGGCCCGCATTGAGATCTAGCGTCCTGGCCAGCACCTGCGTTTGTAACAAACCGGGCGGACCCGGTTTGACGTGCAGAATTTCCGTCGTGCCGCCGGAAGCGTGAACCCCGACAAAGGGTTTGTCGAGCAGGTTTTTCTGCCCTGTTCCGGCGACAGCGGCGCCGATATGACCCTCTTGATGCGAAAAACGCAGGAAAGGCACGCGCAGGGCGGCGCATATTATCTGCGCGGCGGCGGCACCCGCGAGAAAACAGGGCATATAGGAACCTTCGACATCCCGCGGGCGTACGGAAGCGCCCGCTGCGGCTATCGCCGCATTGCCGGCCTCGAGAATCTCCCGCGTAATCTCCGGCAACAGGCGGTTGTGGTGAAAAACAGCTTCGTTCTGCCTGATGCCCGCCTGGCCGGGGGGCACGGGCAAGAATTGCTTTTTGCTGATAAAACTGTCCGTCTCGCCGGTATAGAGCGAAACAGATGCGGCGTAATTGCTGGTGTCAAAACCAAGAAAAGACGGCATTAGGTTTTTTCGCCGCCTTGACCGCCGGCGGCCTCGCCGATATTTCTGGATAACGTTCCCAGAATTCCGTTGACAAAAGGCGCGTCTTCCTCGGTACCGTATTTTTTGCATAGTTCGACGGCTTCGTTGATGGAAACAGCCGTGGGTATATCGTCAAAGTAAAGAATTTCGCAAATGGCAAGCCTCAGCGCCGCCAGCGCGACCTTGGATATGCGTTTGACCTTCCATCCGATGGAGTGGCGTTCAATGAGTTCGTCGATGCCGAACAGCTTATCCCACGCTTTTGTCACGATAGCGTTGACATACTGGTTGTCTTCTATCAGGCCGTTGTCGATATTGACGCGCAGAATATCTTCCATCTCCGTTTCGGGATGAAATGATTTTTCATAGAGTATCTCGAAGGCCTGTTCTCTTTCTTTTTTTCTGGTCATCGCGAATTCCCTTCGTCATGAAACATCCCGCAGGAAAATGTAAGGTTAATGGACGCCTTCCGCAGGCGCGAAACCGATACCCGCAATGTTGATATTCACCTTGGAAACCACTTTGCCCGTCATATTTTGTACGGCGCTCTTAACGTTTTTTTGCACTTGCGCGGTTATTTGCGGTATTTTGACCCCTTCCCGCACAATGAGATAGATATGCAGGGTTATGCCGTTCTCCCCCGCTTCGACCCGGACAGATTTCAGCGGGCTGTCCGCCTGCGCCAGGAGGTTTTTTACGCCGGGTTTCGCTGCGGCAAAGCCTGCTACGCCTTCCGCTTCCTTTGCGGCATTGAGAGCAATCGCCGCAATGACGGCGTCGGAGATGACAAGCCCGCCGGCTGTTTCTTCCGCTGCGTCTTTTTTGTGGTTGGGCCCGGCCATAATGCCGCCTCCTTTTTGAACATTATATCAGCAAAACCGCGAAACTACAATAAAATATTCATTTTGAAGTGAATATATACACTCCTGCGTTTGTTTTCCCCTACCTTATTTTGTGCTGCTCGCGGTTGAAATGAGCCCCTGCGTGTGTTAAACTTTGCTTTAATATATTCGATAGGAAAGGCGCATATTATGAAAGGTGATCATTATCCGGCGACCGCGGAAAAACAGCCCGTCAAAACCGGTTTTTTCGCCGAAAACCGATATATACTGACCGCTTTTTTCGCCTCTGCGCTGGTCATGCTTTTTGTCTACTTCTGCTTCGGCCTGTTCCCCTTCGGCGGTTCGACGATTCTGCGCATGGATTTATACCACCAATACGGGCCGCTTTTTGCGGAACTGTACGAGCGCATCGTCCAAGTGCGCAGTTTTTTATATTCCTGGAACTCGGGGCTGGGCAGCGGGTTTCTGGGCAACTTTTTCAACTACCTCTCCAGCCCGCTTTCGATTATCGTCGTTTTCTTCGGTCACAAGAACATTCCCGAAGCCATCGCGACAATGGTTTTGCTCAAAGCGGCCTTATCTTCCGCCGCTTTTGCATACTACATCAAAAAGTCGCTGGGAAAGAGCGATTACGGCGCCGCCGCTTTCGGCGTGCTTTATTCGTTTTGCGGGTTTTTCATCGCCTATTACTGGAACGTAATGTGGCTCGATGCAATGTTCCTTTTCCCGCTGGTGATGCTTGGCATCGAGCGCATTGTCAACCTGCGCAAGCCCATGCTTTTCATCGGTTCGATGGCCTTGACGATGATCGCGAACTATTACATGGCTTACATGGTCTGCCTGTTTTCCGTCATCTATTTTTTCATCTATTTTGCCGCGAACTACCGCCTGTCAAGCCTTTACGGCGAGGCTGTTTTCACGCTCGACGACAAAGGCGAAAAGCGTTACAGCGCGGGCCAAAGACTGAGGCACTCCGTTTTTCTCGGCTCCGGGCTGCGTTTTGCGTTTGCCGCCCTTGTTGCGTTTTGCCTTGCCGCTTTCGCGTTGATACCGCTGTACTACATCCTGCAAGCGAGTTCGGCGACCAGCGGCTCTTTTCCCGAAAACTATAAATCCTATTTTAAAATATTCGATTTTCTCGCCAACCACCTTGCCGGTCTGGAACCGACGATTCGAAGCAGCGGCGAGGACGTGCTGCCCAACATCTACTGCGGTATGGCGACGGTTTTGCTCGTACCGCTCTACCTGTTCTCCAAAACCATTCAATTGAAGGAAAAGGCCGCCCACGTCATCCTGCTGGCAATATTGTACTTCAGTTTCAATATCAATTTCGCCAACTATGTGTGGCACGGCTTCCATTTTCCGAACGATTTGCCCTATCGTTTTTCGTTCATCTATAGTTTTGTGCTTCTTGTAATGGCTTACAAGGCGTTTATGCGCCTGAAAGAATACAGCGGGAAGGATATTCTCGCCGTCGGCATTGCCGTGGTGATGGGTATCGTGCTCGTTCAGGAACTCGGCTCGAAAAACGTCAGCGAAGCCACCGTCATCATCAGCCTTTCTTTCGCCGTCCTTTACACGCTCTTATTCGCGGTGATTAAGAAATCCCCGCACGCGGCTTCCGCTTTGTGCCTGATCATGATGCTCAGCTGCGTCACAGAGGCCTGCATTGCCGACACGTGGAATTTTTCGATGAACCAGAAAAAGGCGGATTACGCCTCTGATCTGGGCGATTTCACCCTGCTGAAAAAGGGTCTGGACGCACAAAACACCGGATTTTACCGCATGGAGCTGGCCTATCTGCGCACAAGGATGGACCCCTGCTGGTACGATTATAACGGCGCGTCGGTTTTTTCCTCCATGGCATACGAAAAGACTTCCAACCTCCAAAGCAAACTGGGCATGTGGAGCAATTACATCAACAGTTATACATACTATCCGCAAACGCCGGTATACAACATGATGAACGCTATTCAATACCTGGTGGACAACGACGAAAATTACGAACCCAATCCGGAGTTCTACCGTTCGCTGATGAGCAAAGGCAAATTCACCGCTTACGAGAACAAGTACTGCCTCCCCGTCGCCTACTGCGCTTCAACGGTGCTTGGCGCCTGGAACCATATTTCCGATAATCCTTTTGAAGTACAGGGCGATTATTTCGAAAAAGCCACCGGCGTCAGCGGCGTGTTTGATAGGATACCGATTACCGATTCTTATTATTACAACGTCGACGAGATGTATTCGGGTTTCGACACCGGGCAGTTCTACTATTACAAAACAAACCCCGGCAGCGAGGCGAGCATCACGCTGGTGATTACGCCGGAGGTTACGCAGAGCTGCTACCTGTATATCGATGCCCCGAATATCAAATCTTTCACCGCGAGCGGAGAAGGAATTGATCTCTACAAAAGCGACCTGTATGCCTATATCATCGACCTCGGTGAACTGAAGGCCGGTGAAAGCGTGTCGTTTGAAATGCCGATTTCCGAGGGGGATTCTGGCTCTTTGAATTTTTATGCCTACGGCCTGAATATTGATAAATTCAGAGAGGGATACTATTTGCTTGAGCGCGGCGGCATGGAATTCACCGATTTTGACGACTCTCACATACTGGGCACAGTCGACGCGCAGGCCGACTGTCTGCTTTATACCTCGATTCCTTATGACCCGTCGTGGCAAATCACCATCGACGGCGAAAAGCCCGAATCGAAGGATATCGTCAAACTGGCTGATGCCTACCTCGCGGTAAAACTGCCAAAGGGTAAACATACGGTCGAATTCAATTATATTCCGCGCGGGCTGGCTGTCGGGTCGCTGATTTCAGCCGGAACACTGACCGCGGCTCTTCTTTATCTGCTGATCACGGCAATAGCGAGAAAAAAGAAAAAGCGCGCCGTTCCCCCGCCCCTGCCTGTATGGAATTTCAATCCGCCGCCGGCAGAACCGGCGCCGATGTTCGAACCACCCGGCGTATTTCCGCCGAAACCATTCGGCCCTGTACCCGACAGCCCCGGCGAATACCGTCCCGAAGATTGGGGAACATCCGGCACCGCGCAGCCGCCTGTTAAGTTCGGCCCGATCGGTCCGGGCGAATACCGCTTGAATGATTTCGGCGCCGGCCCCGCGCAGGCAAATCCCGACATTTCCGTCCGGCCGCCCGACATCGGCATCCCGCCGCCGGCCGAGCGGCCGAGTTCCGCGGCGCCTCCGCCGGATTTAGAGGCGTCATCGCAGCAGAACGCCGGAGAGCCGGCTATTGAACCGGAAACCTATCGCGAGGAATGAACTTGTTCTTATAACAGAAAGGCGGCGGATTGATGGCGCACCAGTTAATTGTTGTTTTGGATTTCGGGGGGCAGTATTCCCATCTCATTGCCCGCAGGGTCCGCGAATGCGGTGTGTACTGCGAAGTATGGCCTTATAGGGCCTCTCTTGATAAAATCAAGAATGCAGAGCCTTTGGGGATTATCCTGACCGGCGGTCCAAAGAGCGTTTATGCCGGCAAGGCCCCTCGATGCTCCGCAGATTTGTTTCGTCTGGGCATCCCGATTCTCGGCATCTGTTACGGGGCGCAGCTCGTCGCGTATCTCAACGGCGGCGAGGTTCGCGCAGCCGACGTCGGCGAATACGGCCGCGTGGAATTGACAAATCTATTTACTGCCGCAAAATTATTCGAGGGCGTCGAACAAAATACGGTTTGCTGGATGAGCCACACCGATTTCATCGCCCGGGTGCCCGAGGGGTTCAAAGTCACCGCCCGTACGCCCGACTGTCCCTGCGCCGCGATGGAAAACGAATCGCGAAAGATTTATGCGGTGCAATTTCACCCGGAGGTCGTCCACACCCAGGCCGGCACGCAAATATTGAAGAATTTTTTGTACCATATTTGCGGCTGCAGGGGCGACTGGAGCATGACAGGATATGTCGCCAGAACCATCGAGGAACTGCGGCAGAAAATCGGCGACAAAAAAGTCATCTGCGCCCTTTCGGGCGGCGTGGACTCCACGGTAGCGTCGGTGATGGTTCACCGGGCCGTCGGCAAAAACCTGACCTGCATATTTATCGACCACGGCTTATTGCGCAAAGGCGAGGGAGACAAGGTCGAGGAAATCTGCCGCTCGCGTTTTGACATGAACCTAATTCGAATCGACGCCGGCGAAAGGTTCCTTGCAAAACTCGCAGGCGTCACAGACCCCGAACAAAAGAGAAAGATTATCGGCGAGGAGTTTATCCGCTGCTTTGAAGATATCGGAAAAGAAATCGGCAAGGTCAGTTTTCTGGTGCAGGGTACGATTTATCCCGATATTATCGAGAGCGGCCTGGGCGATTCCGCCAAGATCAAGAGCCACCACAACGTCGGCGGACTGCCCGATGTGATCGATTTTGAGGAAATCATCGAACCGCTCCGCCTGCTGTTTAAGGACGAAGTGAGAAAAGCCGGCATTGAACTGGGCCTCGATGAAGACCTTGTCTGGCGGCAACCCTTCCCCGGACCCGGCCTCGCGGTAAGAATTATCGGCGATATCACGCGTGAAAAGGTGGCCGTACTTCAGGAAGCCGACGCCATTTTTACCGGAGAAATCGAGCAGGCAGGTTTATCGAGGGATATCAACCAGTATTTCGCCGTGCTGACAAATATGAAAAGCGTCGGCGTCATGGGCGACAGCCGCACCTACGATTACACCATCGCGCTGCGCGCCGTGTCGACCGTCGATTTCATGACGGCGGATTTCGCCCGTATTCCTTACGAAGTCCTCGCCAGGGCATCTTCGAGAATCGTCAACGAAGTCAAACATGTCAACCGCGTGGTTTACGACATCACGCCCAAACCGCCTGCCACCATTGAATGGGAATAACCCGATGAAGGAGAACGCTATGAAAAATTATGCTAAAGAGTTAGAGGCGAGAATCGAGTTTATCCGGAATATGCTCGCGCAGTCCGGCTGCGATGGCATCGTTTACGGCAACAGCGGCGGCAAAGACAGCGCGCTGACCGGCATCCTTTGCCGCAAAGCATGCGACAATGTCACGGGCATCATTATGCCCTGCCATTCGCGCCGCAATTACGAGGCGGACGCGGCCGACGCCGAAACAGTCGCGAAAATGTTTGACATCAAAACGCTCCGCGTCGATCTTACGCCGGTCAGGGAGGCGCTGGTGTTGTCGCTGCAGGAAAGCTGCCAGCTGACGGCGGAAGCGCTGGCGAATGTGGCGCCGCGGCTCAGAATGACGACCCTCTACGCCGTGGGGCAGAGTATGAACTGCCTGGTCGCCGGCACCGGGAACCGCAGCGAGGCTTATATGGGCTACTTCACAAAATGGGGCGACGGCGCCCACGATTTCAACCCGATCGCCGACCTCACCGTACGCGAAGTCTACGAGTTCCTGCGTTACTTCGGCGCGCCCGAAAAGATTATCAAGAAAGCCCCTTCCGCAGGTCTTTTCGACGGCCAGACGGACGAGGGCGAAATGGGTATTTTGTATTCGCAGATTGACGATTATCTGCTCGAGGGGAAAGGCAGCACCGAGGTGATAGAAAAAATCGAGCGTTATCACCAAAAAAGCCTTCATAAAACAAAAATGCCCGTAGCATACGGCGAGTAACCTCCTATAAAAAAGGACACCCGCGAAGCATCTGTTCCGCGGGTGTCCTTTTGTTTTTATATCATTATTCTCCCATATCGCTGCCGAAGAAGTATTCTTCCGCCATCGCGCATAACGCATGATAAACCGGCAGGGTCAGTTCCTGCACCCTGTAGGTTTCGGTCTCGGGTATTTTCACGCAGACATCGCTGAATTTTTCCAGTTCGCTCGAGAGCGCCCCGGTGACGGAAATGACTTTTCTGCCCAGCGCAAAGGCGGTTTTCGCGGCGTTGACGATATTCGCGGAAGAACCCGTCGTGCTCAGCGCAAGCAGCGTGTCCGGGCTGTTTTTCGCGTAAGCCCACACCTGCTGCGCGAAGACGGCGTCTGCGGAGGTATCGTTCATCACTGCGGTAATCAGCGCGGTATGCGCGTCCAGCGCGACGGCAGGCAGGGCGTTTTGCAGCATGGCGGCAAGCTGCGCTCCCTGCGGTATTTTTTCGAACAGCGCTGTTTCGCCGCCGCCGAGCTTCCTTGAAAGCTTAAAGCCTTTCATCAGTTCACCGGCGATATGGCCGCTGTCGGCGGCGCTGCCACCGTTGCCGCAGACGAGCAGTTTGCCGCCGCCCTCAAAACATCCGGCGATCAGTTCGAATGCCGCGCGAATGTCGCCCGCGCAAGGGATTAAAGCGGGATAGTTCGCCGTCAATTCATCAAGTATCCTGTTGTATTCAGCCATAGGAATGCCTCCATACCGCTTTATTTGCCGATCGCGTTGAGCGCGATGCCCAACGCGGCGTAATCGCCGATTTCGTCCCCCAAAGCCGCCGCTTTGATTTCACACACGTCGAGTGACTGCGCGAGCGCTTCCCGTTGGAGTGATTCCATCATCGACGCGCGCAGCAGGTCGCCCGAACGCTCGAATATGCTGCCGATGATAATCGCCTGCGGGTTCAGCAGGTCGATGAGCACCGCAAGGCCTCTGCCGAGATACCGGCCGCAGACGGCGTAGATTTCGCCCGCAAGTTCGTCACCCAGCCTTGCCGCTTCTGCGGCGTCTTTTGCGGAGATCATCCCTTCCCGCTTCATCACTGCCTCAAGTATGGAACGGCCGCCTCTCGCCGTGTGTTCGGCCAGCATGGATTCCGCCAGTTTTGCAAGGCCTCCGCCGCTGCAAAAGCCCTCGAAACTGCCCGCTTTTCCGTAGCCCTCCGGGCCGCTTTCCGCCAGGCGGATATGTCCCGCTTCGCCTGCGAGGTCGTTGGTGCCGTTGTAGAGGCGTCCGTCCAGAATCAAACCCGCGCCCATGCCGGTGCCGAAAGTCAGGAAAATCATATTGTCCAGCCCCCGGCCGGCGCCGAATTTCCATTCTGCGACCGCGCAGGCATTCGCGTCGTTTTGCAGAAATGCAGGGGCGCCGTATCGCTCGGTGAACAGCCGCGCAATTTCGACGCCGTCCCAGTCAGGCAGATTGGGAGGAGACAAAACGACTCCCCTCTTGCTGTCGAGCGGCCCGCCGCAGCTGATGCCGATTGCTTCGATATCGTCTGCGGCTGCCGCGTTTTGCGCCAAAAGGCGGTCCGCTGCCGAAAAAAGCCTCCCAACGACATCGCGCCAGCCTTTGCCCGCCTCGGTCGCGAAAGCGGTTTTGCCTTCGATCAAACCCCGGTTGTTTTCACTCACGCCGCCGGAGCGCCCAAGCAAAACGGCGCATTTTGTTCCGCCGATATCGACGCCGAGAATATGCTTGCCCATCGCCACTCCCCGCTTGTCAGCCGACTTCGTTTACTTCGCGCAAAAGAGCCAGATAGCCCGGCGACAGCCAGATACCCGCCGTTTCGCCCCGGCGCACTTCTTTTGCGCCGACGGGGTCGCTGTGGTTGCCGATTTTCACAAACCTGTTGCCGAACACGCAGCGTTCCAGCGATACGCCCGGCCGCATGGTAATGCTGACATAAGTGGTCTCGGTCGCCGAGTTGCAGCAAACGATATAATAAGTTCTGCCTTCTGCGTCGCGGAACCGTGAAAATATCAATGGAACATCATCGTTGGATTCCACCTCGGCCACATTGCCGAACGGTTCGAACAGCGGCATACCGCCGAAAGCCCTGCCGACATGATAACACTCGTCGATTTTCAGGCCGCTGATAATTTGGCCGCAGTGGCTGTTGAATATCCGGTTGACTTCCGACATTTCGTAAAAAGCCGGCGTACGCTCGCCGAACTGGTTGATCGGGGCGTTGCGGTAATTATCGCTGATGCCCGGCAGTTGAATCACGTACCAGCTGACAGCGCCGGCTCCGTGCGCGACGCTTGTGCACAACTGCCATTGCAGTTCGTACTTGTCCGGGCATTTATAGCGGTAATGGCCGCAGGAAAGCGCGATGTTCATGAAAGGCACGCCGTGCTTTTTCGTCGCCAGATAATAGCCGCGAAGGTTTTCAAAATAGGAATCCCGCCCGTCGAACTCCGCCTGCATCTGAACGTAACAGTCGTAGGAAAGCAATTTCGCGTTCCCCTCTTCGACCACCCTGTCAAGATACTCCACCAGGCTTTTCGCGCCGATGCGCGGCGCAATCCAGTCAAACCAGGGCAGAAGGTTAAGGTAGGCGACCAGATGCGGCGCCATTTCCCCTTGAATTTTCATGGCGCGAAACGCGTCAGCCGCGCTTTTCGCGTCGGGTTCGTCGCCGGTGAAAAATCCGTAAACGGCAGGATGCGAGCCGAAATCCGCAAGGGCCTCGGCAAACAGCGCGCGGTAGCCGTCTTCCCCGAGTTCTGTCAATTTGCGCCAGTGGGTGCGGTAGTCGCGCAGAATCACCCGGATGCCGAGCCGCGCGCTCCCGTCGAGCAGAGCCTTCAGCTCGTTTTTATCATCCGGCCCGTATCCCGGCGACATAGCCAGGGTGATGCCGAGATCTCTCCACATCGCCGGCGCATCGGGTACCAGATCTTTCATGCCGATATTGCTCCAGAATGAAATCGGGAACGGTTTCATAAATTACCTCCGCATTCCAATGGGTTTTATGAAAAAATAACAAGCAGGCGCATTGCTTCGAAAAAATCCGTCAGAATTCTGCGCAGCACATCAGCGATAAACGCCAGATCATTGACAGGGGCGGGATGGCTGCCCGGTTCTCCCGTCTGCCCGTACGGTTCGAACGTCTCGTTCAAGTCGCCCGGAGAGTAGGAATCTTCGATAAATCCCAAAATCAGCGGTTTGAGAACCGCCGCAAAGAAATAGTCGACCGCTTTGCCGGCATACAGCAGTTTGGCGGCGGCGGTATAGGAGCCGCCGGCGGGTTCGCCCGGAGGCACCGTCAGACCTTGCGATTGCAGCAAGGTCTTGAACAGATTGTCGGGTATATTGACAAGAGAATAAACCAGGGCCGCCTTAAAGGCGCTTGTAAAGAGCCTGATCTCGGGCGAGTCAAATACCATTTTTTCGTCGCCGCCGTAATGGACGAGCAGGACGGTGCCCACCAGTTCGGGCAGGTGCCGATAGCCGCTTGCTTCCAGCGTTTTTCCGGCAATAGCGGCAATCTCCTCCACGCTGTCTACGGCAGCCGTATGCCCGACGTCATATAAAGGCAGATTCAGCGCCGCGCCGAAGTTATTCATCACGGCCGCCAGCGCGAGATATTCCGGCGTGCCTTTTTCGATGCCGAGGGCGCGCGCGATCGAACCCGGGCTGCCCATATAATCGTTGATAAACTTGTTCATTCCCGCCTTGAAGTAGCCGCGGCTGTATGCCGGAAAATCGTTTTGTATCAGCGACAACTGCTGCGGCGTATATCCCTCCGGCAGCAAACCCGTATCGATGCGCGATATGCCGAATGTCTCGATTTTCGTCGCATCGCCGGTAAATGTGACGCGCCTGTAATGGTTCGGCGACGAAATCAGGCAGGACGTTTCAATATCGTATATTTTATTGCCGTTGCCGCTGACGGCGGACGTGATATCGGTGGCGTGCATGTGGCCTGTGAAAACGTATTGGATACCCCAGTCGGCAAAACTCGACGCCACATTGCGGTAATCCTTAATCAGCAGGTTGCCGGCAGCGACGATTTCGTTTTTGAAATGTTCCAGCAGGCTGTGGTGGAAAATGCAAACCAGTCTTTTTCCGTCTGCCCTCGCCCGATCTGCCTGGGTTTTCACCCAAGCGAGCCTTTGCGCGCTGAGGGCGCCGGTATCTTTGCCGTGTTCTTCGCAGGAGTCGACGGCGATGAGGCGGTAATCGCCGGCAAGTTCCGCCGTATAACTCGCGCTTTGCCCGTCAACATCCAGCGCCTGCGAATAGCCGAAATCGCTGTAGATGTTTTTGAACTGTTCCAAGTTGATGGATTTTTCGCTGACGGAGCCCCTGATATCGTGGTTGCCGTTGATGACGAAGATTTGTTTGCCCGTGCGCTGTTCGAAACTTTTCAGCCTTGCGGCGAGCGTCAGGTGCTCCTGCAGATAGCCGTCGTCAGTCAAGTCGCCCGCGATAAGCATGAACTGCGAATCGGATGCTTCAAATATTTTGAGCATTTCATCGTATATTGCGCCGCATTCATAAGTCAACTGCCCCTGGCTGTTGGTATGGTGGTATAACGGGTCGCCGGGAAGATTGTTGTTTTCCTGTATCGGCACAAGCATGCTTTGGGGTCTGTTATGCCAGTCCGCCGTGACAAAAACGCTCAACGGCGCTTTCCCGGACGAAATGATGCGGGTGGCAGGCACGAGCAGAGCCAAACAAAGAATGGCGCATAACAGGCTTTTCAACGTTTTCTTCATCATCGGCAGGCCTTTCTCTATGACTTTTTTCCGCGTTCGGTTTTAAGGCGTTCTTTCAAATACACACCGGTATACGAATGGCCGCATTCCGCTATTTCTTCCGGCGTGCCGCAAGCAACCACCCTGCCGCCGTTGTCGCCGCCGTCCGGTCCAAGGTCGATGATATAGTCGGCGGTCTTGATGACGTCAAGGTTGTGCTCGATGATAACCACGCTGTTGCCGCCTTCCACGAGCTCTTCAAGTACCTCAATCAGTTTTCTGACATCCGCCGTATGAAGGCCCGTGGTCGGTTCGTCGAGGATGTAGATGGTCCTGCCCGTCGAACGTTTCGACAATTCCGTCGACAGTTTCACGCGCTGCGCTTCTCCGCCGGACAGCGTCGGCGCAGGCTGGCCGATTTTGATATATCCGAGGCCGACGTCGAAAAGCGTCTGCAGCTTCCGTTTGATTTTGGGCATGCTTGAAAAAAATTTCAAGCCCTCTTCGACCGTCATGTTGAGCACGTCTGAGATGTTCTTGCCTTTATATTTCACCTCGAGGGTTTCGCGGTTGTAACGCGCCCCTTTGCAGGAGTCGCACGGCACATAGACGTCCGCGAGGAAGTGCATCTCGATTTTCACAATGCCGTCGCCCTGGCAGGCCTCGCAGCGGCCGCCTTTGACGTTAAAAGAAAAGCGGTTGGCCTTATAGCCGCGCATCTTAGAATCCGCGGTGGAAGCGAACAGTTCGCGGATGTCGGTAAAAACGCCCGTGTAGGTAGCGGGGTTGGAGCGCGGCGTGCGGCCGATGGGAGACTGGTCGATGTCGATGACTTTGTCAAGAGCTTCCATCCCGAGAATCGCGCGGTGTTCGCCGGGAACTTTTTTGGCGCCGTTTAGCTCGCTGGCCAGTTTCTTATAGAGGATTTCGTTGATCAACGACGATTTGCCCGAACCCGAAACGCCCGTCACAAGCACCAGCGCGCCGAGCGGAATCTCCACGTCGATATCGGCGAGGTTGTTGGCTCTGGCCCCTTGTATCACCAGTTTTTTGCCGTTGCCTTTACGCCGGCGTTCCGGTATCGGGACGGACATGCGCCCGCTGAGATACATACCCGTAATCGAGTCTTCACATTTCATCAGTTCATCGGGTGTTCCGGAAAAAATCAGCCGGCCGCCGTGAATACCCGCGCCCGGGCCGATATCGATGATATGGTCCGCTTCGCGCATGGTTTCTTCATCGTGCTCGACCACGATGAGGGTATTCCCGAGGTCCCGGAGCCTTTTAAGCGTACCGAGCAGTTTGGCGTTGTCTTTCTGGTGCAGGCCGATGCTCGGTTCGTCAAGAATATACAGCACGCCCATCAGCGAGGAACCGATTTGGGTGGCAAGCCGGATACGCTGACTCTCGCCGCCCGAAAGCGTTCCGGCGGAACGCGAAAGCGTCAGGTATTCCAGGCCCACGCTGCTGAGAAAGGTCATGCGTTCGCTAATCTCCTTGAGAATGCTTTCGGCGATGATTTTCTCGCGCTTGCCGAGTTTCAGTTTTTCCAGAAACTGCAGCGCTTTTTTAATCGGCATGTCGCAAAATGCGCTGATGTTGACATCGGCCAGCGTCACGCACAGCGATTCCCGGCGCAGGCGGGCGCCTCCGCAGTCGGGGCATCGGACGCTCGACATATACTGCTCGATATCAAAGCGCGACCATTCGCTGGTTGTCTCTTTGTAACGCCTTTCGAGGTTGTTGACAAGGCCCTCAAACTCCGTGACATAAGTTCCGCTGCCGTATTCGCTGCGGCGGTGCAGTTTGATTTTTTCACCTTTTGTCCCGAAAAGAATGGCCTCAAGCGCCGGCTGCGGTATCTGTGAAACCGGGTCGTCGAGCGAAAACCCGTAGTGCGCGGCGAGGCCTTCGAAATACATCTGCGCGATGGTTCCGCCCTCCGCGATGCTCCAGCCGCTGGCTTTGACCGCGCCGCGGCGTATGGACAGGCTCTTGTCGGGAAAAATCAGGTCGGGGTCCACCTTCATAAATACGCCGAGGCCCGAACAGGTTTTGCATGCGCCGAAAGGGTTGTTGAAAGAAAACATCCGCGGCGTCAGTTCTTCAATGCCGATACCGTGTTCCGGGCAGGCATAGCGAAGCGAAAAGAGGGTTTCCTCTCCGCCGACGACGTCAATCATCACCACGCCGTCGGAAACCGCCGTTGCGGTTTCGATGGAATCGGCGAGCCTGCTTCGGATATCCCCCGCGTTGACAAGGCGGTCGACGATAATTTCAATGTCATGTTTTTTATTCTTATCGAGTTCGATGGTTTCGGACAGGTCGTAAAGGCTGCCGTCGATGCGCGCCCTGACAAAGCCGCTCTTCCTGGCCTGGTCCAGTTCCTTGATGTGTTCGCCCTTTTTGCCCCGCACAACCGGCGCCAGCACCTGAAACTTGGCATCCTGCGGCAGTTCAAGAACCTTGTCGACGATGTCGTCGACCGTCTGAAGGCGTATCTCCCTGCCACAGACCGGGCAATGGGGAACGCCCACGCGGGCATACAGCAAACGAAGGTAATCATAGATTTCCGTCACGGTTCCGACGGTGGATCGGGGATTTTTCGAGGTGGACTTCTGGTCAATCGAAATCGCGGGCGAAAGGCCTTCGATGTAGTCGACATCCGGTTTGTCCAACTGGCCGAGAAACTGCCTGGCGTAGGAGGAAAGCGATTCGACATACCGCCGCTGCCCCTCCGCGTAAATGGTGTCAAAGGCCAGCGACGATTTGCCCGAGCCGGAAAGGCCGGTCAGGACAACCAGTTTGTCGCGCGGAATCTCGACGTCGATATTCTTGAGGTTGTGTTCGCGCGCGCCTTTGATGACGATGTTTTTTTGTATCAATCTCCGCCCTCCCGGACGTATCTATTTCGCGTTCCTGATTTGCTCGATTTTGTCGCGCAGATAGGCCGCGTGTTCAAACTCCAGTATTTTCGCGGCGGCCCTCATCTCGGCGGTCAATTGCGCGATGAGCTGCTCGCGCTCGCGCGCGCCGAGCTTTTTGACCTGAATTTGTTCGGCTTCGTGACGGGTAATTTCGATGATATCTCGGACATCCTTGACGATCGTCTTGGGCACGATGCCGTTCTCCTCGTTGTAGCGGCTTTGCTTCTCTCTGCGCCGCAAGGTTTCCTTGATGGCTTTTTCCATGGACGGCGTCACAAAGTCGGCATACATGATGACAAGGCCGTTTTCGTTGCGCGCCGCGCGGCCGATGGTTTGAATCAGGGAGGTCTCCGAACGCAGGAAACCCTCTTTATCGGCGTCGAGCACCGCGACGAGCGAGACCTCCGGCAGGTCGAGGCCTTCGCGCAGCAGATTGATGCCGACCAGTACGTCGAACTCGCCCTTGCGCAGGTCGCGGATAATTTCCATGCGCTCGATGGTATCGATGTCGTAGTGCATATAGCGGACTTTCATGCCGAAGCTTTCCAGATAGGCGGTCAGGTCCTCCGCCATTTTTTTGGTGAGTGTCGTCACCAGCGTACGCTCGCCTTTTTGCGTGCGGCTGTTGATTTCCGAAATCAAATCTTCGATCTGCCCTTCGGTCGGCCGTACGGACACCTCCGGGTCCAGCAGGCCTGTGGGCCTAATGACCTGCTCCACGACCCAGGCGCTCTTCTGCCTTTCATATTCGCCCGGCGTGGCGCTGACGAAAATTTTCTGGCCGACGCGGCTGTAGAACTCGTCGAAAGTCAGCGGCCTGTTATCGTACGCGGAAGGGAGGCGGAAGCCGAATTCGACGAGGTTTTCTTTTCTGGAGCGGTCGCCCGCGTACATACCGCGCAGCTGCGGCAGACTGACATGCGATTCGTCGACAAACAGCAGAAAATCGTCCGGGAAGTAATTCAGCAGCGTAAACGGCGGCTCGCCGGGCTGCCTGCCCGACATAATGCGGGAATAGTTTTCAATGCCTTTGCAAAAGCCCGTTTCACGCAGCATTTCGATATCATATTGCGTCCGTTGTTTGATTCGCTGCGCTTCCAGCAGTTTGCCGCAGCTTTCAAAATACTTGACACGCTCGACCATCTCGTCATAAATCTGCGCGATGGAATGTTCCATTTTTTCCTGCGAAACGACGTAGTGGGAGGCGGGATAAATCGCCGCATGGGACAGCACGCCGGTCACTTCGCCTGTCAGAGGCCTCAGTTCGCAGATTCTTTCGATTTCATCGCCGAAAAACTCGATGCGCAAGGCGGTGTCGTTGGAATACACGGGGAAGACTTCAACCACATCGCCCCTGACACGGAACTTGTTGCGGGTAAAACTGACGTCGTTGCGTTCGTACTGGATCTCGACGAGTTTCGCCAGCAGTTCGTCGCGCTTCTTTTTCATCCCAGGTCGTAGTGAGATAACCATGCTGCGGTAATCGATGGGGTTGCCGAGGCTGTAGATGCATGAAACGCTCGCGACGATGATGACATCCCTGCGCTCCGAAAGGGCGGAAGTCGCCGAATGGCGCAGTTTGTCGATCTCGTCGTTGATGGCGGAATCTTTCTCGATATAAGTGTCGGTTTGCGGAATATACGCCTCCGGCTGATAATAATCATAATAGGAAACGAAATACTCCACGGCGTTCTCGGGAAAAAACTCGCGAAACTCGCCGCACAACTGCGCGGCGAGTGTTTTGTTATGCGCCAGCACCAGCGCGGGCCTGTTCACCCGTGCGATGACATTGGCCATGGTATAGGTTTTACCCGATCCGGTGACGCCGAGCAGAGTCTGTTCGATATAACCTCTGGCAAGGCCTTCCACCAAACTCTCGATGGCCGAGGGCTGGTCGCCGGTCGGGGAAAAAGGCGCTTTGAGTTGAAAGTGATCCATTGGCTCCTACCGGCTTCATATTGCTTCTGTTATCGCAACGTTTCTATGCTAACGGCTTTTTGCGGCTGCCCGGTTTGACGAGTTCGATCCCGCCCTGTTTGCACAGCGGGCATTCGTCCGCTTCCCACGAGGTTACGTCCGCGCAGTAAACGCTCTTGAATTTGACGCCGAAATCGATCTTACCGCCGGTGCGGTCCACGATGGAGCCGACGCCCGCAACGATACCGCCCGCCGCGCGCACCAGCTCGATGACTTCAAAAACTGAGCCGCCGGTAGTGACGACATCTTCGACCACCAGCGTTTTTGTGCCCGGTATGATTTCAAAGCCGCGACGCAGCGCCATGCGGCCGTTCTCGTCGCGTTCGGTGAAAAAGTTTTCGCAATTCAAATGGGCGCTGACCTCATAAGCCATCTGAACGGCTCCCATGGCGGGGCCGATAACCAGGCCGATGCCGTCGCCGGCAAAAAAAGACGCCAGTTCCGAACAAAGTTCGCGGCTGTACCTGGTATTCCTGAAAATGCGCGCGCACTGCAGATATTTGTCGCTGTGCCTGCCGGACGTTAAAAGGAAGTGCCCCTCCATTAATACGCCGGCTTCTTTGAGTATTTCCGAAATCCTTTGGGTGCTCAGCAAAGCGTTTTCCTCCGAAATCAATTTGTTGATATTATACACGAAAGGGCATATTTTGAAAAGCGCGAACCTATGGTATAATCTGCACCGGCGCGGTGTCGAACGGCACCGCCCGGGAGGTTCGTTATCAAAAAGTATCTCATCGGCAAAAACGATTCCGGACTTCGCCTTGACAGGTTTCTGTCCAAGGCTTTGCCGGGCATTCCGCCGGCGCTGATGTATAAATACATCCGTACCAACCACGTCAAACTCAACGGCAGAAAACCTAAAATCGACGTCCGGCTGTGCGCCGGCGACATTGTCGAACTGTATATCCGGGACGAGTTTTTCGCCGTTGATGAAAAACGGTATGATTTCGCCGGCGCAAAACGCGAACTCGATGTCGTCTATGAAGATGAGCACCTCCTGGTGGCGGACAAGCCGCCCGGGCTGTTGTCCCATCCCGGTGTCGAATACACTGCCGACACCTTGATTGCCCGTATCACGCGTTATCTCTACGAAAAGGGCGAGTATTCACCCGACGCTGAAAACTCTTTCGCCCCCGCGCTGGTCAACCGGCTTGACAGGAACACCGCCGGCCTTATTATCGCCGCGAAAAACGCCGAATCATTGCGCCTGCTCAACGATAAGATGAAAAACCGCGAAGTGCGCAAATTTTATCTGTGTGCGGTCATCGGCGCTCCCGCCCGGAAAGAAAATATTTTGCTGGGCTGGCTGAAAAAAGACGAAAAAAACAATAAAGTAACCGTCTATGGCGAAAGCCGAGACGGCTGCAAAGAGATTAAAACGGCATACAAGGTACTAGCGCAGGGGGCCGGACTCAGTTTGCTGGAAGTGGAACTGCTCACCGGCAGAACCCATCAAATCCGCGCCCATCTGGCAGCCGCGGGCCTCCCCTTGCTCGGCGACTCGAAGTACTGCCCGCGCGCGCTTTTCAACCGTTACGGTTATAAAAAACAGCTGCTCGTGTCCTACCGGCTGCTCTTTGATTTCAAGACGGACGCCGGCATCCTAAGCTACCTCAACGGAAAGAGCCTGCAGTCGAAGGACGTTTGGTTTGCCGACAGCTTCCCATCCCGCGTGCTTGAAAGGCCCGCAAAGGATGCCGGATAGCAGATGTGTTCAATCTGCGTTCAAAGATTATTGACAAATTGAACTTGTAAAGTATGGCCCGGTAGTATAAAATAACAACAGTTTGCCACAGTGAATGACTTTTTGAAGAAAAGGATGAACGGGATGCCGAACAAAACCAGCAGCAAAGACAAGGCCGAACAATACCGCAACGAGCGCAAAGAGCGCATCGCGAAAGCGGCAAAAAAGCGCAAAAAAAATCTTGATAAAAGGTTGAAACTCCAAAAATTGATCGGAAAGGTTATCGCCATCACGCTGGGCGCGGCGGCCGTGTTGGGCATTGCTTTCTATATTCTGTGGTTCACGGGAATTTTTGAAACAAGCCCGACCGCCCTGACGCTGGGCGAGCAAAAGGTCAGCGTCCGCGACTATACCTACTACTACAGCCTGATGTACAACTACACCGTCAACCAGGCCAAACAGTACCAGCAGCAGTACGGCCAGGATATGATCGGCCTCGACCTGACAAAATCGCCCGAAGACCAGGAATGCCCCTATAAAAACGATAAAGATGAAACACAAACATGGGCAGAGTATTTCCGCACTTCCGCCATCGACCGCGCCAAACAGTATGAACTGCTCTACCGCGAAGCCATTGCGGCAAAGTATGCCTTGACCGACAAGGAAAACAAAGAAATCGCCGATCAGATCGAGCAGATCCGCAAGACCGCGGCCGGCAGCAACCTTTCCCTCAACGCTTATCTGAGGATGTTCTACGGCAAGGGCATCACCGAGAAGTTCCTGACCGCCCAACTGAAAAAAGAAACGCTGGTTTCCCGTTACGCGCAGGAAAAATACAAGAGTTACGAAAAAGCCGTTACCGACAAATATATTTCGGACACTTACAAAAAGGCCAAAGACAATTACGACGTCGTTAGCCTGAGGCTTTTCAGTTTTAATCTTGAAAAGCTCAGCAAGAAGACAGGCGAAACCGACGAGCAGCTTGCCGCACGCCAGAAAGAGGCGGACGCCAAGGTCAAGGAGAAGGCCGACGCCATGCTCGCCGCCGTCAAGGATGAGGCAACTTTCCTGACACTCGCGGCAAAAAATACGGCCGATAAAGCCTATGACGCGGAAACGGCCACCATCAATTACTACAAAAAATACGACAGCGTGAAATCTTCGGTATCCGAAGCGGGCGCCAAATGGGCTTTCGGCGACGGCCGGAAAGCCGGCGATAAGAGCGTATTCAAGACCGACAGCGCCTATGTCGTCGTTTACGTCGTGCGCGCGCAGTTCCCCGCCAATTCCGTCGATGTTCGCCATATCCTTATTTCCTTCAAAGAAGACACACAGGACACCACGGAACCTACCGCGAAAGAAATCGAGGCCGCCAGGAAAAAGGCCGCCGAACTCTATGCAAAATGGAAGAAGGGCGCCGCTACCGAGGATAGTTTCTCTGCCCTCGCGAAAACCGAATCCGCAGACACCGGTTCGAATGAAAAAGGCGGTCTTTACGACGACATGAGGGTCGGCACGATGGTCGCCCCGTTTGAAAAATGGAGTTTCGACCCCGCCAGGAAGAAAGGCGACACCGGCATTGTGAAAACCGATTACGGTTACCACATTATGTATTTCGTCGCCAATAATAAGGATGATTTCGATTATGAGGAAACCATCCGCACCGCCAAGGCGGAAGACGATTACAACGCTTATGAAACCGGCCTGTCGGACAAAGCCGAATACAAACTGGCCAAGAACGAAAAGAACATTGACAAAGGCATGAAAAACGCGCTGAAAGCCATTGATACCAAGATCGCTTCAGACAACAGCAGCTCTTCAAGCGTCAGCTAAACTTGAACGAGGCTAAGCCAAAAAACGCCCGCGGACGGCAAGTCCGCGGGCGTTTTTTGGCTGGGATGGCTGGATTCGAACCAGCGAGTGACGGAGTCAAAGTCCGTTGCCTTTCCTCTTGGCTACACCCCAATGCAATCGTTTTTATGAAAACACGCAAAGCTTTCGCCTTGCGCATAGAATGGACTATGGGGTGGATAATCGGGTTCGAACCGACGACCTCCAGGGCCACAACCTGGCACTCTAACCAACTGAGCTATATCCACCAAATCGGCATATACTGACGGGCAACTGTTCGGCCGCACAGGGGGCGAAGACTTCCCGGTGTTATTGGCGCGCTTGAAGGGACTCGAACCCCTGACCCACTGCTTAGAAGGCAGTTGCTCTATCCGCCTGAGCTACAAGCGCACAAGGTTGGAGCGGGTGATGGGAATCGAACCCACACAACCAGCTTGGAAGGCTGGCATTCTGCCATTGAACTACACCCGCGCGCGGCAACGCGTGTTATTCTATCATACCGCCTTGAGCGTTGTCAATAAAAAACGGCGGCTTCTCTGCCATCGATTGACCGGGAAGCCGCACGCGTTTTCAGGCCGATTTTGAGCCTATCCGCAATAGGTTCTGCATATTTTCTCCGCCTTTTCTTTCACGGCGTCCGCCAGGCTCTGCGGCTCGAGCACGCGGATTTTTTCACCGAACTGCAGCAGCCAGCAGACAAGCCCGTCGCTGACGGCCGCCTTTGTTTTGAGGCGGAAATGGTTTTCTCCGTCGTTTTTCAGCGGGATGTCTTCCCCGAAACGGTCGAGCATACTTTCGAGCAAATCGTTGCAGCACCTGATGGTGATTTTTTGGGTGGCGCCGGTAAACATATTGAACACTTTGGCTGTGTAGTCGGCCGCGTCGAATGCATCACGGTATTCGCTGACTTCGCCCAAAGGCCTGGCGGGCTGCGGCAGTATTTTGACTTTCGAGATCCTGTCCAGGCGGACATGCATCAGGTTGTCATATTTCGCGTTGTTGGCGACAAGGTAATAACGGTCATTGGCCCAAAGCAGCGCATAGGGGCTGACCGTCAGCGCCTTGCTTTCGGCCTTATAGGTCATTCGGCCCGTCAGGACGCGCTTGGTATAGGTAAATTCGACCATGCTTTGATGGGCGATGGCGGTATTGAGCCTGTCAACGCTGTAATAGAGTTCCTCATTTTTGCATTTCAGCGTGTTGCGAATATTAATCTGCCTGCTAAGCTCTGCCGACTGCGCTTCACTGACTTGCGTATAAAACTTGTTGATAAGTGTCTCCGACTTTTTTTCGGAAATAAAGTGCGCCGCCGTCACGGCGTCCGCGAGCATCTTGATTTCGGCGAGTTCAAAAGACCTGCTGGCGAGAAAGTAGCCGCTTTTCGGCGATTTGGAGCAGACGATATCCATACCGAACGAACGAAGCGTCTCGATATCGGCATAAATCGATTTGCGCTCTGCATTGATGTTGTACAACTTCAATTCTTCGGCCAGGCGGGCCGCATTCATCGGGTGTTCCTCGTCCGTCTTATACCAGAATATTTGCTGCAAGTACAACAGCTTGAGTTTGCAGTCTTTTTGTCCCGCCATAGGAACCTGCCTTTCTTTAATCGATCGTGAGCCGCACGTTGATGTCGCGGACGGTATCCGCATCTATTTTCAATATTTCGCGGTCATAGGTCAGCAAACCGTTGACTTCGTTCTCGACATCGGACAACTGCGTGTAGACTGCCGCAGACAAGCCCTCGTCGAGCAGCGGAATTATTTGCTTATCATGCAATTTGCGATATGCCTGTGTCAAAGCAGCCTGGGTTTTAAACATCCGGTAACCGAACGCTTTTTGCCAATTCCATATATGGCCGTTGACTTTCATGCTGTAACCGCCGTATTCGCTGAGCACAAACGGGCGGGCGTCGGGTCGCGGTTTTTTGACGGGAAGGATATAACGATGGATGCTTTTCAAGTCAGGACCGCCCTGATCGTACCAGCCGCTGGCATGGTCGACAGGCCTGCCCGGGTCGTATTCTTTCATCGCCCCGGCAATACGAAGGGCGTCGAACTGCCCCCATCCCTCGTTAAACGGCACCCAGCAGCCAACGCAGACGCTGCTGCCCAATGTTTCAAGCATCTCGAAAAGTTCTTGTTCAAAATTTTCCCTGCCGCGTTCGTCTTCCCTTCCGAAACGCTTGTGGTCGGTGTCTTTGAGCCGGATACCGAGCAAAGGCAGAACACCCGCTTTGAGATTGCCGATATACGGTCCGCCGCTGGGCATATCCTGCCAGACAATCATGCCCGTTTTGTCGCAATGGTAATACCAGCGCAGCGGTTCGACTTTGATGTGTTTGCGCAGCATATTGAACCCCAGCGATTTTGCGGTTTGGATGTCATAAAGCATCGCCTCGTCGCACGCGGGTGTTAAGAGGCCGTCGGGCCAGTAACCCTGGTCAAGGAGCCCCTTGAAGAAATACGGCTGATTGTTGAGCATCAGCCTCGGAATCCCGCGCCCGTCCCTGCCGACGGAAAACTTGCGCATGCCGAAATAGCTTTCGACCCAGTCGGTCACCCTTTCCCCCACTTTGACCTCTAAAACAACATCGTATAAAAATGGGGCCTCCGGGCTCCAGTATTTCGGCGACGGTATCGAAATGCTTGCGTGACTGCCGATTTCGCCGGAAAAGACGGTGTGATCCCCATCGGAAACCTTCGCGAAGAGGCGGCAGCCTTCCGTCGACGTTTCGGCTGTCACGTCGACGGTTTGCCTGTCGATATCGGGCGTAAGGCGAAGCCGCGCCAAATGGCACTCGTCGACCGCCTCCAGCCAGACGGTCTGCCAGATGCCGGAGGTCGCCGTATACCAGAAACCGTGCGTTTTCAGGACCTGTTTGCCTCGCGGCTGACAGCCGGCGTCGGTGGAGTCCTCTGCGCGGACAAGCAATTCGTTCTCTCCGCCGGGTTTGATAAGGCCGGTAATATCAAAATAAAACGGACAATAACCGCCCCTGTGTTCGCCCGCAGTCCGTCCGTTGACGAAGACCTCGCATTTCCAGTCGACGGCCCCGAAATGAAGCAGGGTCCTTTTCCCCTCAAACGCCGCTCCGGTTGTGAACTTGCGCCTGTACCAGAGGGCCTGCCCGGGCAGCAGCGGCCTCCCGACGCCGGAAAGGCTGCTTTCTATGCAGTAGGGCACGATGATTTCACCGTCGAACCGCCCGGGCGCGCTTTCATGCGCGGGCAGCACGGCATAATCATAGCGTCCGTTGAGGCAGAGCCATTGAGGTCTGCGAAACTGCGGACGCGGATATTCGGATAAGGGCGAGTCCGGGTTGAACTGCTTTCCCCAGCGGGTGGAGAGGCTCGTCATGTGTTGATACCACCGTGATAATTTCATTACGCTCGCATCGGAATGGGCCGAAATATTGTTAATTCGTGAAGAATATACGCTTAAGACAAAAAGAATTTTTATTACATTTTACTAAGTTTTATAATATACGGCAACGCTATTTATTACAAGGTGACAAATGTCACATTTTTTTGCATATAACAGCCTTGCCGGCGCTTTGGCGGTTCCGGCGAAGTGTTTTTAATTCCGAATCGAATTTTAATGTCTCTTAAAACCGTGTTCGTGCGTCAGAAAAACATCATCAAAAGACGAAACGCCCTTTTTATCGTAAAAGAGCGTTTCGTGATGGTGCGGGCAACAGGACTTGAACCTGCACACCTTGCGGCACAAGATCCTAAATCTTGGGCGTCTGCCAATTCCGCCATACCCGCGTCCGCAACGTTATTATAGCAATACTTTGCAGCCGCCGCAATATACGCTTGCGTATGAGCTTGCTTGCCGATGTTTGCGCCGCGGCGCATCGGCGGGCGTGCCAAGCAAATTCTAATCGCCTGTATCGTTTACGTCTTACGGCGGCCATGCTATACTGATTTTGCCCACGGCGCCGAAAATCATCCGGTTCACCCGCAAAACCAAGCCGTCATGGGTCGAGGAGATGTATTTTGTGGAAAATCTGTATGAGCAGCTATATGAATTTATCTCGGGCCTTACAATCGTCGACACGCACGAACATCTTCCGGGCCGCGAAGAAGACCGCCCGAAGGAAACCGACGTCCTGGGCGAATATCTGACACATTATTTCAGCTGCGACCTCGTATCCGCCGGATTGTCCAAGAACGATTTGGAACGGTGCCGGGACGCGTCCCTGCCTTTGGCCGGCCGGTGGCGCCTCGTCGAGCCTTACTGGAACGCGGCAAGGCATACCGGCTACGGGCGCTCGCTCGACATCGCCGCCCGCGAGTTGTATGGTATTGAAGGCATCAGCGCGGCAACGATTGAGGAACTCAACGGACGCTTCGTCGCATCACGCAAGCCCGGCCATTACCAAAAGACGCTGAAAGAAAAGGCCCGTATCCGAACAAGTCTGCTTGACGGTTTTCAACCGGACAAACCCTGCGACAGGCGTTTTTTCACCCCCGTGTTCCGTTTGGACCTTTACCGAGGAATGTTTGCCAACGGCAGCGCGAGCGCTTACGAAAAACTCAACGGCGTTTCTCCCACCGGTTTTGACGACTGGCTGGAAGCGACGGAAAAGACGATCGGTGCCGCGCTCGCCGCAGGATGCGCCGCGCTGAAGATCGGAGACGCGTATAACCGCCCTCTTTATTATGCCGATACCCCGCGCGCCGACGCGGAGGCCGAATACCGCCGTTTCCGTTCCGGCGGAAAGCCGGACGCTTTCGCTTTCAGCGAAAACTTTCAAAACTATATGACGCATTTTGTCCTTCGTTTGGCGGACGAGCGCGGCATGAGCGTACAGATTCACACCGGCCTGCAGGAGGGCAACGGCAACCTGCTGCGCAACGCCGATCCGTTGCTGTTAAACAACCTTTTTCTTGCATACCCGAACGTTGTGTTTGATATCTTCCATATGGGTTATCCTTTCGAGCATACCCTTTCCGCGCTCGCCAAAAACTTTACTAACGTCCATATCGATATGTGCTGGGCGCATATCATATCGCCTGCCGCAAGCGTCAGCGCCCTCTATGAATGGCTCGACAGCGTGCCCGCCAATAAAATCAGCGCTTTCGGCGGGGACTACTGCTTTGTTGACGGAGTGGTCGGCCACAGTATAATCGCCAGGCAAAATGTCAGCCGCGCCCTCGCAATGAAGGTGCGTGACGGCGCTTTCGATATTGAACAAGCCAAAGATATCGCGCAAATGCTGCTGATCCGCAATCCGGAAAGGATCTTCAAACTCATTGATTAAGTCGTATTGTGCAAGACGCCGCGGGCTTTTACCCGCGGCGTCCGCATGCGTTCAAAAGTTCAACACACCCTGCCGTCGGTTTGACTGATGTTCAGAAAATAGTTCTCATAATCGACAAGGATACCGGCGTCGGCGCTGTCGATGTTGCCGTCTTTATTGATGTCCGCAGCTTTGTCATAGATGCTGCCGCTTTCCCAGCCCAGCACAAAATTCTCAAAATCCGCAATGATGCCGGCGTCGGCGCTGTCGACATTGCCGTCTCCGTTGACATCGCCGTAAATCAGGATGAAATAAGCGGATACCACTTCGCCCGAAGCATTGTCGATCAGTTCGATCTTGGTGCCTGTACCGAATCCCGTGTCGCCCGGAATGACCGAAAGGCGGCCGTCTCCCAGCACCTCAACCAGCGAATTTTCAAAATCAGCGGCGCTTGTGCCCGGCTCAATACCGGTAATCAATCCGTCTGTATGCACGGCGGCTGAAGAACCCTGCCTCGCAGCGAGCGACAGGACAGGCCGCCAAACGGCATATAGGACCAAATCGCTGCAGGGCATCTGCAGCCCTGTCAGCGCAACCGTATCATCGGCATGAATCGCCCATCCCGTAAAACGGTAACCGGTACGGGCGATACCTCCGCCGTCCGGAAGAGCAACCGCCGCTCCCCCGTCGAGAATCCGTGTTTCCGGCTGCGTCCCGCTGCCCAGGTTTAAGTCGAAGGAAAGCGCGTAAGCATAAGCGAACCATTGCGCGGTAAAGGTCAAATCGCCTGCAGGCATCACCGCCGGGATACCCGGGTCCCATCCCAGGAAGATGCTGCCGGGCTTTTGCGGCGCCTGCGGAACGGGAATCATGTCGCCGGGCTGCACGGTATAACGCGCCACTTCGCTGTTGCCGGAGAGATAAACAGCTTGATACCCGCCCGCGGAAGTCCATACAGCGGTAAAAAACAACGGGGTATCAGGCATTGAACCGGGTATTTCGGGTGACCAACCCGCAAAAATAAACCCTTCGCGCTGGACTGCCGGCGGAATAATCTGATCGCCGTAACTGACGTTTATACTGCGTCCTCCCGTTCCGCCGCCTGCGCTGAACGTGACCGTATGTATGTTGGCGACCCATATGGCGGTATAGACGGTATCCGAAGCCGGCACCGTACCGGGCAGCTCGGGCGTCCAGCCGACGAAGGTGTAGCCGGTTCTGGTCAGTACCGGGGCATGGAGCGCCTGGCCGTAGACATAGGTGCCGCCTGTACTCCCCTGCGCGCCGTTGGCATCAAACGTGATTTGGTAACTGTTGACAGCCCAGGCGGCGTAAAAGTACAAGTCGGATGTACCCACCCAGCGCGGCGGAGCCGGAGACCAGCCGGAGAAAGTATAGCCGGGTTTCTCGGCGGCCGGCGCAACGATTTCATCCGATGTGTGCAGTTGAAATACAACGACCTCGCCGTCGCCAAAGTCAAAAGAAACCTTGTAGTTGATCGGCTGCCATTGCGCCGTATAGACCGCGTCGCGATCTTCCGCCATCGCGGGCACGGCCGGGTCCCAACCCGCGAACAGGTAGCTGACCCTCGACACATGCGGCGCGGCAAGGGGTTTGCCGTACTGGGTTACGATGGTCGCGCCTCCGCTGCCGCCGTTGGCGTCAAAAACGACCGTATAGTCGTTGATTGCCCATCCCGCCGTGTACGTCATATTCGAGGCGGGTACCGTCGGGCCGACCTCCGGCGTCCAGCCGGTAAACGTATATCCTTTCCTGCTGACAGCAGGTGGTATCAGCGCACTGCCGTAAGCCAGCGTGGCGCTTGTCGAACCGCTGCCCGCGCCGGCGTCAAAAACAATGGAATAACTGTTGACGGCCCAAACGGCTGTATAAGTCGTATCGCCGGCCGGCACCGTGGTCGGCACCGGCTGCGACCAGCCTGCAAAAGTGTAGCCGGTCCGCGAAACAACGGGCGCGGATAAGGCGGCTCCGTACGACAGAGTAAAGGCTGCCGACCCGGTGCCTCCGTTGGCATCAAAGGTGACGGTGTAAACGTTGACCTCCCATTGAGCGGTAAAAGTCATATCGGCAGCCGGTACCGTTTCGGGTACGGCAGGCGACCAGCCTTTGAAAGAATAGCCGGTTCTCGCGACGGCGGGAGCGTCCAGTTTTACGCCGAATGCGCAGACCCTGCTTTCCGACCCGGTACCCCCGTTGGCATCAAATGTCATCACGTAGCCGTTTTGTGTCCATTGCGCGGTAAAAACCATATCAGTTGCCGGAACCGTCGCAGGCACGGCAGGCGACCAGCCGGCAAAGGCGAAACCGTTTCTCGTCACGGAAGGCGGCGTCAGGTTTGAACCGTAATCCAGCAAATAGACAGCGGAGCCTTCTCCGCCGCCGGCGTTGAATGTCATCGTATAGCGGTTGAGCGTCCACTGCGCGGTAAAACGAAGGTCGTTCGCAGGCATTGTCTGCGGTACGTCGGGCGACCAGCCGGCAAAAGTATAACCGTTGCGCGTCACGGACGGCGCGTTGATATGAGCCCCAAATTCATACATTGTTTCCGAGCCGCCGTTACCGCCCGCAGCATCAAAAACCGCGGTGTACCGGTTGACGATCCACTCAGCGGTATACCGCGTGTTATAAGCGGGTACGCGCTGCGGAACAGCCGGAGACCAGCCGCTGAACGAATAACCCGTTTTTTCAACGGTTGGCGGTGTGATAACCGCATTGAACGGCATCGTCAATACTTGCGAGCCGGTACCGCCCGCTGCGTCAAAAACGACTTCATAACTGTTGATTTGCCAGGCAGCCGTAAAGACACGGTTTTCGCCGGGGACAGCCGACGGCACCTCTGGTGTCCAGCCCGTGAAGGTATAGCCCTCGCGGGATACGGCCGGCGCCTCCAGTGGCGACTGATAAGGAAGGCTGACGCTTACGGTACCGCTGCCGCCGGCCGCGTCAAATACCATTTGATAACTGTTGCGCGTATAATACAGTTTCAGCACCAGACTCCCGTCCGCCGCGACAATCCCCGTTTGCACGTTAGCGCCGTTCGACGAGTCAAACGAAAACCCGGTTTCGTCAAGGCTCTGCGCCGTGGCAGAACTGCCCGTCGTGCCTGTTTTGCTTTCGGTCCGGTAGAGATCGTAGCCTTCAAGCGCCGCGTTTTGGAAATAATGCTCAATTTTGTACGCGGTGCCGGTGTTGGGAACGTAACGGAAGGTGATAATATTGTTCGTCAAACCCAGCACGAGGGTTTTCGTGCCGCCGATATCACCGGCATCCGGGCTGTAGGTGTATCCGGCGACGGGAGCGAAGGTTTCTGTCACTCGCGAAGCGACGGTTTGGCCGCCGACCGTTTTATCGGGCAGTATGCTGAGGCCGTTGCATTTATATTCCACGGTATAACCGACATCCGAATACAGGCGCAAGGCCTGGTGCGCCGAGGATAAGGCGGCCGCATAAGCGTTGACTGCCGTCTGGTCAGGCAGCTTTTTGCCGGCAACCGCATTGTTGAGCGCCGCATCCCAGGCCGACAATGTGGCGGGCAGATAATATGCCCGCTGCAAATACTGGCCGGCGTGCGTTGCGTCGTAATAAGGGGGAGCCAGAATGTTGTTCCCCTGCTGTTTGGCAATCTGTGCGTCAACCGCCGAATAGTCGGCGGTTTTCAGGCTCAGCGCGTTCCACGCGTTGTTAATGGCAGAAGCATAACCGTCGATGGTTGCCTGCTGCGTTGAATCGAGGTTATAATTCACCGCCCCTATGGCGGCCGTCAACCCCGCGGCATCATTGACAAAATATGAAGGCGCATAGACCCCGTCGCCAACCGTTATGCTCGAGGGCTTGTAATAAGCGGGGTCGTTGACATTATTCGCGCGGTAATAAACGTTTGCGCCGTCCATGACGCGGGCATTGGCAATCGCCGCGTTGACTGCCGAATAATCGCCCGCGACGGGGATATAGTCGATATCCGCCTCCGTTACCGATTGCGATGTGTAAGTACCGTTGACGTCGAGATGAAAAATTCTCAGGCCCGGGTTGCCGTCATTGTATGAATTGAGCGTCGGCGCTTTGCCGTAACCGAGATGGATCCCGTCGTCGGTTGTCATGACGAATGAGTTTTTATGGTCATGGCCGAAATAGGCTCCAAGCAGATTGCCGTACGCCGCCCATGCTTCATAAAGCGTTTTGCTGCCGTAAACCGCCGAGGAGCGGTGGGCCGCGGCGGTATAGGTGGATTGGTCGGCCGGGCAGGGCGGTTCCTTATAGATTTCAGAAAGCGACTGGCTGGATTTTGTCCAGTCGATTTTCGCCGGGTCCAATATCCAAGAATAGTTGTTGAACGGCGAACCGCTGCCCGTATAAGAATTGGCTGTGCCGGACGGAACCTGCAGCATCGTCCTGGTATAAATATCCGGGACGATGATGTGCATATACCATAATGACGGGACATTGGGATAAGTCTGGCTGCGTTGGATATAATAATCAATCTGATCGGTATAGGGACAATCGTAGCCGGAGGACGCGTAGGTTCCCGAATCCATTAGAAACACCTGAAAAGCCGGTGTGCCGCTTGACTGGCCGTAGGGATATATCGGAATAACGCCGCTGCCCACACCCGACAAGGCATCCACATCATGGTCGATGGCCAGGTTGCCGCCGTGCGAGATATAATAATCATACTGCGTGCTTTTTGATACGGAAGGCCAGCCTTCGTCGTCATGGTTGCCGAATGTTACGGCGTATTTGGTGTTGGTATCGAGCAGCGGCTGTAAAAACTTATTGATAACGGTCTTGTAGGTCAACGAACCGCCCGTCTGGTTATCTCCGGTAAAGACAACCAGATCGGGGCCGAAACGCGCAATGGCCTTCTGCAGCAGCGTGATCACCCGCGAGTTGACGGTGGTGCTCTCCTGGATATCCGCAACCTGCATGACGGTGAATTTCCCCTGCTGGTCGAATTGCAGCGCGCCCGAAAAAGCCGCCGAAGCAGTGAGCGATGAAACCGGAAACAGCGTCAGGGCGATCGCCAGAGCGAGAAACGCGCTGAAAAGGCGGCGGGAACGCTTCATGGCATACTCCTGTTAAAACTCAGTGAAAATCTTAGTGAACATCATCGCTGCCGATATCATTTTACACCAATCGGGCGCCTTGATGATGCCGAACATCCAATATGCTTTTCTTTCCGGCAGAGAGCATAATATAACGTGTCCTTTCAGCCGGGGTGATCTTCGCACGGCATGCCTTCGTTGAAACGGCGCTCAGTATTCGAGCAGCGGGAGAACGTTTTTCACCAGGGCTTCCTTTTGCTCTTGGCTGACTTTCCCGAAAGGTTTCCTCGCGTCGCCGGCGTCGATGCCCATCAGTGTCAGGCAGGCCTTCAGCGCGGGAATGATGCCGATTTTCACCAGTTCTTTGATCACCGCGTTCGCCTCGCTCTGAATGATGCGGGCCTGTTGAATTTCCCCTTTCCGCATCAATCCGGCCATCGCGACGAATTTTTCGGGCATGATGTTATAGGTGCTGCCGATGCCGCCGTCCGCGCCCATGGAAAGGCCCGCGATAAAGAGTTCGTCGTAGCCGTTGAAAATCGTAATCTCTTCAAATCTCGCTCTGGCACGTTCCATCGAGAAAAAGTCGTTCGAGGTGTGTTTCAGTCCGACAAAACGCTTGTCGGTAAAAAAGTCGGCCAGATTGTCGTCGTTGAAGCTGATGCCGGTCAGCACGGGGATATTGTACAGAATCATGCCGGTGCCGACCGAATCGGCCAGGTCGTAGTAGTAGCCCTTGATTTCGTCGTAAGAATACTTGAAATAAATCGGCGGGATAGAGGAAACCGCCGCCACCTTGTTTTCAGCATGCCTCGCCAGTTCGACGGCGTCCGCGGTCGACAGGCAGCCGATGTGGCAGATGAGGGGTTTCGCGCCGCCGACGGTATCCGCGACGATATCGAGGACGTACTTCCTCTCTTCTTTGCTCAACAGCAGCGACTCCCCCGTGCTGCCGCAGACATAAAAGCCGTCGACACCCTTGAGCATATTGCGTTTGACAAGCGCCTCGAGCGCTTTGGCGTTGACTTTGCCTTCGGCGTCGAAGGGCGTCGGCAGCGCCGGGAATACGCCGGACAGTTTTTTCATCGATGTGTCTCCGTTCATTATTCTGTATTTTGTGAAACCCTATTGAAATAATCGTTCATGCTTATCGAAGCCAGCCATATCGTATCATACTTTTCTTTGACCCGGCTTTCATAAAGGACATGGATAAGGCCGCCGCCGACGGCAATGTCGCTGTACGCGCTCATTGCGCCGCACACTTTCAGACCGCGGTTCCAGGTCAAGCCCGCGTCCGCGCTGTATCGCAGGGTGAGGTTTTTTCTGCGTGTTTTCGACGCGGCGTTGGTAAAAAAAAGATGCCTGCCGGCGGACAGCACGCTGCCCTGGCAATAGGGGTCGGGCAGTTCGGGCGCGAGAAAACACTCCCGCAGCGACTCCCCGGCGTCAACACTGTAGGCGGCCGCGCGCTTTCTCTGCCGGAATGTATTGCGCATGTTGAGGTAGATGCCCCTGCTCGTTTCAGCCGCGGCCGCTTCGTTGGTACCCGGCACGCATTCGGCGCCGATCGACCAGTTTTCGCCGTTGTCGTCGCTGTAGATGATGTGCGACCTTGTCTTCTCCTGGCCGAGAACGCCATGGTTGCAGGGTACAATATAGCGGCCGTTTGAAAGCCGCAGGCCGTGGCAGGGTCCGGTAGCGTACCATGTCCAATCGTCCCGGCGCACCTGCATGCTGATATCGTCCGGGTCGGTCCAGGATATTCCTTCGTTCTCGCTGAAGGTGCGGTACACCTTTCTGGGCGGCGCTTTTCCGGACATAATGTCGCGTTCACAGTCACAGCCGCGGTTGGAGGTAAAAATCAAACAGATTCTGCCGCTTTGCGGTTCAATCAGCGGACAGGGATTTCCGCAGGTGTTTTCACCGCCTTTGACGGCGACCCTCATCGGGCTCCATGACTTTCCGCCGTCCGCGCTGCTGCGGAGCACGATGTCGATACTGCCCGAGTCGGAGCGGGAATGCCTGCGCCCTTCGCAAAAAGCAAGCAGACGGCCGCCTGCCGCGACGGTTAAAACCGGTATCCTGAAAAAGGCGTAACCTTCCATCCCGGAATGAAAAACAATTGTCCTGCTAAAATTTTTCATTTAAAGAACCGCACCGTATGCAAGAGCGCATTTTACCTTACAGTTTGACATCGATATAGGCGAGCAGTTCGCAGCCCCTGCCGGCAATCAAATCCTTCGTCCCCTGCGCGCTTTTCGACGAGTCGCCGCTTCCCGAGGTAAAGTGAAGTTCCACCTGTTTCCCCGCCGGCAGCAACTGTACGGCGCTGTTGAACGCCGGCGCGGGGTAACCGGCCCAGATAGGCGCCGCAAGGATGATTTTGTCATATTCTTCAAAACCGAAGCCGAGGGTGCCGATGCGCGCGCTTTTCCTGCGCATGGCGGCGGGAGCCCCGACGAGAAACGCGCCGAGCACCGTTCTTGGCTTTTCCGCTTTCAGACTGAACACGTCGGCATTCTCTTTCGCGGCGAGTTCATGCGCGTATTTTTTTGTTTTGCCGGAAAAGGAGTAGTAAACAATAATGGTTTTCATCCGCTCGCTCTCTTTCTGATGATTTATTTTCCGCCGTTTCCGAACGCCTGCGCCCAGGAAACGATTTTGATGCCGCCGCCGGCTGCCGCCGCATGCAAATCGCCGCTTTGGAGAAAACGCAGTTCCAGTTCCCTCTTGCGCCATTCGTCGTTTTCCTCAGAAGGCGCTTCGCCCGCAGGATAGGAGGGATGGAAGAATAGTTCCGTAATCCCCTCGCCGATATTGTTCAGCGCGTCAAGGTAGTAACCGCGCAAACTTTCATAGTTGCCGATGATTCGAATCGAACAGGGGTTTGATATCATATCGTCCAGAAGCAGAACGCCCCTGCGCCGCGCGGCCGCAAGCACTTGCCCGTGAAGAAAACCGATCCCCGGTAATTTTCTGCCGAGCTGGCGTTCGATAAAGCCGGGATTTTTCGGGAAACGGAAAGGTAAATGATGCGCGGCGCAGAAATCGAACGCATTGATAAAAAACAGCCTGCCGTTGACTCCGTAGAGTGTCGCGCAATGATTGTCGGCATGGTCGGGGACGCACCCGCTGTCGCATAAAAAACGGTATTGCGCCTCGATTTCGGCCGATACATCGGCCGAGCGCGCTTTCAAGGCGAGAACGGACATTTTCGCTGGAAGACCCGCTCCCCCTCCGAGGGACGGCGCCGCGGTGAGGCTGTGCCAGAGATTTTCGGCGGAGTCGGAATTGATGGTCAGGTGAATGCCGACCGGGTAACCTTTTCGGCCGGAAACCCGCGCCGCCTGTTCGGCTCCGGGCGCCACCGCCATCAGCGACGCGGAAGACAGCAGGCCGGCGTCGAACAGTTCTTCCACCGCGCGGTTGGTCGCGCCGCATACGCCGTAGTCGTCGGCGTTGACAATCAGATATTTGCCGCCCGGCCGGCTCACAAGGCCTGCACCTTCTCTTCCCCCGCCTGTTGATGCTCACGAAAACGGACGAACATCGCGAAAGCGCTGCCGACGGCCAAAGCGATAATCGAGCAGATTACCATCAGAAAACGGGAAGCGCCGGCAGGGTTCGGCCCGGGTTCGTTGCCGCTGATATAACCGAAAAAATGTGAAGCCGAATAAACCGCGAGACTGACAAACAAGCCGTTGAGACGGTTCATAAATCCCATGGCGCTCGAATAGATGCCTTCCCTGCGCAGACCGTATTTCGCGGTGTCCTCGTCCATAATTTTCGCCGCAATGACATCGTTGGTGGCGAGAACGCCCCCGTAGCAGATTCCCAGCAGCGCGCTGACCGCGACCGCGCCCCCCAGTCCGCCGACAAAATACATCGGGATAAAACTGAAACCGAACATCGCCATCGCCGTTTTCCACAGCGAGGTCATTTTGCGCTTTTTGGCTAAAGCGGACCAACCGGCGATACTTAAAATCGTCGAGCCGAACACGCAACCCATCAGGATGGTGGTTTTACCGGAATCGAGCCTGAGGGCGTATTTGACAAAAAGCGGGAAGACCTGCATGATAATCGAGCCCGCGGCCGAATAGAATGCGTTGGCCAGGCCGAAAATCCAGAACTTCGGGTTGGTGAACAGGGCTTTGATGCTCGCAACGAACTGCGGCTTTTCGGAATGGACAAGCGCGAGGTTTTCGTGACAGCCGAAGGTGCAGTATAAGATGACCGTCAAAGCGAGCGCGCCGTAAATAAACGCTGTGTTCCGGTAGCCGATTTGCTTGGTGATAAGAGGCGTCAGCCCGATGCTGATGACCATTGCAACCAGTTGAAAAGCCTGGCGCATCGCATTGGTCTTGGCCCTGACGGTATCGACCGGGAACAACTCCGGAAACAGCGCGCCGTAATTGGCGTTGATGAGCGAATCGAGCGTGCCGGTCAGAATATAGGTCAGCAGCATGTAAACGAACAAAGGGGTATCGTTGCCGAGGGCTGCCGGCCCGCTGACCGATGCCGGGACGCTGTAAAAAAGGACGAAGAAAAGAATCAGCAGCGGCGTGCCGATGACCAGCCAGGGCCGCCTCCTGCCCCACGGGGTCCTTGTCCTGTCGGAGAGAAACCCGTAAACGGGGTTGTCAAGCGCGTCGACAAAGGTATAAATAAAGATTACTTTGGAGTACTTTTTTGCGGCCAGGCCAAGCATGTCCACATAAAAGGCCAGCGCGTAGGTCTTGAACATGTTGATCGGTATCGACGTGCCGAACATGCCGACAGCATACCGGAATGAACTGGTCGCCTTTTGCCGCAGAGTCTGTTCTTTGGCCATTTCGCACTCCCGAATCCCTGAATTCGTTGTTTTTTATTAATAATTAATATAACATAAACCATACGGGTTGTAAAATATACGCGATGCCGCCGCGTGCCCAATCCCCTGTTTCCGCAGGGAGGCGCGCGATTGAAGAACGGCAGCCCGATATCGCTTGAAAAAGAGGCAGGACTATGAATCCGGAAACCTTCACGGGCGTTTGCTGCGGCGGGAACGGGGATGCGGCTTTTCTGCGACTGATTGACGATTCGTGGAGGATGATGCGCCCCGCGGCGGACCTTCCGAATATTTCGATGATTTATCATCAGGCGACCGATACGTTCCGTGAAGGATTTTTCTGGAACGGGTGGTGGATACAAAACAGTTACGGCTTCGCATACGGCGCAGTACCTTTCCTCACTCCGCTCTGGCTGGAGGTCCTGCAGCGCTCGCTCGACCTTTTTTGGGACAGAATCGGCGACGGGAAAAGGCGGGGTGCCGACACTCCGCGCAAGGGTGATTCGCCGTTGATGAAACTCGTCGCCCCCGACGGCAGTCTGGGCGATTGTGTGGCTTTCGGGCAGGGAATTATCTATAAGCAGGGCGACGGAGATATTGCTTTGCACGACTGGTTTTACGAGGCCGCCGCCGCGGGCGTCGTGATGCAGTCGGAAATATTGCTCAGGCAGCGCGACCGTGAAAAAACGCTGCGCTACCTGCCTTTGATGAAACGGTCCTGCGATTTTGTCGAAAGCATCCGCGACCCCGGCAACGGGCTCTTTCTCGCGGGACCGGCGAGCAACCTGCTTGCGCCCAGTTACGGCGGCGCGCCTGGCAGGAGCGGCAAACCCGAAAAGGGCTATCCCGCCGGCATTGCCGTCACCTACACGGCCGCGCTCAGGCGTATGGCCGACCTTTACCTGCTGTGCGGAGATACGCAGGGGCGGGCACTTTGCATGGAACGGTTGAAAAGAAACGACGGCGCCCTTCGCGCTCTGATGGCGCCGGAGGGTTATTTTGCCAAATCGGCGGACCGGGACGGTACGCTCCACGGTGTTTACGGCGCCGGGCGTTTCGGCTACCTCGAAGGGGTCGTCAATGCGGACGCGATGGCTTTCGGCGTGCCCGACAGGCAGGCCGCGGAGGGTATTTACCGCAAAATCAGCGAGGTGGAGGGCATCCGCCCCTTCGGCTTCCTGCTGACAAACTATCCGGAACTTGACGACACCTATGTCCGCTACGCGGGCAAAGAGCACGAAGGGTTTTTCCGGTTCGGGGACTGGGTCAACGGCGGCTGCTGGGCAACGGTCGAGGGCCGGGCCATTTTAGGTTATTACCGGCTCGGCCGTTTTGGCGACGTCTTGCGTTCGGCCTCCCTCGCGATGAAGTGGGCCAGGGAATACCGCATGGACGCGCCGTTCAGCCAGCGGGGCGAAAACACCTTCAATCCCTGGTCGGACCGCAAAGGCGTTTCGCCCGTTTCGGTGATGGTGGACAACTTCGCGATACCGGCGGCGACAATCCGCGGGCTGTTCGAATACGAATATACCGCCGGCGGGTTGATGCTGCGCCCCCACATCCCGGACGGGATTGCCTTTTATACCCAGCGCGAACCGGTTTACTGGGGAAGCAGGCGCCTCTTTCTTTCGGCCGAAAACCGCGGGGAAATCAAGGCCGTATTCATCAACGGCAAAAAAGCCGGCGGACGCTTCCGGGGCAAAATCACGCTGGATTACGACGCTCTCCCCGAGCGGGCCCATATCTATTTTTCATGCGGGGAATCCGCGCCCGGCAGCTGCGCCGGCTGCCCGCCCGAAAAGCCGGCGTTCCGGCCGCGCAGGGACCTCCCGTTTTCAGACGCCGAGCTCAGCCGGGTTCACAAGCGCTGCCTGCGGCTTTATGAAGAGCTTGAAACACAGCCGGGCAGCCCGGAGAAAGCGTGCGCCGCCGAGGCGCTCATGGCATTGGAGGCCTGCGCGGACAGGCGCGCGCTGCCTTTTGGGCCGGGGGAACTGAGGCCCTGGACAAAGGAAAAAATCGAGGCGGCGCATCGGCTGTACGAGACGGCCGCGCTCGCGCTGGCGGAAGGTTTACTCCCCTGTGGCAGGAGTTAATCTTTCGCCTCGACAAACCACTTGCCGTCATCATTGAACAAATAGGTCTGTTTCTGCCGGATCAGGCAGGTATAGCGGATGCCGGCTCCTCCCGCTTTGAGGGAGGCCGCTTTGCAGACCTGCTGGATCCGGTCGATTTCATAGGTGCGCCCGTCTTTCCACGTAATCGAAAGCGGGGTGGTGCGCCCGTATTTGTCCTGCCGGACAAGGACGTCGACAAACACCTTGCTGCTCAAAGCCTCTTATCCCCTTCCGTTCAGGGTTTGAAATACGCGACCGGATGAATCACGTGGTCGTTGTACGGGTTAAACCCGGAAAGTTTTTTGTCGCCGAGGAGGGCGGCCCGCTGGATACAGGCGTTGCCGAAACGGGCCTTGAGGGAATCGACCGTTTTTTCGAGCCGCTCGCGCCGGAGCCGCCTTTCGCCGTCGTCGAACAGGTCCAGTTGAAAAGGGCCGCTCTCGTGTTCAAAGCCGCTGCAGCTGATGCCCACGCTCCTGAGCGGAAGATGCCAATCCCAGCTGCCGCGGAACAGTTCCATGCCCGCGCGGGCAATCTCGTCCGAATCGGAGGTAAAACGTTCGAGTTTACGCTGCCTGACGGTGCCGTTGAGAAGATTGTCGCGGAAGGATATGCTCACCGTCGAACAGCGGAATCCCTGCTCGCGCATACGCCTGCCGACGCTTTCGGCGAGGACCATCATCATGATTTTGACGTCTCCGTCGTTTTCGAGGTCCCGCGGGGCGGTCGAACTGTTGCCGATGGATTTGATGACCGGCGCGCTGCCCGCGGGGGCGACGGGTTCGTTGTCGAGGCCGTTGGCAAAACGGAAAAGCACATAGCCCATTTTGCCGAAAAGCAGGTGCAGATAGTCGGGCGGCGCAGCCGCAATGTCCCCGATGGTATCGATGCCGCAGGACCTGAGCTTTTTCGATGTGGCGGG
>JAKJCA010000010.1 GCA_022706685.1 Bacillota bacterium
TTTGCTGAGGTTTGTCGCCGCAAGCCGCAAAGAGCAGCAGAAAGGCAAATGTCAGCAAAAGGGCCGCGATCTTTTTTGTTTTCATCAGCATGGCAATCGGTCTCCTTATTTAAGCCGGACGGTGTATTTAACCAAGAGTTTCAACCCGTTCATCGTAACGAATTCGGGGGGTCTTGTCAATGTCTGCCCGCGGGGATTCGGCCGCATCTGCTAAAAAAACGCCCCCGGCTTTTTCAGAGCCGGGAACGTTTAAGTTGAAACAGAGAATCAATAAGCGAACGTGTAGTTGCCTCTGTAAGTACCGGTAACGTCGGCGTTGATGCCGATGAGGCTGTACTTCAGCTTGCCGGTGATGTTCGCCGGGGTGGTAATGTCGAGTTTGGTCAGCAGACCCTGCGCGTTGAAGACCGCTTCGATCTTGCAGCCGGTATAATTGACGTTCGCGTCCTGAAGGGTAAAAGGCTCAAGGTCTTCGGGGCCGAGATCGAGCGTATCCATACACTTGGAAACGTATTTCGGTTTGTCTCTCAGAGCGTTGGCGCCTGAGGTTTTATCATCGTTCATCACGATGGTCACCTTGCAGCCGCTGCCGTTGGCGACGCAGGTGGCGGACTTGACGCCGTTGGTGCCCGTGGGGCTCAATTCGCTCATCTTCGCATAATCGCCGCGCGGGAGCCATTTGCTCAGGTCTTTGTTGTCTTTGGTGGATTTGCCGTTGACAAAGGTATAAGTAGGCTTTTCCGTGTAATCGTTCGGCAGCAGATCGAGCGCGATGTTCTTGACAACGCTGCCGCCGGTGATGGACTGGATGGTCGAGGTCGTTCCGTCTTTTTTGGTGACGGTGACCTTCCCTTTATAGGTCTTCATGGCGTTGGCGTATTGGTTGTAAAACTCAATGACCTTGGACATGGAGCCGTTGATGGGGAAGGTAATCCCCTGGGGTTTGGTGGTGGTCTGGGTGGTGCCGGGCTTGGTCGTCGCGGGAGGAAGGGTGGTTTGTCCCTCAACGGTGGTTTCTTCGAGGGTGGTTTCTCCTTCGACGGTCGTTTCAACCTGCGCCGTGGTTTCGCCTTCAACGGTCGTTTCTTCGAGGGTGGTTTCCTCGCTGGTCGCTTCGGTGGTGGTGGCGGGTTCCGCTGCCGGCGCCTGTTTGAAAAGGCCGAACACGGACGTCACGGACACCACCAGCAGCAGGACCATCGCGACGGTCAGCAACTTGGTGATTGTTTTCAACTGTTTTTCCACTGAATAACCTCTTTTCTTATTCATTTGAATCACTTTTCGTGAGCATAATTATATTACTATTTGAAGACCCATGCTGTCAAGCGACCCGGTATTTGCGGAAACCCTTTATTGCGTCCGTATCGGCGCACAGGCGCCGCTGTCCGGCAGTATTCACAAGCGGTTTGCCGGCGGCGGAAAGCCGACGCGCTCACGCGGATAAGCCGCGCCGCGGCCGAGTGCGCGCGCGAGCAGCGCAAAGTGCGTGTCGAGGTGCGGCGGGCTCCAGTTGCCGCTTCTGCACAGGAAAATGAAATCATACGTTTGTTTCAAGATTTCCGTATCGTCCGGGGCGGGTTCTACGCTGCCGCCGCCGAGCAGGGCGGTTTCGGAATCCTCCCGGGCAGTCCAAAGATAACGCATACCGGGCCTTTCAAGTTCAAGTTCGGCGGCCCAGTTGGCGCAGCTGTAGCGCCGCCCCGGGGCGCGCAGGCAGTAGCGGTCGTGGTGGAAGTCGACATTGCGCACCTCGAAAACCTCTCCGGGTCCGGTCCTTTCAAGGATAACGGGAACCAGATTCGCATGGCTTTCCGCAACGGACGCCTCGCAGCGGCAGTCAGCGAACAGGCCCAGGAAACGATAATACGCGGGTATGACACCGACAGCGGGCAGCTCGGCCGGATGTAGAGCATAGACCTCCCGCCAGGCGGCAAGGATGCGCGCGTCTTGCTCCTCTTCACCGCAGCGCGGAAAAAGAGCCCCGCGCTGCGAAGAGCTGCAGGCGGGGAAATAGTCAAAATCGACAGAGAGGAAGCGCTTCAAAGGGACCCTCCGAAAACCGTCAGGCAGCGGGAACAGCTAAGCGGTTTTTTTCAGCCGGCCCGCCAGCAGGAGCAGCAGGGCGCAGAAGGCTTGGAAAAGCAGCACCGTTATCACGCCGGGAATGCCCCGCGAAGGCATCAGCGCGAAAACGGTATAGGCGGTGAAACCGGCGGCCGCAAGGATGACCTGCAGCGCCTCGCCGAAGCGGATGACAAAATCCAGCCCGATACAGGAGCATACCGCGCGAAGCGTCGACAAGAGGCTGCCGCCATGGACGACGGTGGCCGGGGCCTGGTGCCTGACGCGGTTTTTATAACGCATAAAGATTCTGCCGGCTCCCGCGCTGAGAATTTTCACGCTGCCGGTTTTCAGCGAGAAGAAGTCGGTAATGAGTTCCTCGGTGATGTTGGAATCCCAGGTGCGCACAAGCAGTTTAACGCCCTGCTTCTGCAATGTTTTGATATAGGGCGCGATGCGCGCGTCCGGCGCGTAACCGATGACAAACATCGCGGCGAGTTTGTTTTCGACGGCGAGGTAGACGACTTTCCTTCCGTCTCTGAGATAACGGTCCTCCTCGGCTTTGACGGGCACCTCGACGTTATGGTTGCTTAAAAGCTGCCGGTTGCCGAAAAGCACCGTCTGGTTATAGATAAGGCACGTCAGTCCCAGCCGGTCTTCGTAATGCAGGTTTTTGACGGGCGGAAGAATATCTTTCGTCCCGCCGATGACTTTGGTGAATGCTTCCGCCAGGGGGCCGCCCGCTTTGATGACCACGGCGGCGGAATACAGGAGAATGTCGTCGATACGGACGTTTTTATAGTCCTTGACACCGAACATTTCACAGCGGTAGGGGTCGAAAAGGCCCGCGGAATCAATCACGACGGCATCGCAGCCGCTGTACTGCGCCGCCGCCCTGCGGCCGGCTATCATGACCTCGTCGGGGTTGAGCTTGCGGTTGGCGCGGACCACGGTGGACATCAGATAGGCGCCCGCGAATACGGGGGCGCCCGCGCACAGCGCGCCGCTGAAGACCGCGAAACCGTTCTGGACGCTTTTGGTCAAAATCCCGGCCGCCGCGCCCGCCGCCAGCGACGCAAACGCGATCAACGGCACAAAGACGCGGTTGATGCCGGCCGAAATGCCTTCGTTCGCCTTGGCGTGCTCGAAGAAACCGGCGGGAAAGTTCATCGCGCAGGCATACAGGATTTCCGGCTTGTCCATCAGAATGCTTTTGCCCGCCTCGAAACTGTCGTTGTCGTCGTCAATGTCCTGCAAGCCGTGCAGGGAGTCGGCAATATCGAAAGCACACAGCCTGAAATTGCCGGCGTTGGAAATCGCGGCGGCTCGCCGCGCATAGGCGGCGGCTATCAGCGCGAAAATCGCCGCGGCGCAATAGACCGCCGCGCCGCGCCCGGGGAACAGCGAAAAACCTGCAACCGTATGCAGGGCGCAAACGGCGACAGCCAGCGCGGGAAGAGCGTCTGTGTTCGGTTTCAGCCGCGCCAGTGACGCGAAGCCGGAGACCAGCGTCGGCGCGTTGAAGGCCGATGCCAGCAGCAGCAGCAGGAAGTTCAGCGCGAAATATCCCCTGCTCCCCTGCGTAAGCAAAGTGCTTTGGATGGAGAACCTCTCGAGCAGTTCCGGCAGGACAAACAGCAGCAGAGCCAGCAGTTCGATATACAGCAGCCCCGCCAGGCGGACGGTTGCTTTCTGCCGGGACGCGTTCAGCAGCGAGGCGATGCGGTTGCGCTGCTCGGGGAAACGGTATTCCAGGCGGCGTTTGCCGGCTTTGCGCTGCCGGTCCGCCTGTTCCGGTTCGCCGTCGGGCAAATCGAGAGGCAGCGGCGCGACCGCGTCGGGGGCCGCGTCGGGCACGCCGACAAGCGTGAATTTCTTCGCCTTTTCACGGCGTTTGGCGACAAGTTGTTTTTCAACAAGGTCTTCAGTAACGTTTTCGGAAGGCTGGCCCTGCTCGAACCCTTCGAGAACAATCTGGCCTTCGATATTTTCGGGATTCTCGTCAACGGCGGGAGGCGGCTGGGAACGTTCGGCGATTCTGGTCCTCTCGCGTTCGGCGGCGATGGTGTGCAGCATTTCTTCCGCGGGGATCACCTTCGGCATCGGCATCAGGTCCCCCGTCGCGGGCGGGCCCGCCTTTTTGACGATGACGCCCGGTTTTTCAATCGGCTCGCCGCTGTCTGCCGTTTCGCCGCCGAAGGTCCTCTCAATTTTGCCGGCGCCCATGAATCGGCGCCGGAGGTCGTCGGACTCCATGCCGCCGCTGAAATCGGACGTCAGGGAAATCCGCCGAACTTTTACCGGTTCCTGCCCGTCGTCCGGTGAAGGTTGTTCTGGAACCGGGGGTTCAGGAGGCGGCGCGGGGGTTTCGTCTGAACCGCCGCCTTCCATATCCTCCTCACGCACCGCGGAAAAAGCCCGGATACGCGCGGTCAGGGTCATTTTGCGCAGTTTTTCCTCCGTGATGTCCGGGGCGGGATAGCCGGGCAGCGATACGGAGGGATATTTATCGAAAGGCGTGGCATCTTCTCTGCGCGTTTCGCCGGCCGGCGCCGCGCTGTCATCCTCCGGATCCGGCGTTGATATAACGAACAGCGGAGAAGCATCTTCCATTCCGGAGGAAGTTTCGGATTCGTCTTCCACCGCCGCGTAGCGGGGAGGCGAATACGCTTCTTGCTCAGGTTCCGCTGCCGCCGGCGCTTCACCGGCCGCAACAGCGCCGTCATCGTCCGGATGAATCGCAGCCTGAGGCTGCGCCGGTTCGCCGACGGAGGGATCGTCCTCCACGGCAGGGGAAACTTCGGCCGGCTGATAGGGTTTGCCGAACGGTTCGGGTATTTCGAATTCGCGCAGCATGGCGTCTATCGCCTCGATGGTCAACTCGAAAGACGGCGGCCCGCCGGCCGGGACGGCTGCGTCGAAGCTTTGCGGCAAATCGTCCGGCGGCGGCACTGCGCCGGCCGGGAGAGGGCCGGATTGAGACCCGGATACGCTGTCGGGTGCCGCATCGCTTTGCAAAGGGGTATACGAATCAAAAGCGGAAACGAAAAAGCCGCTGTATTCGCCGGAAACCGGCGCGTCTGCCGGCGGCGGGGCGGAAGGCTCCTCTGCGGGAACGGCGTCAGCCGCCGGTCCGGCCGGCGCGGCGGTATAAGGGCCGAAAGAAGACGTAAAAGCGCCGCTGTATTCGTCAAGGTCCGCAACAGCATCGGGCTCTTCGGGCCGGGCGCCCGTTTTGGAGGTTTCGGCCAGCAAGCGGTCGATGTCCGCGATGGACCACTTTTTTTTGCCGTCAGGAGGCGAACCCGGACCGCCGGAGGCGGAGCTCCCGCTTCCCGGGGTACCGCCGGGGTCAGAAACCATAGCCGAAAATCCCTCCTTTCACAGCCGCTGCCTGGCGGCTTCGTATAGTATGATGCCCGCGGCAACAGAGGCGTTGAGCGAATCGATTCTGCCCTTCATCGGCAGCGAAACCAGAAAATCGCATTTTTCCCGGACAAGCCGGCCGAGGCCTTTGCCTTCCGACCCGATGACGAGCGCGCAAGGGCCCGTGAAGTCGTGTTCGAACCAGTTTCTGCCGCTTGTATCCGCGCCGAAAATCCAGACGCCGCGCTCCTTGAGCTCCCCGATGCAGGCGACAAGATTCTTCACTTTGGCGACAGGCACATATTCGACCGCTCCCGCCGAGGCTTTGCCCGCGGCATAAGTCAGCGTGGCGGAACGCCTCTCAGGAATAATGACGCCGTGCGCGCCGGCCGCATCCGCGCAGCGGATGACGGAACCGAGGTTGTGGGGGTCCTCGATTTCATCGCAGATGACCAGCAAGGGCGCCTCGCCTCTGCTCTCGGCAAGAGCGAATAAATCGTCGAGGCTCGCGTATTCACGGACGGCCGCCGCGGCGGCCACGCCCTGGTGGTTGCCGTGGCCGCACATGAAATCCAGTTTTTTGATATCGACATATTTGACGGTAACGCCGCTCTCGCGGCCTTTTGCGGCGAGAGCTTCCAGCAAACCGTTCCTGTTGCCTTTGGCAATATACAGACAATCGACGGGCCTGCCGCTTTTGAGCGCTTCGGACACGGGATTCCTGCCGATGATGAGCTCTTGCGGGTTTTGCATGTGTCCGGCCTCCGTTTTTGGCTGGCTTTGTCCGCGGCGCGGCGGCGTTCTGCCGTCCGGCCGGGAACTCCTGTCTACCATATATAGACAAATATTAGCATATTTTACGCAATTATACCACAATTTGGTGCATGCCTGCCATTTTTTTGGGCAGCCGGACAATCAATGCAAGGCGCTCAACGCAGGCGAAGCAGGAGTGTCACAAGAGCCAGAACGGCGGCGACCGCGGGCACATGGGCGATATAGACCGCCAGAGCGTGACGGCCCAGAAAGGCCAAAGGCGGTACCCTGCGGCGGTATGCCGACCCGGGCACTTTGCCCTGTTTGAGCGCGGCGCCCAGGAAGGTACCCGCAGCAAAAATAAAAAACCAGGGAATCAGCGGAAAATAATCGGCCGATGAAAATGAGCTCGTGCAGACGCCCAGAGGGAACAGCCAGGGAATTTCATACAGGCGCGCGGGCAGGCTGAACTTGAGAAAACCGCTGATGTTCGGGCCCAGCCAGCCGGCTGTCAGCCCCCTGGTGAGAAAATACAGCGCGAAACTGGCGGCTGCGCCCCAGGCTGGCTTGATTTTATCCAGCAGGGGTCTCAACGCCGCGAAAGCCAGCATCGACAGCGCCAGGAAATGAAGAATGCCGAAATAGATGCCGAAACCGCCGGCGCCCGCCAGCGGGAGCAGCACCGCCGTTACCAGTGTGACGGCAAGCGCGACGCCGAGCAGCTTGAGCCCCCTTTTGGCGTTGCTGCGCGACAGCCGCGAAGAAATACCGGAAATAACGATAAAAAGCCCGGCGAAAAAAGGCTCGACGGGCGTGAAAAAGTCGAACAGGACCTTTCCGATGGAGAAATCAAAAGCCGCGTAGGCGACATAGAAGCCGTGGTAAAAAATCATCAGCAGCACGGCAAAGCCGCGCAATTCGTCGAGCAGGATGATTCTCGGCTGTTTCGCCTGCGCGGGAGAGCCGGTTTCGGCGCCGATCGTTTCCGCCTCCTGTCCGGATGTTTGGAATATTCTACCATAAAACCCTGCTTTTTCATACGGCGCCGTCTGTATTCGGCGCCGACGTCCGGCTTGACACTGCGTCCGGGCGGACACTATAATAATAATGTTGCGAATGAAATATGCCGATTTGGCAATTTGGGTTTTGCCCGTACTCAAGGACCGCGAGAATGCAAAGAACGGAGACGCGCCATGAAAAACACCTATGAAAGCCCTTTTGCTTCCCGGTACGCGAGCCAGGAAATGCAATACCTGTTTTCGCCCGATTTCAAGTTCACCACCTGGCGGCGGCTGTGGATCGCGCTGGCCGAAAGCCAGGCGGAACTCGGCCTGGACATCACCGCAGAACAGATCGCCGAGATGAAGGCCAACGCTGACAACATCAACTACGAAACGGCCGAAGAACGCGAACGGCAGGTGCGCCATGATGTGATGGCGCATATTTTCGCCTATGGGGAGCAGTGCCCGAAAGCGAAACCGATTATCCACCTAGGCGCGACCTCCTGCTATGTGGGCGACAACACGGATATCATTATCATGACGCGGGCGCTGCAGCTCATCCGGAAAAAGCTGCTCAGCCTCATCGACGTACTGTCAAAATTCGCCGTCGAATACAGCGCTTTGCCCTGCCTGGCCTACACGCACCTGCAGCCGGCCCAGCCGACGACCCTGGGCAAACGCGCGGCGTTGTGGATCGAAGACTTGATGATGGACGCCGCTGCGCTCGAGTTCCAGCTGACGCAGATGAAACTGCTGGGCTCCAAAGGGACCACGGGCACGCAGGCAAGTTTTTTGGCGCTTTTCGACGGCGACGATGAAAAAGTCAAACAGCTGGAAGAGAAGATTGCCGAAAAAATGGGTTTTTCGGAGTGTTTCCCCGTGACCGGCCAGACCTACCCGCGCAAACTCGACGCGCAGGTGCTGTATGTGCTGTGCTCCATCGCGCAGTCGGCCGGCAAATTCTCCAACGATCTGCGGCTGATGCAGCACTTCAAGGAGGTGGAGGAACCTTTTGAAAAAGACCAGGTCGGTTCCTCGGCCATGGCGTACAAACGCAACCCGATGAGAAGCGAACGCATGGCGTCGCTGGCGCGGTATATCATCACCGACACGCTCAATCCCTGCATGACGGCAGCCGCGCAGTGGTTCGAGCGCACACTGGACGACTCCGCCAACAAACGCATCAGCGTATCGGAGGCTTTCCTGGCCGCCGACGCGGTGCTCGAGCTCTACCTTAACATCGCAGACGGGCTCGTGGTCTATCCGAAAATGATTGAAAAGCACCTGCGCGCGGAGCTGCCCTTCATGGCGACGGAAAACATCCTCATGGAAGCGGTCAAGCGCGGCGGCGACCGCCAGGCGCTGCACGAAAAAATCCGCCGGCACGCCATGGAAGCCGGCAAAACGGTCAAAGAACTCGGCGGGGAAAACGATATGCTCGAGCGCATTGCCGCCGACCCCGATTTTTCGCTGAATGCGGAAGACTTGGAAAAACTGCTTGACCCGGCCCTCTACACCGGACGCGCTCAACAGCAGACGCTGGAATTCATCCGGGAGCAGGTCAAACCCCTGCTCGACGCGAACTCAGCGCTGCTGGGCGCCGTTGCCGACATCAGGCTTTGAGCCGGAACCGGGAGAGCATTTGAATAAACTCTGGCTGATTGTCGAGAAAAACACGCTATACCGCAGGCTGAACACCCATAGAGTTTTCGGCAAAGTCTTCAACCGTGAGATGATCTCCTACGTCTTTTTCGGCGCGCTGACAACCGCCATCAGTTTCATCGTTTTCTGGCTGTTTATTCTACTGCTGGATAAGACCGGCTGGCTTTCGGGGGATTCCGCCGGCATTGCCGGGCTCCTCGAGCGGCATCCCTGGCTTGAAAAAATGCCGAGCCTTTCGCGGTCGCTGCGCGTCGTCGCGGCGAACGTGGTCAGTTGGATTTTCGCGGTGGCGTTTTCTTTCGTGACGAACAAGCATTTTGTGTTCGGCAGCACCAGCCGGGAACCGAAGCTTGTACTCAAAGAACTCACGGCCTTCCTCGGCGCCCGTTTTTTCTCGCTTTTTGCGGAAACGGCGACCATCGTGTTGCTGTTCAACCTGCTGGGTATCCGTGAAATTGTGGCAAAAGGCGCGGCCATCGTGCTGGTGCTCGCGCTCAATTATATTTTCAGCAAACTGTTCATCTTCAAAAAACGCGATTGAGGCGAAGTATAAAACGGCGCGGCGCTTTCCATGCGCCGCGCTTTCGTTTCAAGCGGCCCGCGAACCGTTCAGGCAACGGTCATGACAAATACGGTTTCGCGCACCTGCTTTGCGCTCAGCCGCAAACGGTACAGATTCTCCGCGGCGAAATCGCCGCGCAGTTTCGGGTCTGTCAGCGGAATCTTTTCAACGCACGCGGAAAGGGTTTCGTCATACCGTAAGACGCGGCCGCCGCCGAGCAGCGCTTCTCCGGCGCGCAGAACTTCGGGTTTGCCCAACAGCAGAATATTGAAAACGACCTCCCCGGGATTCGACAGCGACAGGCGGTCGGTGATTTCGGCGCAGCTGTCTTTCATGCGCACGACGCGCACAAAGCGGACGATTCCCGCTTCGGCGGGATAAGCGCCCTGCAGTTCCATGCTCAGGGACCGCGCCGCCCCGTCGTACGCCACCGCCCGGGCGGCATACTCGGCGCCCTGGCGCTGTTCGAAGCCGTTGATATCCGGAAGGTTGTGGTAAGCGGAGCGCATGGTCCAGATTTCGTAGCGTTTCGCCCCGTCGAACGTCTGGCGGCGGTAGGTTTCGACGCCGGCGTCGATGACCAGCGGCTCTTCCCCGAAATAAACGACAAAGTTGCCGGCGTCGTTGTGGTTATGGTTCTCGCCGTTATGGCCCGCCTTGGCGGCGAGGTACAGTCCCCCGGCTTGCCGAAGCGCCATGACCTGGATGCCGTCGAGCCAGATATTTTCCGCCTCCCGCGGCGGCTCGGCCGGTTCGGGAATATCGAGCAGATTCGCTACGCTCCGGTATGGGTGGTTCGCGCTCTGCCGAGGCGCGTTTGCGCGCCGGTAGGTGCTGCGCCCGAATTGCTCGAGCGGCCGGGAACCCGTGCGTCTTCCGAAACGGGCGACCATCGCGTATTCGAGTTGAAGATGCGTTCTGGCGTCGGCGAAAGGGATGAAACAGTCGCCGGCGATGTGGACGTTGAGGATGTATTCGCCCATACGGCGGACAAGCGGCTCGCCGAACACGTCGATTTTCCCGCCTGTCAGGTCATAGATGATTTCCAGCGCGTCGAAAAAGGAGGCGCCGGCTGCCGTCCAGTAAACCGGGCCCTCGTCGCAGCCGCCGTCGGGATGGTAGGAGTCGGTAAAACAGTCGAGTACGCGAAGCGCCTTGCCGACGAGTTTTTCGCGCAGGCCGCCGCCGCGCACGCAAAAGGCGGCGCAGGTGAGGATATTGGAGACAATCCAGGGATTCCAGTTGTTGACTTTGCCGCCGTCCAAGCCCATCCAGCGATGGTCGTCGCGCTCGAGGAAAGGCCGTAGAACGCGCCTCTCGGTTTCATATTCGATTCTTTCGCAGATGAAGGGCGACACCGCGTCAAGCCGAGCGCGGGCAAAATGGCAAACAAAACCCAGCAGCGCCGCGGTGGCGGCGGAGAACAGGTCGACGGTACGTATCTTGTCGCCGAACTCCGGCGTCAGAGGGCAGCGCTCGCCGCCGTCCCTGATATGGGCCGGCAGAACCCAGGTCGTTTCCTCCAGAATATGCCAGACGCCTTCGGCGAGTTTATCGGCAAACCTGCCTTCGCCCTGCGCCCATTCGCCCAGCAAAAGGTCGAAGACCGCCGAGCGCCGGTCGAAATAAACCTCTTCATACACGCTCCTATTGCCGTCGCGAAAGAAACGCATATAGTCGGTCGCTTTCAGGATGCGGAACTCCCCGGCGAGCCGTTCCTCGGCGTTGAGGATGAGTTTCTCTTTTTCAAAGGGGGCAGGCTTCGCGGCGGCAAGCATGGAAAACGGGCGAAATTCGCCGAAAGGCAGCAGCATACCCGTCTCGGCGATGCCTTTTTCGGCAAATATCTTCATGTCGATCCGCCTTTCAAGGCACTTTTGAATAGCGCACAATTACAGCGCCGGGCTTTTCCGGAATGCCGACGGTTAGGCCTTTTTTTGCCAGAAGCGCGCCGGACAGCACCTGTTCGGCACCCGTGTCGACGTCGCGGACCGCATACGCCGCTCCGTCTTCGAGGCCGTTGAGGCGGACCGTGACAGTCTGCTTGCAGGCGTCTTCCCTGCGGAAGGCGAGCACGACGCCCGAACCGTCCGAAGGGTCGTTGAACTGCATCGCGAGGTTCCTGCCGGCGGACGTGGACGCGGGCGTCAGCGGATAGTAGTCGAGCGTAAAATATTTCCTGAGAGCCATATACTCCGCGACATAGTCCGCATACAGGTCAAAAGCTGCCCTGTCGGAGGCAAAGCTTGAAAAGTTCCAGGATAAAATCAGCGTGGAGGACAGGCAACTGCGAAACGCGTAGACATCGGTATAACGGTCGCGGTTGGGCGCTTCGGCTTTACTTAAATCTTTGAGCATCAGCGTGCCGGTACCCTGCAGCGGCAGCCAGTAGGAGAGGCCGTAGGTATGGCACTGTTCGGCTACCGCGTCATGGCAGGAGTCGCAGCGCCAGAGGACTTCGCTGCGGCGGACGGTCTCCAGGCAGATCCGCCGGCCGCCCGATGCACAGTTGTCGATGATGAGGCCGGGGTTGTTTTCGAGCAGATAGTCCCAGAACGCGAGGAAATTCGTCACATAAAAGTTTTCGGTGAAGCCCTCGCGCATTTCGCCGGTGACTTCGGCGCCGGCGTTCCAGAAGTCCGCCGGGTTGATGTTGCAGTCCTGACGGTAGATATCCAGTCCGAATTCCTTGATCTTGCCGTCGATGAGCCGCGCCATGAAAGCGGCCGCTTCGGAAGACGCAAAATTATACAGCCGGGTTTCCCTGCCCGGCAAAATCAGCAGGTATTCCTCACGGTCGTACAAGTCGGAGCCGGGGTCGACGCTTTCGGGTTCGAACCAGAGCACATGCTTCAGTCCCGCGGCATGGCCGAGGTCGGTCAGGGGTTTGAGCCCCAGGGGAAAGCGGACGGGGTCGGGCCGCCAGCTGCCGCGTCCCTTGTACCAGGTTTCGCCACCCGAATACCAGCCGGCGTCCATCCAGAAGGCCTCGACTCGATTGCCTGTCGCAAGAATGGTGTTGAGGGTCGCAATCTGGTTATCCGTTGTGGCGTGCTGCATCAGGTCGTGTTCGATGGAACCCGCCGCCAGCAGCTGCCGCTGGTTGTTGACATAATAGCAGGCGTTGATCCAGCGGCGGAACACGTTTTGCCCCTTCATCACGCCGCCTTCGTAAAACAGCACCGCGGCCAAAGGGCTCCGGACGGTTTCGCCCGGTTTGAGAGCCCCGCGGATGCTTTTTTGCCCGACGGTGACCCGGACGCCGTTGTCCGCCGAGCGGGTGAAACCCGCCTGCCATACGCCCGGCCAGCCGATGGCGGCGATCAGGCCGCCGTCGCCGCCGTTGACGTTGAAGAAAGGCATATAATCGTTCGAGCAGCGGCCGTCGCCGGGATCAAACATAAGGGGAATACCCTCGGGCAAAGCGCATGTCAGCGGCTCGAACGCGTCGGCGGTGTTGACGCCGCCCTTACTGTAATACAGCCGGGGCTCGCTTTGCTCGGAGCCCACATCAAACGAGGCGTCCAGGGCGCGGATGCGGCGCAGGACAGCCGTATCTTCGGCGGAAGCGTTTTTGAAATAAAGCGTCCACTCGCAGACGGGATATTTCTTATAAAGGACCGCCTCGCAGGTGACAAGCAGGCTGCCGTTTTTTTGTTTCATTTGAATAACGGCGCTTGTTTTTTCCGCTTCTTCGCGCGAGCCTGCCAGCGAAACGTCCCACTCGCCGCGGTGAGTTCTGAAGGTTTTGCAGCCGTAGGCGAAATTGAAAGGCGCTTTTTCTCCCCGCGGAACGCCGAGGATATGCAGGCCGAACCATTCCGACGCCATGGCCTTCTCCTCCCCGCTGACAGCCGCCGAAGCGGCGCTGACCGGCTCATACATCTGCAGCTGCGCCCTGATGAGCGAGCCGAGCGATATGACGGCCGCCATAAGCAGCGCGGCGATTGCCCTCGGCAACCGAAACACGAAATTCATCCGCAAGCACCCCCGTCAACCGCAAAAGAGTACGCGCCCTGCGCCAACCGTCCGCGGTCTTTTAACGCATAAAAGCAAACGCTCCCGGCCAAGGCAGAGAGCGTTTGGAAAGGCCGGACCGGTCAGTCGCTCAAAGGCACGCCTTTGGCGTCGGTCTTGATGGAACCGGTGAGGATCATAACGCCTTCGATTAAGCCCCAGATGCTCGAGACAACCGCCAAAAAGCCCAGGCTGAGTACGGTAATAAGTAGCTGGGCGACAGCCTTGCCGGTGTAGCCGAGGTAGAAATTGTGGACGCCGAAAGCGCCGAGGAAAATGCCGAGCAGACCCGCGGCCATTTTAGACTTCTGCGGGCCCTGGACGGGCTGGGAGAGCGCCGCGCCGCAGGTGGTGCAGACCACCGCGCCGGGCTGGCTGGGCGCCGCGCAATTCTGGCAGAAATTCGCGCCCTGCCCTCTGGGAGCGCCGCACTTGACGCAGACGACGGCGGCGGGATCGAGCGGGTTGCCGCAATGCTTGCAGTACATTTGATACCCTCCTTGTCATTGTAAAAGATCGTTTTGGATACAGGCCGATATCAGTCAGCCAAAGGCACGCCTTTGGCATCCGCCTTGATGGATCCCGTGAGGATCTGAATGCCCTCGACAAGCCCCCAGATGGAAGCCGCAATGGCTCCCAGTCCGAACAGCCAGCCGCCGATGAGCGTCAGCAGCAGCTGCGCGACGGCCTTGCCGGTAAAGCCGAGGTAAAAATTGTGGACGCCCAGCGAGCCGAGAAAAATGCCGAGCAGACCGGCGGCCATTTTAGACTTCTGCACCCCTTGTACGGGCTGGGAGAGCGCCGCGCCGCAAGTGGTGCAGACCACCGCGCCGGGTACGGACGGGGCCGCGCAGTTCTGGCAGAAGTTCGCGCCCTGCCCTCTGGGCGCGCCGCATTTGACACAGACGACGGCGGCGGGGTCGAGCGGGTTCGCGCAATGTTTGCAGTACATTCGAAATCCCCCTTTATCAATATGCCGACTTACTTACGATAATATACTTGACTTTCGCATTCGTCAATATATATCGCCGTCAAACGCTGATTTTAGCTTCTTTTTTGCGGCGGAAAGGCCAAATCGCCTTTCACGGAGCGATGTCGATGCCCGCCCTGGCCGCCTGCGAGAGCTGCTGGGGCCTTGAGAGGAAATAGGTTTTCCCGTCTTTGACGAAGCGGGCGCCTGTTTGTTTGAAATGGAACGCGACGCCGGCAGCGGCGCACTGCCTGCGCAAATCGAGCACCCAGGCGTAATCGCAGGCCCTCGCGCCCGGCCCCGATTCGCCCCCGGCCGTTACCCGGGCGACAGCCGGCGAAAGCCAGGGCGACAGGTCGACGGCCTCAAGCAGCGGTTCGCAGATGACAGAGCGCCTTTTCAGCGGCGCCGCCAAAAGAAGGGGCATCCGCGACGCGGCGCGCAGCCGGTTTTCCACGGTGCAGCAGACCTCGACATTCGGATAGCCGCCGCCCCAGTCTGCGGGCAGGCCAACGGCAAAACGTTCGATGCGTTTGGTGATGATGACAAAATGCAGGTTTTCACGCTGCTTGATCATCCGCCATGCCTCAGGCCGCCAGGCGTCGGCCTGCGCGATAAAAAAATCGGAGGATAGGCAGGTGTAGACCGTTTCCCCGTCCGGCACGCGGTACGCGCCGCTTCGCGTTTTGGAAACAGGCAGCCCGAACGCCCGTGTCTTTTCCACCCGGGAACTGTCTTTTTCAATACGCGTGTCGATACGGTAGACATAACAGTTCAGGCAGCCCTCGCTGATTTTTTCACACCCGTGCCAGGGATTCCAAAGCGCCATGGCCGCGCCCCCTAATCGAGATAAGCGAGGATAACCCGATAAGCCTCCACCAGCTTTTCAAGCGGCCAGCGCCCGCGGTTGGCGGGGCTCGTCGAGGGCAGTCCGACGGCCCGCATGCCGGTCGAAGGAAAAATGTGCTTTTGGTAAAGCCGAAACGCCGTCGAGCCCGTGGTAAAAACAGCGCGGATATCCGCGGTGTTGAAAACGGCAGCCATATCGTTGGGCACGGGTGCGCGGATGCTCGCGTCCCCGGCGCCGTCGATGTCGCAACGGGCAAGGACGTCCCACAGGGCGATACCGCGGCGAAGCAGCAGCGCACGCTTTTCGGCGTTGGTGCCGGGGACATCAACATTTAAAACCGCGCAAAGAACCTGCCAGAAGCGGTTTTGAGGGTTGCCGTAATAAAAACCGTTCCGCCTTGACAGCGGCGACGGGAACGAGCCGAGAAGGAGTATCTTCGAGCGGCGGTCATAAACGGGTTCAATCGTATGGTCGACAAGCATCTCGCTGCCCTCTAACGGCCGGCCGGTATGTTTGTTAAAAAGGAAGCAACCTCGCCCGCAGCGGGCAGCGAACGCTGTGCGCCTCTCTTGGTCACCGTGAGGGCCGCCGCCGCGAGGGCGAAATCTGCCGCCGCCTCAAAGGATTGGCCGCCGCTGACGGCCACGGCGAGCGCGGCGGAAAACGCGTCGCCCGCCGCCGTGGTATCGACGGCTTCTACCGGGAAAGCAGGCTCGTGCCAAACACGCCCGCTCGCCCCGAACACCGCCCCTTCGCTGCCGAGCGTGACCGCAACGCAGGGGATTCCCAGGTCGAGCAGATGTTTCGCCGCGGCTTTCGCCTGATCCGCTGTGTCGGCCGGCAACCCGGTGAGGGCTTCGCATTCGCTCCGGTTGGGGGTGAGGATATCCGCCATTTTGAGCAGGTCCTCCCGGATTTTCCCCGCGGGAGCGGGATTGAGCAGCACCCTTTTGCCGTGTTTTTTTGCCAGGCGTATGGCGTTTTCCACCGTTTCGGGCGGAATTTCCATCTGAAGCAGCACCGTATCGCACGCTTTGATGCAGTCTTCCGCATTTTCAATCATGGCCGGCGTCAGGCAGAAGTTGGCGCCCGGATCCACCACGATCGTATTGTCCGCTTCGGCGACGATAATCACGGCGGCGCCCGTCGGCTTTTCGCGTGTCTTCAGAACATAACGGGTATCCACGCCGCTGCCGGAAAGGTTGGCCGCCAATTCCCTGCCGAAGGCGTCGTCGCCGACGCAACCGACCATGGAAACGAGCGCGCCCAGCCGCGCGGCGGCGACCGCCTGGTTAGCCCCTTTGCCGCCCGGCGAACAGAGAAAACCGCTGCCGAAGACGGTTTCGCCCGGCGCGGGCATCCTCGGCGAGGCGACGGTCAGGTCCATATTCAGACTGCCGATTACGGTGATTGAGGCCATGGGCGGCTCTCCCCCTGCGCGGCCAAAACGGGCCCGGGCGCTGCGGCTTTGAACGCTTGTATTACATGTAATGATGCGCTTTCGCCAGCATCATATCCTTGACTTTCATCAGCCGGGTGGTCGTGCTTCTTTCGTTCTCGTCGAGTTTCATGGTGATGAAACGGATGGTTTCCTCATAGCGGGGAATCAGCACATGTTCGAGCGCGTTGACACGGCGGCGCGTCTTCTCGATTTCTGCTGCCATGAGCTGGCACGCTTTTTCCACTTCGGCCAGGCGGAACAGGTCGGGCATAATGTCCGACAGCGATTTCACGGCGACGTCCAAATCGGCCGGCGTGAAGGCGAAGCCGTAGGAATAGATGTCATGGGCGTCGGGCGTTTTCATTTTGGTGTTGAAGCGCGGGATCAGTACGCTCATGACATTCTCCTGTGTGATGTCGAGGCTCATCTCCTGCGTGGGCATCATCAGAGCGACGTCGAGGCTTTTATCGCTCATCACCGAACGGGCGACGGCCATGTGCATATTCGCCTGCCCGATCCCCTCCTCGACGCGGCGGCGCAGGCGCTTGTTCTCGCGCACCAGTTCGAGGAAGCGGCGCATGAGTTCGTCGCGCTTGTCTTTGAGCAGTTTGTGCCCGCGGCGCGCCGTGATGAGCTTGCGCTTGAGATTGGTCAGCTCCATGCGGGTCGGATTGATATTCATGACCGCCATAAACGATTCACACTTTTCCGTAATATTCGTCGAGCAGGCTGTCGCTGATGCGTTTGAGTTCGCTGCGCGGCAAGATGGTCAGCAGCCGCCAGCCGAGGTCGAGCGTTTCTTCAATACTCCTGTCGGTATCGAAGCCCTGCGAAATGTATTCCTTCTCGAACTCTTCGGCGAACTGCGCGTAGGTTTTGTCCATATCCGTCAGCGCCGCCTCGCCGAGGATGACCATCAGTTCCTTGGCGTCCTTGCCCCGCGCGTAAGCGGAGAAAAGCTGGTTCATGGTATTGGAATGGTCTTTTCTGGTTTTGCCCTCGCCGATGCCTTTGTCTTTCAGCCGCGACAGGGAGGGCAGGACGTCGATAGGCGGCGTCACCGCCTTTCGGAACAGTTCGCGGCTGAGGATAATTTGGCCTTCCGTGATGTAGCCCGTCAAATCGGGGATGGGATGCGTCTTGTCATCCTCGGGCATGGTGAGGATGGGGATAAGCGTGATGCTGCCTTCCTTGCCTTTTTGCCTGCCCGCGCGCTCGTAAAGCGAGGCAAGGTCGGTGTACATATAGCCGGGGTAACCCCTGCGGCCCGGCACTTCCTTGCGTGCGGCGGATACTTCGCGCAAAGCGTCGGCGTAGTTGGTGACGTCGGTCAGAATGACCAGCACGTGCATGTTTTTGTCGAACGCCAGGTACTCGGCAGCCGTCAGCGCCATCCTCGGCGTCGCGATGCGCTCGATGGCGGGGTCGTCGGCGAGGTTGGAGAACATGACGGTCCGGTCGATGGCGCCGGTGCTGCGGAAACTCTCGACAAAATAGTTCGCTTCCTCAAAGGTGATGCCGATGGCGGCGAACACCACCGCGAACTGTTCGCCTTTGCCCAGCACTTTCGCCTGGCGGGCGATCTGCGCGGCGAGCTGCGCGTGCGGGAGGCCGGAACCGGAAAATATCGGGAGTTTCTGCCCCCTGACAAGCGTGTTGAGGCCGTCGATGGCGGAGACGCCTGTCTGGATAAACTCCTCGGGATATTGGCGGGCGCAGGGGTTCATGGGGCTGCCGTTGATATCCATGCGTTTTTCGGGAATGATTTCCGGACCGTTGTCGATGGGCCGGCCGAGGCCGTCGAAGACCCTGCCGAGCATATCTTCCGACACCCCGAGTTCCATCTGCCTGCCGAGAAAACGCACTTTGCTGTCGGCCAGGTTGATGCCGGCCGAACTTTCAAAAAGCTGGACGAGGACGTTGGTGCCGTTGATTTCGAGCACGCGGCAGCGGCGCTTCTCGCCGTTGGCCAGTTCGATTTCGCCCAGTTCGTTGAACTTGACTTCGTCGACTTCGCGCACGAGCATCAAGGGCCCGGAAACTTCCTGTATGGTTCTGTATTCTTTCGGCATCAGAGCGTCTCCTTCCTGTCGAGCGCTTCTTTCAGCTGTTCGGCAAGTTTCTTTTCGACCTGTTTGTATTCCTCTTCGATACGCTGTTCGGGGATGTACTTGAAACGGCCGATGGCCTCTCTTACGGGCAGTTTGACCAGGTCTTCGATATCGGCGGCGCCGTCGAGCGCTTCGAGCGCGGAATCGTAATAAGAGATGATCAGTTTCATCATCAGATACTGTTTGCGCAGGGAGGTGTAGGTGTCGATTTCATGGTAAGCGAGCTGGTGAAGGAAATCCTCGCGGATGGAGCGGGCCGCTTCCATCTTCAAGCGGTCCCTGTCGGAAAGGGCGTCCATGCCGACGAGGCGGACGATTTCTTCGAGCGCCGCCTCTTCCGAAAGCAGACGCAGCAGCACCCCCCTGAGGACCGTCCAGTTTTCCTCGATATGGCCGTTGAACCAGTTTCCCAGGCTGGCGGCGTACAGCGAATAGCTCGTCAGCCAGTTGATGGCGGGGAAATGCCTCTTATACGCCAGGGTTGCGTCGAGGCCCCAGAAAACTTTGACGATGCGTAGCGTCGCCTGCGACACGGGTTCCGAAATATCTCCCCCCGGAGGCGAGACGGCGCCGATGACCGTCAGCGCGCCTTCGCGCGCGTCGGAACCCAGGGCGACCACCCTGCCCGCCCTTTCGTAGAACTGGGCGAGGCGGCTGCCTAGATAGGCCGGGTAGCCCTCCTCGCCGGGCATTTCTTCCAACCGGCCGGACATCTCGCGCAGGGCCTCCGCCCAGCGAGAGGTGGAATCCGCCATCAGCGCGACGGAATAGCCCATATCGCGGAAATACTCGGCAATGGTTATCCCGGTATAAATCGATGCCTCGCGCGCGGCGACGGGCATATCCGAGGTGTTGGCAATCAGGACCGTACGCTCCATCAGCGATTTGCCGGTGTGCGGGTCAATCAGCGAGGGAAACTCGTTGAGGACGTCCGTCATTTCGTTGCCGCGTTCGCCGCAGCCGATATAGACGACAATGTCCGCTTCCGCCCATTTGGCCAACTGGTGCTGGGTAACGGTCTTGCCGCTGCCGAAAGGCCCCGGGATTGCGGCGACGCCGCCCATGGCGATGGGAAACAGCGCGTCGATCACTCTTTGCCCCGTCACCATCGGTTTGTTGGGAGCCATTTTCTTCGCATACGGCCTCCCGCGGCGGACCGGCCATTTCTGCATCAAGCCCACCTGCGCCTCACGGCCTTTTTCATCGGTCAGCACGCAGACCGTCCCGGTGACGGTAAAATCGCCTTCCGTGACGGATTTCACCGTGCCGGATAAGCCGGGCGGCACCATGATTTTATGCGAAACGACCTGTGTTTCCTGTACCGTACCGACGATATCCCCTTCCGCGAGCCGGTCGCCCGGCTGAACGCAGGGGGTAAAATGCCAGACGTTTTCCCGGTTGAGCGAAGGGACCTCGATGCCCCGCGACAGCGAGTTGCCCGAACGCTCTCGTATCGCGTCCAGCGGCCTTTGGATACCGTCGAAAATACTGCCGACCAGCCCGGGCCCCAGTTCCACGCTCAGCGCCACGCCCGTGGATTCCACCGGTTCGCCCGTGCCCAGGCCCGACGTTTCCTCATAGACTTGAATCGACGCCTGGTCGCCGTGCATCTCGATAATTTCGCCGATGAGCCGGCTGGAACTGACGCGCACGACGTCAAACATATTCGAGTCCCTCATGCCCGAAGCGACGACCAGCGGACCCGATATTTTGGAGATTTTGCCTGTGCTCATGATGCGCTCTCGCCTTTCCCGCGGGCCAAAAGCGCCCGCGCGCTGATTCAAATGCCCTTGGAGGACCTGTCGTCCTCCGAGATGATGTCCGAACCGACCGCCTGCTCGACGGATTTGCCGACATAGCGCATGCCGAGGCCCGTGTTGCCTTTGACGCCGGGAATCGGGATAACCGCGGGCAGCGGCAGATGCCGGTAGCGGTCGAGCTCATCCGTGATTTGAGAAGCCAGCAGTTCGGTGATGTAAATGACGGCGTAATGGTCCGCGGCGAGCCTTCTTAAGGTCTTCGCCGCTTCCTGCGCGCCGTCCGCCTGAAAAATATGAATGCCGAGCGAGGCGAAGCCGCAGATGCTGTCTTTATCGCCGACGGCGGCGATTTTATACATAGATTTGCCTCACTCTCTTTCGGATCATCTGCGAGGGCAGACCGTTGATTTTTGCGTTGAGAATGATGCGGGCGTTTTTGATTTCCGCATCCCTGTAAATATAAAAAGCGACGACAGGGTCGGGGCCCAAAGGAGTGTATTTCGCGCGGGCGACCCGGCCGGCGACGGCTTCGTCGCACCATTTTTCGAACGCCGCAAGGCCTGATTTCAGCGCCTCGGCCGCCGTTTCTCCGAGAGGCGACGACGCAACGAAAGACAATAAGGCTTCTTCCCCGGAAAGCGCGGAGGCCGCAAGTCCGGCGCTGTCGAGCAGTCCGCAGCGGCATAGAGCCCCGAGGATGAATTCCTCCTCCCTGCCGATGGAAGCGCAGCGGACAGCCGTTTTGACGTTGGATGCGGCGGCGGAAAGCCGCGTGATTTCCGCAAGCAGAACGCTGCCGGAGTTTTCCGCAAAATCGACGGCCGTGCCGAGCGCGGCGGTATCCAGAAAAATTTCCGCCATTCTGCCGTTTTCCAGCCGCACGATGGCATCGTACGCGTCGAGCGCCGGCTGGCGCATATAGTCCGGCAGCAGGCCGAAATCCATTTTTTCGACGGCAGCGCCAAGCGATTGCGGCGGTATCAGGGCGGGTTCGATATAGTAATCCGACGGTTTGAGGCCGGACAGCACCGCCTTCAACGCCGCTTTGAGATTGTGAAAATCGTTTGCGACAATCAGGGCGTTGAAGATGCCGATGTCGGGTACGGATTCAGCCATGAGCTGCCAGGTTTTAACGCTTTCAGCCTCGAGCATGCCCGTGATGCCGGCTTCGCCGGACGAGGCCTGCCAGCCCTTGTCGGCAAGGATCCGCAACGCGGCGGCAAGGTCGGGAGCGGCAATCAGCTGCTCGGTTTCCGCCGGCGAGAGAAGCGTGTTCTCAAGCGCCCTGATTCTCGCCACACCGTAGGCGAAATCCGTATCGCGCAACTGCTTTGTCACCGTCCTCTTTGTTTATTTTCGGTTCCGGCTGCGCCGCCCGGGGAAAAAGCGCCGCTTTACCAGACAAGCGTTAAAAGATGATGCCGCAGACCGTTTCTTTCAACATGTCCAGTTTTTCCTGCACCAGGGCATCGAAGGTGCAGTTGACCTCGATAACGCCGTATTCGAGAACAAAGCCCCCGTCGATTTGCGCCGGTTGGCCGCTGATGGAAATACGGGTGCCGCCCCCGGCGAGCGCCGCGTTGAGCTGCTCTTCAAACCCCGGAGGCAAACGGTCCAGATCGAGCCGGGAAAGGCGCATGACGCCTTCTCCGGGCATGGCGTTCTCCGCCGCAAGGGCCTTGAGCGCGGCGAAATATCTTTCTTCCGGCAGTTCTTTCAGCGCCTGCAGCGCCGCGGAAATGGTTTCGTTGACGGCTTGCGCTTTCGCTTCCAGAAGCAGCAGGCTCGCCTTCTGCCTGGCGGCAGACTGCGCCGCGGCGGCGGACTGCTGCGCGCGCAAGCGCGTTTTTTCGGCGGCAAGCGCAATCATTTTCTCCGCTTCCGCCGAAGCCGCGGCGGTGATTTCCTCCGCTTGCAGCGCGGCCTGCTCGAGGATGCCGGCGCATTGGTGGGCGGAATCCCCTTTAATTCTTTCGACAATTCTTTCGGTGCCTGTCATGGGCGGCGCCTCAGCGGACCGACAGGCCCGCGATGCTGAAAATCGCGAGGATCGATATCAGCAGAGCCAGGACCGCGTAGGTTTCAACCATGGCGGCGAACGTGATTGCCTTGCCGCTTTCGTCGGGCCTTTTGGCGACGATTCCGACGCCGGAAGCCGCCGCTTTTGCCTGTGCGATGGCGGAGAAATAGCCGACCACGGCCATCGGCATGCAGGCGCCCAGATACATCATGCCCTGCGCCAGCGGCACGGGTGCAAAATCACCGCCGATGATGTTGATTTGCACCATCAGCAGAAACGCGGTCAGAAAGCCGTAGAGGCCCTGCGTGCCGGGAAGGATCTGAAGGATCAGCACCTTCCCGAATTTGGACGGGTCTTCCGTCACCACTCCCGCGGCCGCCTGGCCGACCAGTCCGACGCCTTTCGCGGAACCCCAGCCGGGAAATATGGCCGCGCACGCGGCGCCAAGCACCGCAAGCACCGTTCCGAGGTTCGTCTTGAGCAGTTCAAGCATTGTTTGTTTCCTCCCTGTATCTGAAATATTTCGTGTTCGCGCTTAAAGGGGTAAAGGCTCTGCCCCCGCCCTCGTAAAACTTCGAGAAAAACTCCACATAATGAAGCCGGTTGGTATGGACATAAGCCCCGATGATGTTGATGGCGATATTCACCGTATGGCCGAACAGAAAAACGACGGTCAGCAATACGGCTTTGACCACCTTGTTGCCGGGAATGGTACCCAGCAGGTTGATGACATTGGCAATGACGCCGGTGCACAGGCCGAGCGCCAGCAGGCGCGAATAGGAAAGGATATCGCCGAGATAACCCGCGCCCGTGTTGTAGAGCCCGTATAGTCCGCCGCCCAGTTTGCCGAAAATGTTTTTGGACGAGCGCCCCGCGGTCAGCACGACACCCAGCGCGCCGGCCGCAGCGAGATATTTGCCGGCCGTCAGCACAATAGCCGGCACCGCGACGACAACATTCGCGCCCAGCGGCGCCGCGCCCATGACGAGAAGATAAACCGGTACGACGTCCAGCACGGCGGCGAGTTTTCTGCCCGCTCTCCACAGCATATAGAAGCGCACGCCGAGGCCCGTAAAAAGGTGGATGATGCCGAAGAGAAACGCGTAAAGCAGCATGGTCATGGGGTTGGCAACCGGCTCGAACCACAGCGCGATGCTGCCCATCGGACGGCCGAAAAACTGTTTGGACACCACCTGGATGATATCGCCGAACCAGCTGCCGAACATCGCGCCCCAGAAAACGGTGGCGATACCGCAAAACAGGACGTAATTCACCGTTTTTTTCGCGGAATATTCAAGCTCGAATTTCTTTTTTGCCAGCAGCGCCGCGATGACCATCACCAGGCCGTAGCCAGCGTCGGACAGCATAATGCCGAAGAAACAGTAATAGAAAAAAGCCATGACAGGGTTGGGGTCGATATCCTCTTTGCCGGGCAGGGAATACATTTTTGTCACCGATTCGACCGCACCCGCGAAAGCGTTGTTTTTCAAAAGCACCGGGGGCGTTTCGTCCTCCCGGAGGTCCGACACGCTAACGGCGGCGGTAAAGCGCTCTTCGACGGCGCGCGCAAGTTTGCCGGCTTCCCTTTCCGGGATATAGCCCGACAGGGCAACCGTTTTATCGGTCAGCGCCAGCCGCTCCAGGCAGCGGTATTTGTCGATGCGCATCACGATGCCGTCGACGGCGAACTCGATGTCTTCCCGGCCGGCGGCAAGGGCTTCGATGCGGGCGGTATAGGCCTCCCTGCCGGCGGCGAGGCGGGCGATTTCTTTTTCGCTGGCGGCCGCCGCCTCTTCGGGCAGCTGGTGTCCGGTGTCGGCAGCGCGGACAAAGCCCCTGTCTTTCAGCGCCTGATGGACCCGCTGCGCGTGCTCTTTGTGGCAGATGACGGCGATACAGCTTTGGTCCTTGGCGACGCTGATCGCTTCTGCGTCGATTTCGGCGGCGCCTGGCAGCTCGGCGGCAAAAAGCGCCAGCAATTCCCCGGTGGAAAAAGCGGCCGGCAGCGTGCCTATAAAAACCTCGGTTTGCGCCGTAGAGCGCACGCTCATCGGGATATCGAGGCCCAGCCACGGGGCAAGGGAATCGAGACGGGCCTTCTCCCGCGCGATATCCGCGGCGGTTTCGTCGATTTTTTTCGACAAGTCTGCTATCTCGTAACAACTCTTTAAAACCGTGTCCGGATTCCCCGTTTTGATCTCGGCCTCTTCTGTGGTGAGCTGCCTGCGGCCGTTGAAAGAGGCCAGAAAAGACTGTTTAACCGGTACGTAACGGTCTAAAATCCGCAGCGCGTTTTGCGCGGCGGCAAGATATTTTTCAAACATGGAAACGGTGGAGGCGGTCGAAAGCTTGTGCAGCTGTTCCTGTTCGCCGATATCCGACAGTTCGACGACGCCCCTGCGCTGCAGATAATCGACCAGCGCTTTGCTGTCCTCCAGCAAGGCGACGATTTCGATACGCTTGACGGTGAGTTTTGCCAACGGAACACTTCCTTCGCGGCGGCGGTTCGCAGCGGGGTTCTATGAACGGTTACGCGGGACCGAGCAGACTGCCGATAACGGCCTGCACGGCTGGAGCCCGTTTGAGCGCGGCGCTGTTTTTGATCTTTTGCGCCTCGGCGTCCGCCTGCCGCGCGGCCTCCCGGACGATTTCGTCGGCGCGCTGTTTCGCCTCTGCGTCCGCGGCTTCGGCGGCGGCCTTGATTTGTTTTTCGGCTCCGGCCAGTATGGCCTGCGCTTTTTGTTTAGCCTCTTCGATGAGCGCTTCGGCTTGTTCTTTCGCTTCGCTTTCCGCCTGCCTTGCTGCGGCTTCGGCGGCAAGCACTTGATTGAGCATCTCGGATGCCATGGACAAAATCCTCCAAGGTTTCGACGGGTAAGCAAACGTTCAAATCATACGGAATTGCCAGCAGCAGCATACAGTTTACTGTTTTGGCTCAGTCGAAGTATTATAACACGGAAACCGGCGGTTTACTATATCCGCCCCAATGGAAAGTCGCGCCGCATGAAGCGTTTTTCAGGGAACAATAATTGAAATCTTCCTGCTTTTCAGCACACATATTATGCTATACTCTGTTAAGAAAGCCGTGCGAAAATACCGGAAAACGCAGCGCGAAATACCCCGCCTCAGCGTAGGGCATGAAAGAGAAAGCCCGAAACAGGGACGCAACGTATGGAAGAAAAGCTCAAGCTCAATGTCAAAACAACGCTGCTGGTTTCGCTCTCACTGGTGACCTGGGGGGCGTTCAGCGAGGTTTTCAACAGCACGGTTCAAAATATCCTCGTAGAGCGGCTTGGCAACAGCGAAACGTTTAAAGGCGTCATCATGTCGGCCGGCAACGTCATGGCGCTGGTACTGTTCCCGCTGTTCGGCGTTTTGTCGGACAGAACGGCAAGCCGTTTCGGCAAACGGAAACCTTATATCCTGGCGGGCGGTTTTCTGACGGCTTTCTCGCTGATGGGCGCCCTCTTTTTTGCCAATACATACTCGACCGCCGGTTTTTCGGGGTTTATTATCCTGGCGCTGTTCGGCATGTCCGTCAACCGTCCGGCCGCTTTCGCCATCATACCGGACCTGACCCCGAAGCCCCTGAACTCGGAGGCCAACGCGCTCAAAGGCGTGGTGCTTTCCGCCGGCGGGTTCGCGGTGACGCTTCTCATTATCATTTTCGGCACCGATTTCACGGCGGTATATTCCGGCTCGGTGGCGCTGATGCTGGTTTCGCTGATTGTTTTCGCTGTTTTTGTCAAAGAAAACAAGCTGCTTGATTCGCGCAGGGATCTGCTGGACAAATACAACCGCGTTCAGGACAGCTGCCACAAGGGCAGGTTCCGCATCTCCACCATGCCGCCGGAAAAAAAGCGCAGCGTGCTGTTCCTGCTCGCGGTGACGCTATTCGCGTTTTTCAGTTACAGCGCCGCCATGTCCACCTACGTCAATTACGCCAATAAAGTATGGGGCATGCCCTACAACCAAACCGGTATCTTTGTCGTCATCATCGGCGCGGGCGGACTGATTGTCCTGTATCCGGTGACGGCCGCGGCGAAAAAAATCGGGCGCAAAAATACGGTGATGACAGGGCTGGCGTTTCTGTTCGCCGGTTTTGTGCTGGCGGCTTTTATGAAGAAGTTCGGCATACTGACTTTGGCCGCTTACCTGCTCATCGGCGTCGGCTGGTCCGCCGTGAGCATCATCACCATGCCGATGCTTTTTGAACTGTCGGACGTCAGCACGGTGGGGGCTTTTGTTTCCGCCTATACGGTCTCGAGTACAATCGGCAGAACGGCCGCTCCGTTTCTCATCGGGTTTTTGATTGACAACACCCGCTTCGGGTACGCGGTGCTCTACCCCTGCGCCGCCGCCGGCGTCGTGGCGTCTGCCCTTTGCCTGCTGTTTGTCCGGCACGGGAACGTGGCCGCCGCGCAAGCCGGCTGCGCTTCAACCGCCGTAATGGAGGCTTGACGGCCCGGCGTCAGCAGCGCCGCCGGGATGCCGTCGCCGATAGGAATTTACCGTAAAGCAAAAGGAAGTGAAATCGTTTGAACCGGATCGTCGGCTTTTTGAAAAGCATTTTCGTCTATTGGAAAAAGCCGAAAGACGGGGAATACGTCAGCAACAAGGAAATCTTCTATTTCGGGCTCGGCGCCATGGGCACCATTATTGTCGACGCCATCGGCATCGGCTGGGGCGTCGGCTGTTTTTTAATCGGCGCCATCTATAAAATCACGTTCCGTGATTTATATATCATCGGTTTCATCAACATGCTCACCGGGTTTATTTACGGGCCCATCGGCATGATTATCACCGACAACCTGGGCAACGTGCCGAAACAGACGATGAAAAAACTCAACCGGTATCTGATACCTTCCGCTGCGGCGGGCGGGCTTTTCATGCTGCTGCCGAACACCTTTCTGTCCAGCATTCTCCCCGCGTTCCCCAAAATCCTCGGGTGGAACTTTTTGTTCGGCTGCATCGCCGCCCATTACAACAAGTTCGTCTTGAAAAAGTTTTCACCGCGGTTCGGCAAGTTCCGCTCCCTGATTGTCACCGGCTGGCTGCCGGCCATGGCCGCCACGGCCCTGATCGTCTATCTGCCTTTCAGGGAGATGTATTACCCGAACAAGCTTTGGATATTGAACTGCCTGTTCGGATTTTTCGGCATGACAAAAACGTTCACCGCCCAAAGGGGGGCCCTGCAGAACGTCATTTCACCCAATACGCAGGAAAGGGTGAAAATCAACACGGTCATGACCACCCTCATGGCTCCCATATACGGCTTTATGGGGATTCTCGTGCCGATTCTGGCGACCTATACGGGCGGCCTGAACAACTACAACACCTACCGCGTTTACGTCATGATTTTCTTTCTGATCGGGGTACCGCTGACGCTGTTCATGGGCTTCGGGGTCAAGGACCGCATCATCCTGGAGGAAAAGCACACAACCGACATCAAAATGTTCGAGGGCATCAAACAGGTGCTGAAAAACAAATACCTCTGGATATTTTATATTTCCGACAACATGGGCGCGATCACCTCGGGGGTGGTCAGCCTGGTCAATATCGTCATCATCTATATGCTCCGCGAGGACTGGCTGATGGGCATCGTGAACTTTTTCACCGGTATTTTCGGTTTCCCGGGGCTGTTTCTGGCACCTTTTTTCGCCAAAAGAATCGGCAAGCGCAACATGGTCCTCATGGCGCGGTTTTTGTATTACTCCTACTTTCTTTTCGCCTACCTTGCGGTGAAATTCAGCAACGCCTATCTGCTCTATATCGGGCTGATACTCAGCAACCTGTTCAATACGTCCGGCAGCATCGCGCGCGATACGATGACTTCGGACATGTGGGATTACCAGCAGTACATCTCCGGCAAGCGGTTGGAATCGAGCATGGGTATTCTCAACACGCTGGGCAGCCCCGTCGTGACGCTTATGGCGATGACGGTGCCGGTCGTCTACGGCATCATCGGCTTCACGAACGACTGGAACCTGCTGTATATGCCCGATATACGGACAAAGATACTCAACGTCACGTTGCTGCTGTGCCTGATCGCGCATACGCTGGGCATCATTCCATACTTTTTCTATGACCTGTCGGAGAAGAAGCACGCCAAAATCATCGCTCAGCTGGAAGAGCGCAAAAGGAGCCTGGACGCAGGGCTGACAGACTGCACGCAAGGCGGTGATATGCCATGAAAAGAATCCGCAAAGCGGCGGCCGTTTTTATCGCGGCCGTTGTGCTGTTGTCGTTATTCGGCTGCGCCGGCCTGAGCGAATCAATCAAATACAAAAACACGGACGGCGGGCTGGCCCTCTTCCGTTACTCCGGCATACCCACCGTCGACCGTTTGACCATCCCGGCCGAAAAAGACGGGAAACCGGTCGTCGAGATCATGGAGTTCGCGGTGTCAAGCGCGGAATACTTAAAGACGGTCACCATCGGAAAAAATATCCGTAAAATCGCCCAAAGGGCTTTCACGAACTGTCCGGCGCTCGAAGCATACAAGGTGGAAAACGGCAATGCCTGGTTTGAAACGGACGGCAGCGGCGTTTTGTACACAAAAGGCAAAAAAGCTCTGGTCGCCTATCCGTGCGCAAGGGTGAAACTGGAAAAAGACAGCGGCGGCAATATCATAAAAGGCGCCGAATTTGACGTGCCGCCGACGGTGACGGAAATACGCGACGCGGCGTTTTACCTGTGCGGCAACCTGACGAAAATCACTTTCCCCGAAGGGTTGCGGAAAATCGGGAACTACGCGTTTATGAAGTGCGAGAACCTCAGCAACTTCACGTTCCCCGAGTCCCTGGCCGAAATCGGGAGAGACGCGTTTTCTTACTGCGACAGTCTAACCCGGGTGACCCTGCCGGAAAACACCGGAATCATCGGGGATTACGCCTTCTTTTCGCTGTCAAGCAGCATCGAGAAGATTGTCGTACTGTGCCCGCAAAACAAATTGCGGGCGGGAAAGGACTGGGTGCCGAAAGCCAAGGGGCAGGTCAATGTCGAGGTCCCTGTCGAATACCGCTGAACCGGGAACAACCGTTTTGCCGCCGGCCAAGGCAACGTGAAACAGATGAAAGAAAGGTGAACCGCTATGTTCGACCAGCTGCTCGGCAAGTTTTCCTACCGTGAAAAAGTCATGTGGGCCAGGCTTTTCAAGGCCTTGTGCGGGCTTTTCAACCCCGCAACCCTCGGTTCTTTTACCCGCGTGGCCGCATCGATTCTCCTGATTGCGGAACTGCTCGGCGCGCTGATGTTTCAGCTGCCCCAGACGCCGCGGGGCCAGGCGATCGATTTGTCCGAATGGCAGCTGGTCTGGTCCGACGAATTTGACGGCAGCAAACTCGACGCCTCGAAATGGAGCAATTGGTATGTCAACGCGCCCCGGCGGGGCGGATACTGGGATAAAAACCAGATCCTTGTCGAAGACGGCTGCCTGAAAATCAGGACCCAATACCGGGACGACGTGCCCGGCAAGGCAGGCTGGTATTCCGGAGAGGTGGAAACCAAGAACAGGTTCGCCAAAAAATACGGCTATTTTGAGTGCCGCTGCATCTGCCCGGGCGGCATCGGCTTATGGGCTGCGTTTTGGACGCTCGGCGAAGGGATGTTCGCGCCGCCGACCGGCAGCGCCGCAAACGGCTGCGAAATCGACATGTTCGAATCCCCGAATTTTTCGGCAAAGACCCGTTTCATGCGCGACGGCGTCAATCAGGCCACCGGTTACGACGGTTACGACGGCGTCATCAGCAAAGGCGTCGTGCTCGGCAAATATGCCGGCAAGAATATTTATACGCAGTTCAACACCTACGGCCTCGAATGGAACGAAAACGAAATCATTTTCTATATCAACGGCGTCGAAACCGACCGTCTGACCGGCGTCTGGGTCCCGCAGGTCGAACAGTATCTTTTGCTCTCCGTCGAAGTGGCGGGCCAGACACAGGAACTGGGCATCGGCGGACAGTCCGTGCCCTTCCTGAGGGAAAAAGATAATATTGCGCAGAACGACAGCAGTATTTTCCCGCTGGATTTTATCGTTGATTACGTCCGGGTTTATGACAGAAAACCGTAAAATCGAACGCATCGGCGGGCATAAGAGATGGAGGGCGAGGGGACTATGAAAGCCGGCGAACCGGACAGCGGCCAAACATTGACGGCCTTTCAGCGCGAAGAACTGCTGGCTGTTTTGAAGGCGCGGTTTGAGATCAACTTGAGCCGCCATCCGGGCCTTTCATGGCTCGAAGCGGCGGCACGCCTGGCAGCCGAACCGGGCAAACTGCGGTCGCTTTATGAAATGGAAAGAAGCGGCGGCGAGCCGGATGTGACCGGTTTTGACGAACAGACGGGCGAATACATTTTTACCGACTGCTCGGCGGAAAGCCCGGCCGGCCGCAGGAGCCTATGCTATGACCAGGAGGCGCTTGACGCCAGGAAAGAGAACAAGCCGGCGGGCAGCGCGTTGGGGATGGCCTCCGAAATGGGTGCCGAATTGCTCGATGAGCGCGCATACCGGCAGCTGCAGAAACTCGGGGCGTTTGACGTAAAAACATCCAGCTGGATTTTGACGCCGCCCGATATCCGGCGGCTCGGCGGGGCGCTCTTTGCCGATCGGCGTTACGGCCGGGTTTTCGTCTACCACAACGGCGCGGATTCCTACTACGGCGCCAGGGGATTCCGCTGCATGCTGCGGGTATAGGGGCGGATTCTGTTTGCCTGATGTCAGGCAGGGCGGCGTGTCTGCTTCGTAAAGAACGCAAGGGAACGCTGTTGAGCGGGCGCAAGCAGCTGCTTCGGATATCTTTCATCTTCATTCGGGGAGGGATAAAACACTTTGCGTGTGCTGGGCAAAAAATTCAAAGAAGCGCTCTTTGCCGTGGTTCCGATCACGGCGCTGGTACTGGTACTGAATTTCACGCTCACACCGCTTGAAACGCCGCTGATCGTACGCTTTGTCATCGGCGCAGGATTGATTATCATCGGGCTGGCTCTTTTTCTTCTCGGCGTAAACGTCGGCATCACCCCTATCGGCAACCACATGGGGTCGATCATAACCAGGCGCAACAACATCTGGATTGTCGTCACAGCCGGCCTGGCGCTTGGCTTTATTGTTTCGATTGCCGAACCGGATTTGCATATTCTGGCGGGTCAGGTGAGCGAAGTCACCTCGGGGACGGTGACCAAATTTGCCCTCGTCGGAGTCGTTTCGGCGGGCATTGCGGTCATGCTCGCATTGGGTTTGGCGCGGATTGTTTACAACATTCCTCTTTATCCGGTTCTCGCCGCGCTTTATGGGATCATCCTGGTTCTCGCCTTGTTTGCATCGCCCGAGTTTCTGGCCATTTCGTTTGATGCTTCCGGCGCGACAACCGGCGCCCTGACCGTGCCTTTTATCCTCGCGCTTGCGGTCGGCGTTTCTTCCCTGAAAAAAGACAGTAAAGCCTCCGAAACGGACAGTTTCGGCCTGGTCGCCATCGCGTCAACCGGGGCGATCATTGCCCCGATGCTGATGGGCGTCGTTGCCAAGCCACAGGGGCTGACGGGGATATTTCAACCGGACAAAGCGGTGTCGGACGCCGTATTGCTGCCCTTTGCCCAAAAATTCCCCGTGATTGCGCTGGAGATTTTGATAGCCCTGTCCCCCATTTTGCTGGTGTTTGTGTTCTTCCAGGCGGTGTTTTTCAGAATGCCGGCAAAACCGTTTTTTACCACGCTTATCGGCATGTTCATCACTTTTACAGGGCTTGTTTTTTTCCTTGTCGGCGTCAACGCGGGTTTCATGGATGCCGCGGGTTTGATCGGTCAAAAAATGGCGCAGCTCGACAGCAAAGTTTACGTCGTCGCTTTCGGTTTTATCCTGGGGCTTGTCACAATCCTCGCGGAGCCGGCCGTTCACGTGCTGACCGACCAAATCGAGGATGTTACCAGCGGTTATGTGAAAAAGAGGCTGGTCATGCTCGCGCTTTGCGTCGGCGTCGGCGCGGCGGTGGCATTGTCCATGCTGCGCATCGTTATGCCGGGGATACGGCTTTGGCATTATCTGCTGCCCGGATACATCCTTTCCATCGCCATGACGTTCTTTGTGCCGAAACTTTTTGTCGGCATCGCTTTTGATTCCGGCGGGGTGGCCTCAGGGCCGATGACGGCAACTTTTATCCTCGCTTTTTCACAGGGGGCCGCCGGGGCGGCGCAAGGCGCGGACGTTTTGGCGGAAGGGTTCGGGATGATCGCCATGGTGGCTATGACGCCGATTATTACCCTGCAAGCGATGGGCTTGCTGTTTTTAATCAAGACAAAAAGAGGAGGCGCGAAGAGAAGTGGGGCATCAAACGCAGCCGGAGGGTTTTGATCTCCTTTATGCGGTTGTGGACTGCGGCGCTGGCAGCCGGGTGATGCATATCGCCAAACGCTGCGGCGTGTCGGGCGGTACCGTGATGATCGGCCGCGGCACCGCGCACAACCATTTGCTGGAGTATCTGGGGCTTGCGGACGCAAGAAAAGAAATCGTTATGATGGTCAGCGGCAGGCAGACGGCGCAGACCGCTGCCGGAGCAATCGCGCGGGAACTGAAGATTGAAAAAGCAAACCGCGGTATCGTCTTCACGGTACCCGTGTGCAGCGTAACGGGCACGCACGCCATGGTGTGCGGCAATATCGAACAGGCGGGAGGCGAAAGCGCAGCGATGTTTAAACTGATAACGGTTGTTGTGCCGAAAGGGAGCGCGGAACAGGTCATTGACGCCGCGGCGAAAGCAGGCGCAAAGGGCGGCACCATCATCAACGCCAGGGGCGCAGGAATCCACGAGACAGAAAAAGTCTTTATGATGGACATCGAGCCGGAAAAAGAAATCGTTTTGATCCTTTCGAAAGCCGACGGCGCCCATGCGCTCGTCGATTCCATCCGCGACAGTCTGAATTTGGACGAGACGCGCAAAGGGATTCTGTTCGTTCAAAATATCGGCGAAGCATACGGCATAGCCGACTGAAAAGAGGAAATCCGCACTTTTCGGCCTGTTCGCATTTTCCTGTTGTATTATTGCATGGCGTAATGCGATAATTGAGGCAATAATCATCACATCGGAGGTCAACCAGCATGAGATTACCCGCATATCCGTTAATCACCATCGACCCCTTCATGAGCATCTGGAGCATGAGCGACACCCTCACGGCCGGAACCACGCAGTTGTGGTGCGGGCAGGACAAAACCCTGAAAGGCATCCTTTCGGTGGACGGAAAAAAGTTCCGTTTCATGGGCAAGGGCAGGGAACGGCTGATTGCTCAAACCGGTCTGGAGATAACGCCGCTGATTACGACATATACGTTTGAAAACCCGTCGTTCCGTCTTCAGGCCGACTTTTGGACGCCGCTGTTTTTGGACGACATCCATATCATGTCCACGCCCTGCAGTTTTATCGATTACCGTGTGACGGTGCTTGACGGCAAAAAGCACAGCGTTGAAATCGCCCTGACGATGGATGAAAATTTCTGTTATAACGGGGCAAAGAAAAAGCCGGTCACCGGAGGGGTTAAAACCGCCCGCGGCGTGGAGGCCGCGTTCATGGCGCGGGAAACCCAGGTACCGCTGGAAAGCACAGGCGACGGCGTCGGAATCGACTGGGGCGAGTTTTACCTGTCCGGGGAAAACGCCTCTTTTGTGCGCGGCGATGCCGGTGCATTCCTTATCAGTGTGCATTCGGCCGAAACAGACGGCGGCTTTGCCGTGACAGATATTGTTGCCTATGATGACGGTTACAGCATCGAATACCTCGGGCAGCAGCTCAAAGGCATCTGGACGGAAAAGTTCGCCGGTATTTTCGACGCCATAACGTATTGCAGGGACAATCGCGAGGCGCTGCGCCAAAAAGCGGAGGAATGGAACGGCAGACTGCTGGCCGACGCCGAACGCTACGGGCAAGATTACCAGACCATCCTCACCGCCGCGTACCGTCAGGTGCTCGCGGCGCATAAACTGGCCAGGAACTCCGGCGGACAGCTGCTGTATATGTCCAAGGAGTGCCATTCCAACGGCTGCATCAATACGGTGGATGTTTCCTACCCTTCCGTGCCGCTGTTCCTTCTATATAACCCCGCCCTGGTGCAGGGAATGATGAACGGCATTTTTGATTTTGCGCGCCTGCCGGTTTGGAAAGGGGATTTCGCTCCCCATGATTTGGGCCAGTATCCGGTGGCGAACGGCCAGGTGTACGGCGTGACGGTCAAGGACGGCCAAGCGCGCAGGGAAATCTATCAGATGCGCGAAGACGTGTTCGACTTCAAACACCAGATGCCGGTGGAGGAATGCGGCAATATGCTCATTATGGCGTACGCGTACGCCATTGCCGGCAGCGACACGGATTTTTTGAAACGGAACCTGGACTTGCTGAAAAAATGGGCGGACTACCTGGTAAAAACAGGGAACGACCTGGCGTATCAGTTGTGCACGGACGATTTTGCCGGCGCGCTGGCTCAAAACGTCAACCTCGCGGTGAAATCCTGCATCGGTATCGCCTGCTTCGGCAGAATCCTTTCGCTGTTGGGCGAGAGCGGCGGCGGTGATTACCAAAAAGCCGCCGAGGCGAACGCCTCCGATCTCGTCCGGCGCGCAAGGGAGGGCAGGCGGCTGCGTCTGGCGTTCGATCAAAAGGGCAGCTGGAGTTTGAAATACAACATGGTTTGGAATTTCATCTTCGGACTCGGCCTTTTTGACGAACAGGTCGCCGCCGACGAAATCGCTTTTTACTACGGCAAAGAAAACAAATACGGCGTGCCGCTCGACAGCCGGAAGACTTTCACCAAGTCCGACTGGCTGATGTGGGCCGCCGCGCTAGACAGCAGCGGGGAAGCGGTCCGGCGTTTCGCGAAAGATTTGGCGGCGATGCTCGCGGACACCAAAAACCGCGTACCGTTTACAGACTGGTACGAAACGAAAAACGCTAAAATGTGCTGGATGTGGCACCGCACGGTGCTCGGCGGGCTGTGGATGCCTCTGCTGCGGGACCGGTGGGAAGAGATAACGCGCGGGCAGGGCCGGTAAACTGTGTCTGAAAACGGCCCCGGAACCTTCAAAGGCGCCGAGGCCGTTATTTTTTACAGGCCGCTTGTGTCAGGAATCAATCCCGATATACAAAAAATCGTCCGTCAGCCCGGCGCCGGCATAGTCGACGGCCTGAATACCCATCCCGGGCGCCGGCGAGCCGGGAGCGAAGGAGAAGTCGCCGTTCGCGGCGTCGGTGAACAGCGGGTCGGCGATAATCGAGTTTTTCTCGTAGCCGTTGAGGCGCATCCGCCAGATGCCGGCGTTGTGGATTCTCGACAGGCGGAACGTATGGCGAAACGCGAACAGGTCGGTCAGTTTGGTGAAGTATTCTGTATCCGCCTTCGTGTTGAAGTAGATGTTGTCGTCGCTGAACGCCAGGGCGTCTTTGAACTCCCCGTCGTTGGTGGTGACATTGACATATTTGGCATAGGACGGATAGTGCAGGCCCGGCAGCGGCAAAAAGCCGAACAGTTCGCACGCGCTGTTGGTGTCTTTGCACTCATAGACGATGTTGTGCCTTGCGGTGGCGTTTGAGGACGGTTCGTTATCCCCGTAATCAGGGAAGGTGATGGCATTTTTCGCCTGGCAGAAAGCGATAATATTGTTGGTGCAGACCTGGTTTGCATACTTCATAACAATGATGCCTTCAATCGCCGCCTCCCGGCTTTTGCCGTTGTTGGTGAAATGCTTCATGTTGTAGATGAGGTTCCCCGTAACGGTGGTTGAGGGGTTGAAGTCGTCGATATAGATGCCGAAACCGTAGGAGGTCAGACGCGCCGTGCAGTCGTGAATCACGTTGCTGCGCACGATGTTGCCGGGGCCAGAGCACCACATCTCGATGGTGCCGCCGTCCTGCGTATCGAACATTGCGTTGGTGATGTCGTTGTATTCGATGATATTGCCGTAGGACTGCATGTACCGGTCCTCGGTTCCTTCCCGAACCGTCACGGCGGGCGCGTCGGGGCCGTCCGGCCAGACCTGCATACCCGCCTCCGGCCGCATGCCTTTGATGCTCGCGGCATACCGGGGCGTGCCGTCGATTCGGTTATGGGATATGACGGAGGTGTCCGTCGCCATGATCTGCACGCCCGCGCCGTGGCCGACAGACAGGCCGGTTTCGTAAATGAGGTTGTTTGTTATCAGGTGGCGGAAGCTGGAACGGCAATAAGCAGCCCCCTCGATTTGCACGCCGGTATGGCCGCATTCGCCGATGACACAGCCGGTGACAGTGATGCCTTCGTTATACCCTGACGCAAAAACGCCGTGGCAGCCCGCGCCGGATATACGGCAGTCTTTGACCGTGATATTCCGAGAGTTTGCCAGTTCAATCAAGCCGCTGTTCCCGTTGCGCAGCGTGTCGGTATTGCGCAGGGAAAGCCCTTCGAGGACGATGTTTTCGACCCGGCTGCTGCGCGACGCGCCTTGAAAACGCACGGTGTTTTTCAGCAGCGCGGCCGAAACGGCGCCGTTTTCAAGGTTGGCCGCGTCGTGGGGTTTGTAATAAACAAAGCCGTCCGCCGAATCGCAGAAGAACTCGCCCGGTTCGTCGAGCAGGGATAAATCATTGAGCAGATAAAAGCGCGAGCCGCCGCCCATCACATAGCCGCAGGAGCCGGCTTCCCGCGTAAAATAAACCGTGGAGGCCGCGGTGTCGATATCCGTCACGGGGTAGTAGCCGGAAAACCAGTTCCAGTCCCCGCCCACGCCGCCGGGAAAGGCGAACACTTCGAGCGTTTTCGAATCCGCAAGCGACGCGAAAAGCGCCGTTTCGTCATATACAAAACTGTTGTTCGGCTGCGCGTGGTCGGTGAACTTGATTTGATTGGCGGAAACGTGCAGGTAGTCCCCTTTTTCCGGCTCGCGCGCAATGCTGCCGACCTTGCCGTTTTCGCTCAAAACGCGGAAAGCGGGGCCGTTGTATGCGGTCCGGTAAATGCCGTCTTTGAACGCCCGCCAACCCGTCAGCGCGGCGCCGGCGTCGAAAACCGGCGTTTCGCCAGGGTAGTTGCGGTAAATGACATGGTATCCATCGAAACCCGAATCGGCGGAAGAGAAGACGACGGTTTGATTGACATGATAAACGCCGCCGCAGATAAGGACGTTGATGTCCCGCGGCCCTTTCATCCATGTTTTCATTTCGCGCACGGCGTCGCGCGCCCGCGCCAGCGTGGCGAAAGCGGTCGCCGCCGTTTTGCCGTCGTTGAGGTCGGACCCACCGGGCGAAACATAGAAGTCGGCCTCGGTGGAGGCAGCGTTTTGTTTGACGGGCGCGGCGTTGATGTCATAGCCGGTGCCTTGGTACAGGATATTGCCGCTGAGGTCGTAACTGTCTTCGGAGTTCAAAAACCCGACGAGCGAAACGAAGGTGGTGACGGAAACGATAACAGCGGTGAGTTTCTGGACGATTTTGGAAATATTCATCCTTGTTGCTGTCCTTTCGCGTATCGATTATTTCAGTGTCGGGACTTCAGCGATTGGTCCGGTTGATGCGCAGCCGTATTTTACAGATATTCCCGGCAATTTTTATTTCAAGATGAAAATTGTCAGAAACAAACTTGAACGGTCGCCACTTCAAAGGCGCCTAAACGGAAACTTAAAGTATCGTTGTCGACGGTCACGGCGCCTAAATCCTTCGTCTCCGTCAGGTCGGTCAGCATAGCGCTTTTGATGGCTTTCGGGAAGCCGATTTTAACCGCGCCGCCCTTGCCGTTTGCGTCATACAGGCGGACGATGAGGCCTTCGCCATCCTCCGGCGTCTTCACCGCCGAGCATTTGACATCGCCCTGCAAAGATATCATTTTCGCTTCCTTCGGCAGGGTCCCGGAATGGGCCGTCCCCGATACAAAGCTGATCGGGTGGACAAAGCCGGTAGAGGCTTTGAAGACATCCATATTGCAAAGCGAATCGACCATGCCGACGCCGATTTTCATCCGGTGAATACCGTCCTCCGGGCTGGGGTCGGGTTCATAGGAAGAACGGATGAGGTTAACGGCTATGCTGTTATTGACGCCTCTGTAACCGTATTTTGTATCGGTAACAAGCATCAGCGGCTTGATACAGTCGCAATCCGGAATCGCCATGATAAAGCTGTTGCCCGGTGTGTCATCATGTATCGGCGCACGGTCAATCGTGCCGAACGGAATATCGTAGCGGTATTTCGACGCGTCAAAGTGAAACGGCACGGCAAAGTTCAGCTGAGGGACACAGGACGCGTTCCCGATTTCATGCCAATCCGCCGTCACATCGAATTGCAGCATTTTGCTGTTTTCATCGAGCGAAACGGCGACGTCGAGGCAGGAGCGTTCAAATTCTATTTTGTATTTGACGGTCTGCCTGAGCGCCCCTTTGCGCTGCTCGTAAACGATCACCTTGCCGTCTTCATTTAAATCGGTACTTTTCGCGTACCTTCCGACACGCCAGGCGGACATACCCGCCACGGTGTCCTCCTGAATAAACCGGAACCCGCAAGCCGGGTTGTCCCTGCAAATAATGTCTTTGCCCGTCTGTTTGTCGATAAAGGAGATCAGGCGCATGTCGCCGGATTTGAATACGGCCTTTACCAAATCGTTTTCCAAAACCTTGTCAAAGTCGGTGTAACTGTCGGTCATGACGGTTGAATAAACATATTTTTTGGAACTTTCGGCGCTCTCTTGCGTGACAGTATAGGTGGTGTAGCCGAATGCCGGTATTTTCGCGTCAATCAGCAGCACCGTTTGCGTATGTCCCCAGTAATTCCCCGGGCGGCCTTGTTCCAAAATCTCAAACTTTACGGCGTTGCCTTTTACATCCTTAACGGACATTCTGGACACATCGTAATTCCAATCCCAAACAACCACTTTCACGGGGCCTTCCCGGTCAAAATCCGTGGGGTTGAAAAGATGGAGAATTCTGGTCTTTCCGCGTCCTCTCTCCGTCTGGGCAAAGCGGTAATTCGACGGGTCGCCCACGCCGTAACCGACGCCGGCGCCCTCCGAGGTCGTCAGATTGTCGCTGTCGACAAGTATATCGGAAGTGTCAATCGCCTGAGCGATTTTACTCATAGCGTTTTTGGCGTTGGTATTGGCAATCGCCATCGTTTTTTGAAATTCTCCCAAGGCGTATTCCCTTGTCTCCGTAATACCCGAACCCGGCAAAATATCGTGGAACTGGTTAAACAATGTCTTTTCCCACGCCGCGAAGAAACTTTTTTTGTAATCCCCGGCTCCCGCGAACGCCGCGGCGCCGGCCGACAGGACCTCGGCGTCATAAAGCCTGGCTTCCGAAATACGGTTGCCCATTTTGATGCGCGACTGCGATGTGTAACAGCCCGTGAAAACGAAGTTCAGCTCTTGGTTGACGACGGGCAGGCTTTCGCGAACGGCTTCAAGCTTTGAGAAAAACTCCGCGTAGGTGCTGAACTTGATAACCGGCGCTATGGGCCAGGTCATCATATCGATGAGTTTTTCAATGTCGCGCCTTGTCGGCCCGCCGCCATGGTCGCCCACACCGTACAGATACAGCATATCCATAATGGACGCGTCGTTGCAGAATTGAACCGAGTAAGGAATATGCTCACAGGAGACCGTGGCGTTGTACCCTTTCGGGTCCCTGAACACAATGGCTTCGGCATGGCTCCTCGACTGCCAGCGGTAAACATAATGTCCATCATAGGCCCTGCAGTGGTAATAGTATTTCACGCCGCTTTTGCTCATAATTTCGGGGATGTTCCAGTTATGGCCAAACGTGTCGGGCTCAAAATCAAGGGACAAGTCATCCGGTTCGACACCGAACGTTTTGTTGATATATCGCTTGGTATACAAAACGTGCCTCGCAAAACTCTCGCCGTTGGGCATGTTTTTGTCCGCCTCGACCCAGGTTGAGGCGGAGATTTCCCAACGGCCCTCTTTTACCCTGGCTTTTATCTCCTCCAGCATTTCCGGGTCGTACTCTTCAACAATCCGGTAGGTGGAGGCTTGCGACTGCGAAAAGGTGAATTGCGGATATTCGTTCATTAAATCAAGCATGGTGCGGAAGGTATCGACAGCAACGGACGCTGTCTCGGAGAAACCCCACATCCAGTTCATATCAATATGGGCGTGCGCGACGCAGTGCATGGTGTATTCCTTTGCGTCGGGTGAAACGGGCAATAATATGCCTTCGGCGGCCATGGCTGCCGGTTTTGTAATCGTGCCGTTTTCAAGAAAGTTGTTTGTCAGGCACCGAACGGACTCGTTGATGAGTCCGTTATATTTACCGCCCTTGCGCTCGGATATTTTCATTGCGCAACTGATTTCAGCCAGTATTCTTTCGCTCCAGTACCCCTTGGCGTTTTTCTGCAGATTTTCAAGCTCATCATAGACAGTCGTCATGCTTTCTTCCTCCCGTTATCTTGGGCGCGCATCGCGCGTCCGCAGCGCTTATTCGAAATTATATCACATTTATATTTGAATGCCTGATTACGGTTAAAAAGCATTGACCTCCGCCAGGCATTCGCCTGCCGCCTATGCTTTGTTAAAGCAGGGCGAGGAGCGGCCGTTTCGCGGCCTTATCAAGAAGCGGATGGAAAAAGAAAAAACCTTGTCCCGCGACAAGGTTTTTTCTGGTGGACCTGAAGGGATTCGAACCCACGACCTCTCGGATGCGAACCGAACGCTCTCCCAACTGAGCTACAGGCCCGTGTGCCGGGGAATGCCCCCGAACCGCAAAAGCATTATATTCTATCGCTTTTTTTATGTCAAGACCGGCGGGCGGGTCCTGTTTTATGCCGGATCAAGGGGATAGCGCACGCCGATTTGACGGCGGATGGCGTCCATCTGCGCCATGATAAAGCGCGACTGGCTGTGCGGGACGATGTCGCTTTCGAGTTTGCCCTCGCGGATGCAGCGGCTGCTTTCGATAATCTGCTCCTCAAAGCCGTTGCCGAGGAAGGGGCAGCGGTAGGTCTGCGGCTTGCTGTCCCTGACATGCACCGTGAACTCCTGGGGGGCGTAGAAACGGTCCTTCGTTTTGATATAGCCTTTGTCGCCGAACACATAGCCGTCGCCCGGTTTTTCCAGCAGCATGGCCGATGTGAGCGAAGCGATGGCGCCGCTTGCGTATTTGATTAAAACGCAGCAATGGACGTCCACGCCCGTCGGGCCGAGTTCGGCTTCGGCAACGATATCCGCCACGGGGGAGTCCATATTCCACGAAGCGAAACTCAGGCAATAACAGCCGACGTCGAGCAGGGAACCGCCGCCGTAAAGGGGGTTGAAGGCATGGTGGTCCGGCTCGTCGGACATATCGTAGCAAAACGCGGCCTGAATGCCCTTGACCTCGCCGATGGCGCCGGACTTCACGATCTCCAGCAGCTTGATGGTGCCGGGTGTCAGCCGCGCCCACATCGCTTCCATAAGGAAGACTTTGTTCTTTTGCGCGCAGGCGATCATTTCGTCGAGCTGCAGCATATTGACGGTGATCGGTTTTTCGGACAGGACCGCTTTGCCGTGGTTCATCATCAGCATGCCGTTGGGCGCGTGCAGGGCGTGCGGCGTCGCGATATAGGCGGCGTCGATGCCGTCGAAACGGGCCATATCCTCGTAACTGCCGAACGGGTGCGGAATACCGAACTCGTCCGCGAATTGCCGCGCGGTGCCGTCGTTCCTCGAAGCGACCGCCTCCAGGCTCACACCTTCGACATTTTTCGCCGCTTCGGCAAATCTGTGCGCGATGCCTCCTGTGCCGACGATACCCCATCTGACGATTTGCATGGTTCATCCTCCGTTGCTGTTGGCGACATTTCCCGATATTGAAAAAGGCGGCATACTGTGGTAGTATCTGAAAAGGGTTGCGGATGTTATTATACCACCTTTCCCCCGCGTTCAAAACCCTTGGCAGAATATGGAAAGAAAGGGGATTATCATGAGCAGAAAGCAGAAATTCTACATCTGCCGCATCTGCGGCAACCTGGTCGGCATGATCCATGATTCCGAAGTCGAGATTATCTGCTGCGGCGAACCGATGCAGGAGTTGGTCCCCAACACGGCCGAAGCGGCGTTCGAGAAGCATCTGCCCGTCGTCAAGACCGAGGGCTCCAAGGTCACGGTGACAATCGGCAGCACGCTTCATCCCATGGTGCCCGAGCATTATATCCAATGGGTTTACCTGCAAACCAAAAACGGCGGCCAGCGAAAGAACCTCGAGCCGGGTGCGCAGCCGGAAGCCGTGTTCTCCGTCGAGGGAGACGAAGCCGTCGCCGCGTTCGCCTACTGTAACCTGCACGGGCTCTGGAAAACCGAAATCTGACCTATATAACGGAGGAAATACGTATGAAAAAGTTCGAATGCATCTGCGGTTATGTTTATGACCCCGAGATCGGCGACCCCGACGGCGGCATCGCCCCCGGCACTGCCTTCGAGGATATCCCCGACGACTGGACCTGCCCTGTCTGCGGTTTGAGCAAAGACGCTTTTACCGAGGTATAAGACCCGGCCTCAATGGGATTTTCATGCAGGCCGCGCACAGACGGGCGCGGCCTGCCTAATATGGAGCAAGTGACGGAGGTTATAATGAGCACTCTGCCAGTGACCCCTCTTATCAGCAGCATCGGCGTCCAGAACCCGACGCTGCGCGTTTTCGACATTATTATGGAGACCGAGTACGGCACCTCCTACAACGCTTATCTGGCTCGGGGAACCGAAAAAACGGCGCTGGTCGAAGCGGTTCACGGCGCGTTTTTTGACGAGTATCTGGAGAATATCCGTTCGCTCGCCGATATCAGGCAAATCGACTACCTGATCCTCAACCACACCGAGCCCGACCACTCGGGCTGCGTGGCGAAACTGCTGGAAATCAACCCGGACATCACCGTCGTCGCGACGGGGCCGGGGCACAAATACCTTGTGGCCATTGTCAACAGGCCTTACCGGGCGCTGACGGCCGCGGCGGGGCAAAGCATCGGCCTGGGCGGGCTGACGCTTTCTTTCATTCCCGCGCCGATGCTGCACTGGCCGGACTCGATGTTCACCTGGTGCCCGGAGGAAAAAACACTTTTCTCCTGCGATTTTTTAGGTGCGCATTACAGCGAACCGCGCGTGTTCGACACCAAGGTCACCTATCCCGAAAAGTATCTGTCGGCTTTCCGTTATTATTACGACTGCATCTTCGCGCCTTTCAAACCGTTCGTGCTGCAGGGGCTCGAGAAAGCCGAAGCCCTGGGCGCGGCGTTCGTCTGCCCCAGCCACGGGCCGATTCTGACCGAAAGCATAGAGCAAGCCATGGCGCTTTACCGTTCCTGGAGCGCCCCGCCCGCGAAGCGCGAAAAGAAGAAAGTATTCATCGCCTATGTGTCTGCCTACGGCTGCACGCGCATGCTCGCGCAGGCGATGGCGGCGGCGCTTGAGGCCGAAGGGTTGCAAACGGAAAGCCTCGATTTGCTCAAAGCGGACTTCGCCGCCCTCAAGGAAAAAATCGACGGAGCCGACGGCCTGCTGTTCGGTACGCCGACCATCAACCGCGACGCGCTTAAACCCGTCTGGGACGCCACCACCCTCATCGACGCCGTCGCCAACAAAGGCAAACCGGCCGGTGTGTTCGGCTCCTACGGCTGGAGCGGGGAAGGCGTTCCGATGATTGCCGAGAGGCTTAAGGGGTTGAAGCTCGGCGTCCTCGGCGACGGTTTCAAAGCAAACTTTGTCCCCTCGTCCGACGAGCTTGACGCAGCCGCGGCTTACGCGAGGGAATTCGCCGCGATGCTGAAATAGTGCGCTGATTTTCAGCAAAACGGCAATGACAAAGCCGCGCGTGGCAGCATGCGCGGCTTTGTCTTGAGAAGCCGGTATGGGCATTCCTGTTTCCAATGGGCTCAAACGGCCCAAGACAGCCGTTAATCAACCGGCCGCCCGGTACGATACGATTTGAAAATCCTTGATTTCGATTGTACAGTCGTAATTGCCGTGAATCTCGAAGCCGATGTTGGCGCCGCCGATGAAGAAGTCCGACGCGGTTAACCGCCGGCCGAAAGTCCCGTCTTCGTTCGCTTTCGCGAGCATGGCGCGGATATGGGGGACGAGGTCCAGTTCGATACCCGCCCACCGGTCCGACACACGGGGCCTGCCGAAGGGGGTGAGGCTGAAAAGGCCGCAGCCGTAGGTATCGGCGGTGGAAACGGTGTAAATCATTTGGTCGCTGCCGGCTGTGTCTTTGCTCCAATAGGTATTTTGCAAACCGCGGCTGTCGAAGAGGTTTATGCCGAACCAGACGAAATCTCGGCCGTTGACGCCGGTCAGGTATAAATACGCCAGAAACTGCGCCGCGTTGACGCCTTCTTTGTTGACGGTGTCCTTAAAATCCGTCAGCCGTATTTTAAGGCGCAGCACCAGCTTGTCCGACGCGCAGGAATAAAACGCCTTATCCTCCCCCGACGCGCCCGGCAGCGGCGACTGTTCCAGCAGCAGATGCGGCCAATTGCCGTCGCCCGCCGGCCGGCCGCCGTAGACATTCGCGCCGTTCAGGCGCATGGAGACGGATTGGGAGGCGGGGTTATAGCGGACGGTCTTCGTTCTGCCGTCGGTGATGGTATACATATCCGAAGGTACCCGCTCTGCCCACAGGCAGTATCCGGAGTTCCACTGCGCGATCTTCCAGCTTGGCTGTACCGGCAGCGTGTTGTAGGTAAAGTTGCCAAGCGGCACGCCGCTGCCGTTGAGGGTCTGCATGCTCATGACCGTAAAGCCGTTGGCAAATCCGGCGTCGGCAAACAGCGGCCTTGTTTCGTACGGCGCCGGCCGAAAGCCGAACACGGCCAGCATCGCCGCGACAAAAGACAGTATCCGGGCAATCATTCCAGGCAGCATCACGATGCGGGCGCTACCGGTACATAGGCCCGTAGGCGGCGCAGGCCCTGTAATCGGCGCTCTCCAGGTTGCCGGTGCCGAAGGCGGCCCATGCATGCGGGCGGTAAACGTCCTCGTCGGGCACGTTGTGCATCGAGACCGGGATGCGCAGTATGCTCGCGAAGGTGATTAAATCCCTGCCGATATGGCCATAGGTCAGAGAGCCGTGGTTCGCGCCCCAGTTCGCCATGACCGAATAGACGTCCTTGAACGCGCACTTTTCGTTGGTGTTGGGCACAAACCAGGTGGTCGGCCAGGTCGGGTCAGTGCGCTTGTCGAGTTTGTCATGGATTTCGTCAGGTAAAATGACCGTGTAGCCCTCCGCCAGCTGCAGCACGGGGCCGACGCCGTCGACGAGGTTGAATCGGATCATCGTCACGGGCATCTGCGCCCTGGTCTTAAACTGGGAGGAAAATCCGCCGCCGCGGAAATAGCCGGTGTTCGCCGGGCACCAACGGGTGACGGAGAGCATCGCTTCGATGTCCTCGTCGCTGACTTCCCACCATTTTTTAATGACGGCGTTGCCGGCGGCGTCTTTCGACACGCCGGTCGCGTCGAGCGCGGCGGCGCCGGAGTTGATGAGATGGATGAAGCCGCCGGCCGCGAGCCCGTCCGGCTTGACGCCGGTGACGCGTTCGACCGCTTCGGGGCTCCAATAAGTGCGCACGTCCGCGAACACGCTGGCGGTGCCGGTGAGCAGTTTGCCCGCGAGCATGGCCAGGCCGTTGAGGCCGTCGTTTTCCGTGGCGAAAACGAGGGGTTCTTTTTTGCCGTTCCAATCGAACGAGGAGTTGAGGATGGCCTCGGTAAAATCGCAGTTGGGCATGAAGTCCGTCCACATCCGCTGGCCCTGGAAACCGCCGAGAATGGCGTTGCGGCCGAGCGCTTCTTCGTGCCAGCCGTCTTTCGGGCCGGTGTAAGCCGCCTCTTCTCCCCGCGGTTTGACCGTTTTGAGTTTTTCGTTGCCGATGAGGATGTCGCGGCAGATGAGCGTCATTTTGACGACGTACTCCCATTCCCAGTCCTTGCGTTCGCGTGAGGAAGGCGACGCGTTGTTGTCGGGCCCTTCCTTGCAGTTCTTTTTGACCCAGGCGAGCGCGCGTTCATACTCCTCGTGGTCGTAAATGCCCAGGTTAACCCGGCGGATGACTTCGGACATGTCCACCCATTCCGCGCGCAGGCCGAAGTATTTCTGCATGAACGCCGCATCGCAGTAGGAGCCGGCGATCCCCATGGAAACGGAGCCGATGCCTACATAGGCCTTGCCCCTGATTTGCCCGACGGCGGCGGCGCAGCGCGCGAAGCGGAGGATTTTTTCCTCCACGTCGGCGGGGATGGAATTGTCGTCGAGGTCCTGCACGTCCCTGCCGTAGATGGAAAACGCGGGCAGCCCTTTCTGCGCGTGCGCCGCCATGACGGCGGCCAGATAAACCGCGCCGGGGCGCTCCGTGCCGTTAAAGCCCCAGACGGCTTTGATGGTCATGGGGTCCATATCCATCGTTTCGCTGCCGTAGCACCAGCAGGGCGTCACGGAAAGCGTGGCGCAGACATTCTGCGCGGCAAAATACTCGGCGCACCTCGCCGCCTCGGCGCCGCCGCCGATGGTGCACGGCGAAATGACGCATTCAAAAGGGGAACCGTCCGAATAAAACACGTTCGCCTCGATGAGTTCTTTCGCCGCCTTCGCCATGGCCATGGTTTTCGACTCCAGCGATTCGCGCACGCCGCCCCAGCGGCCGTCGATGATGGGCCGGATGCCTATTCTTGCTCTGAACATAATAACTTCCCTTCCGTAAATATTTGTTTATTGAATCACTTTGAGGGCTCTGTCATACGCTTCTTTCCACCGTGGGGTATCCTGCGGCAGGTACTCTTTGACGCTTTCGCTGCGGGCGACGATTTCCCTGGCCTGCGCGATGCTCTCGATGTCGCCCGTCGCCAGCAGCTGGACCGCGATATTGCCGAGCACGGTCGCCTCGATCGGCCCGGCCAGCACCTTGCGGCCGCAGGAGTCGGCCGTCATCCGGCACAGCAGCGTGTCTTTGGTGCCGCCGCCGATGACATGGATACAATCATAGTCCTTCCCGGTGCAGTCCATCAGTTTTTCAAACGTCAGGCGGTATTTCATCGCGAGGCTTTCATAGATGCAGCGGACGATTTCGCCCGCGCTCCGCGGCACCGTCTGGCCCGTTTTGGCGCAGAAATCCCGCACCCGTTCGGGGATATTGCCGTGGGGGAGGAACACGGGGTCGTCGGGGTTGATAAAGCTTTGGAACGGGGGTGCCTCCAGGGCCAGCCGCTCCAAATCGGCGTAAGTGTAGTCGTTGCCGTGGCGGTTGAAATGGCGGCGGCTTTCCTGAATCAGCCACAAGCCGGTGATGTTTTTCAAAAAGCCGACGGAGTAACCGTACCCGCCCTCGTTGGTCACGTTCATCTGAATCGATTTCTCGTTGACGATGGGCTCGTCGAGTTCCGTGCCGAACAGCGACCAGGTGCCGCTGCTGATAAAGGCGAAATCCTTTTTCGCGCTGGGGACGGCGGTCAGCGCCGACTGGGTATCATGCCCGCAGACGGATATCACGGGCACCGGTTCGACTCCGCATTCTGCGCAGAGATCGTCGCCCAGGGGCGCGGCAACCGTGCCGGAGGGAACGATTTCGTTAAGCAGGCGCGCGGGGATGCCGAGCTTTTCCAGAACGGCCGGCGACCAGCCGCGGGTTTTCAAATCCACCATCTGCGAGGTGGTCGCGATGGAATACTCCGTCAGCTTTTTGCCGGTGAGCATATAGGTGAAAAGGTCCGGCATAAACAGCAGTTTATCCGCCCGCTCGAGGATATGGGGGCGGTATTTTTTCAACGCCAGCAGCTGGAACACGGTGTTGAGTTCCATAAACTGAATCCCGGTTATCGCGTAGAGTTCCTCACGCGGAATCAAGCGGAACACCTCGTCGAGAATCCCGTTGGTACGGCGGTCGCGGTAATGGACCGGGTTCTCAAGCAGGCAGCCGAATTCGTCGATCAGGCCGAAATCCACGCCCCAGGTATCCACGCCGACGCTGTCAAAGCCGCCGGCGCTTTTCGCTTTGACGAGCCCCTGCTTGACCTCGTAAAAAAGCCGCAGGATATCCCAATAGATCGTTCCCCGCACTTCGACCGGGTCGTTGGTAAAACGGTGAGTCTCCTCGAGCGTGATTTTTTCGCCGTCGAAACTGCCGATGATCGCGCGGCCGCTCGAAGCGCCGAAATCGAACGCGAGAACGCGCTTTGGGGCTGCCATATTTTGACCCCCTCAGTGATTATTGAAGTCGGCATCCTTGCCGCTTCGTTTTATAGGGGCGAACAGCGTTCGCCCGAATGGACGCCGGCTAAACAACAACGCCTTTTTTCACGATGATATTCGCGTATATCGCCGTTTCACCGGTCGCGACGACGGCGTAGGCCTTTTTCGCCCGCTCGTAGAAATCGAAGCGGCCGACGAGTTCGAATTGCTTTTCACCTTCGCGCTGCCGCACGATTTCGCGGTAACGTTCCCACACGGCGGGCGGATGGGCGGCGTCGCCGTTATCCATCAGGGCGACGGGCGCGTCCACATAGGTATCCAGCGGAAAAAGCGCGAGCACCGCGTCAAGCAGTTCCGGCACGCCGTGCCCGTCCGCGCGCACCAGCCGCCGGGCGACCGACGCGGCGGGGAAATTGCCGTCGCCGATGACCAGTTCGTCGCCGTGCCCCATTTCGGCCAGGATTTTCAGCAACTCCGGCGAGAGCAGCGGGGAAATGTTCTTAAGCATTGGCGTCACGTCCTTTTTCACTTTTGCTGTCCGCTTTTTTATGGTAGCCGGCCATCCAGGAAGGCGGAATAACCGCGCAGGCGACGGGCTTGAGTATATAGGGGTAATACTTCAGGGGGAACTTTAGCGCCTTGAAACCGCGTTTGAGCACCCTGGAGGTGTTCAAGGCGTGGCGGATGTTCCGGCGGGAAAAATTTTTGGAATCTTCGCGCACGAGATACAGCGCCTCCTGAATGTTGTAGCCCCTGTAGCCCGCCTCGAAGAACCGGAACCAAAGGTCGACGTCCTCGCAGCGGGTAATCTCCGGCGAAACGCGGTAGCCGCCGAGCGCTTTGAACATGCGGCTGCGCGCCATAACGGTCGCGTGCGCGAAAGGGGTGTTGGTGCGGATGCGGTATTTGTCCGGCTCCTCGGGCATCGCGCGCGTGCCCTTTCGCCCTGTTTCGTCGAAAGGCGCCATCAGCGTGCCGACAAGCTCGTATTCCGGATGGGCGTTGAGGAAGGCGACCTGTTTCTCGAAGCGGTCGGGCAGGGAGATGTCGTCGCCGTCCATGCGGGCGACAAATTCGCCGCTGACGTGCTCGAGGCAGCGGTTGAGCGTGGCCGCGAGCATGAGGTTCTTTTCGTTTTGAAGGAAGATCAGTTTGCCGCCGAGTTCCCCTGCGAAGGCGAGGACTTTTTGCGCGGTGTCGTCTTTGGAACAATCGTCACAGACGACCAGTTCCCAGTCGGGGTAGGTTTGGTTGACGATCGAACGCACCGCCTCCTCCACGGTGGAGGAGCAGTTGTAGACCCCCATGATGACGGATACTCTTCCGGGTACCAAGCGTTCCCTCCGTTCGGGCAGTCTGCCGCCTTTAAGAGCCGATGATGCTGTTCATCGCCTCAAGCAGCGGCAGGACTAACGCGGACTGTTTCATCTTGACAAAGAAAAAGAAAACCTTCCATACCGGCGGCAGCCAGCGCAGCGAAAAAGACGACGCGGCCCGCGCGAAGACCGGCTCGGAAAAGATTTTATCAATCTCCGCCTTCTTCTCGGCCTTTGTCAGGCCGCTGCGGGCAATATTGAGGCCCAGCCCGATGATGCTCATCGCGATGCGGTTTTGAAGCGCCAGGCGGAACTCGTCGCCGAGGCCGTTCCGCTCGATAAAGGCGTTCATCTTTTCGTACAGGCGCAGCCAGCGCTCCGGCAGTTCTCTTTTGTAGGTATAAGTCAGCGACGACGCATTCGTTTTGCGGTAATGGGTAAAGTACCAGTCGACATAAACGGCTTTATGTACATGAACAAAGTATTCGATATTAAACAGCGCGTCCTCGGTCCCGATCTCCTTGGTGTCGGTGAAGCGCAGGTTGTTTTCACGGATAATCGAGGCGCGCAGCAGTTTGCCCCAGGCAGTGACGATGGTATTGGCGTCCTCCGGGTGTTTGAGCTGCCTGCCGGTCAGCCCGAACAGCCGCAGGTGGATTTCGCTGCGGACCGCCGCCTCGTCGAACACGCGGCCGCCGTCGAAAAGCGCCTTGGGTTTGCTCTGGTTTTCAAACTCGCGCACATATCCCCAAAGCACCGCGTCGGCATCGTGTTCCTTCGCCGCCTCGAGGGCGGTTTCGACGGTTTCGGGGTCCAGGGTATCGTCGGCGTCGAGGAAAACGATGTATTCGCCCGCGCACGCCTCGATGCCGGTGTTGCGCGCGGCGCTCAAACCGCCGTTGGGGCGGTTGACGACCATCACGCGCTCGTCCCTTGATTCGTAGGCGACAAGGATGGATTCAGAGTCGTCGGTGCTGCCGTCGTTAACGCAGACAACCTCGATGTCCGAGAACGTCTGGCTGATGACGCTGTCGAGGCATTCCTCGAGCGTGGCGCTGCTGTTGTAAACGGGGATGATTACCGAAACCGCTGGTATGTCAACCGGCCCCCTTATGTGTCGAAATACAACTCGTACATGTCGTAATAGAGCCCTTTTTTCGCCATCAGTTCGGCATGGCTGCCGTGTTCGGCGATGCCGTCGTCGGTGAGGACGAGAATCTCGTCGGCATGGCGGACGGTGGTCAGGCGGTGCGCCACGGTGAGGGTCGTCCTGCCGGCCGCGAGTTTCTCGAGCGAGCGCTGTACAATTCTTTCGTTCTCGTTGTCGAGCGAAGAAGTCGCCTCGTCGAGAATCAGAATCGGCGGATTTTTCAAAAACAGGCGTGCGATGGAGATGCGCTGCTTTTCGCCGCCGGAAAGGCGGACGCCGCGTTCGCCGACGTAGGTGTCGTAACCGTCGGGCAGAGCCGTGATGAAGTCGTGCGCGCCGGCGTCTTTCGCCGCCTGCTGCACTTCCTGCAGAGAAGCGCCCGGCTTGCCGTAGGAAATATTTTCGTAAACCGTGCCCGAGAACATGTAGACATCCTGCTGGACAACGCCGATTTGCGAGCGCAGGGAGGCGAGTGTGATGTCTTTGATGTTGATCGAGTCGATGAAGATATCGCCCGAGGTAATCTCATAAAAACGCGGGATGAGGTTGCACAGCGTCGTTTTTCCGCTGCCGGATGGGCCGACCAGGGCGACCTTCCGGCCCTGCGCGATGCGCAGATTCAGCCCTTCGAGCACCTGCGCGCGCGTGCCGGGGTAGGAAAAGCCGACGTTTCTGAACTCGATGTCGCCCTTGAGATCGTCGACCGGTTTGGCGCCGGGGCTGTCTTTGACTTCGGAAAGGACGTCCATCACTTCGGTGAAGCGTTCGATGCCGGTCATGCCGTAACTGTATTGTTCGCTGAAATCGACGATGCGGCTGATGGTCCCCAGCACGGTAGAAGTCAGCAGCAGGCTTGCAGAAAAATCACCGGGCGTCATCATTTTTTTAATCATCAGCATCGCGCCGGTGCCGACGACGGTCATATACATCACGCCGTCAAAAAGGCGGACGGTCGAATGAAAACTGCCGAGATGGCGGTAACTGGTGCGTTTGATGCCGAGGAACTTCACCGCGGTTTTGCCGAACTTCTCTTTCTCCAGTTCTTCGTTGGCGAAGGATTTAACCACCCGGATGCCCAGCAGGGAATCTTCCGTCGCGGCGTTGATTTCGCCGATCTGGTCGCGCTGCTGCTTGAACGCCCGGCGCATTAGCCGCCTGCTGCGCCGCGTCAGCAGCAGCATCGCCGGCAGCACGGCAAAAACGACCAGGGCCAGGCGGATGTTCATCGACGCAAAAATCGCGAAACCGGCTGTGATTTTGATGACGGCGATAAAAATTTCTTCCGGCATGTGGTGTGCAAATTCGGTGACGTCAAACAGGTCGGAAGTGATGCGAGACATCAGCTGGCCGATTTTGGTATTGTCGTAATAGGAATATGAAAGGCCCTGCAGATGCGCGAAAAGGTCGTTGCGCATTTTGGTCTCGATCCTCGCGCCCATCATGTGGCCGCCGGTCGTCATGTAGTAACTGGCCGCGGTGTCGACAAGGCGAAGCAGGATATAAAAAACGCTGATGTTGAGAATATAGCGTACGCTCAGCGAGGCGAGGTCGTTGAAGGCCTTGTCGGTAATCTGCCTGACGATGAGCGGGAGGACCAGTTCGCATACCGTGGTCATGGCGGCGCAGAACAAATCGATGGCGAGGGGGCCGCGGTAGCCCTTGACGTACGGCATGAAGCGTCTGAGAAGGCGAATGTTTTTGTGGAAGGCCCCGTTGCTCAAAAAGATACCTCCGGCAAACGGCACGTTTCAAATATTATACATGACAGCCCTTGATTTGTATAGACGCGGCGCACGGTGTGTTTCATTTTACCGGCCGTTGTGCTATGATTTCATTCGACGAAACCGCGGCGCCCGCACAAAGGAGAAGCCATGTTCGCCAAGGTCAACAGCATCGGAATCTTCGGGATGGAAACTTACATGGTGGAAGTCGAGGCCGACCTTTCGCAGGGGCTGCCCCGCTTTGATATCGTCGGGCTGCCCGACACCTCGGTGAGCGAATCGCGCGACCGTGTGCGCGCCGCCGTCAAGAACTGCGGGTTCACTTTCCCCGTCAGCCGCATCACCGTCAACCTGGCGCCCGCCGACACGCGCAAAGAAGGCGCGCTGTACGACCTGCCCGTTTTCGTCGCGCTGCTGCTGGCGAGCAAACAGCTGCAGGCGGACCTGGACGGCTGCGCTTTCATCGGCGAACTCTCGCTCGACGGGATGCTCAGGCGCGTCGACGGGGCGCTACCCATGGTGATACGCGCCCGCGACGAGGGAATGAAAGCCGTTTTTGTCCCGGCCGCAAACGCTGCGGAATGCTCGGTTGTCCAATCCGTCGCGGTTTATCCGCTCGAGAGCGTGTTCCGACTGACACAGCACCTCAAAGGGGAAAATCCGGTCGAACCCGTAAAGTCCGGCGATTTCGGCGATTACGCCATGCCGGACGACCTCCCGGATTTCCGCGACGTCAGGGGTCAGCGCGAAGCCAAGCGGGCGCTCGAGGTGGCCGCCGCGGGCGGACATAATGTGATGATGATCGGCCCGCCCGGGTCGGGCAAAAGCATGCTCGCCAAGCGCCTGGCTTCCATCCTGCCGGAGATGACCTTTGAGGAAAGCCTCGAGACGACCAAACTCTATTCCATCGCCGGCCTTCTGCCGCCCGACATTTCGCTGATGAAGGCCAGGCCCTTCCGTTCGCCGCACCATACCGTATCGCCGGCCGGCCTTTCCGGCGGGGGCGCGGTGCCCCGGCCCGGCGAAATATCCCTCGCACACAACGGCGTGCTCTTTCTCGACGAACTGCCGGAGTTTTCGCGCACGGCGATGGAAGTGATGCGACAGCCCGTGGAGGACGGCGTCATCACCATCGCGCGCGTCGCGGGCACGCTGACCTTCCCCTGCAGCGTGATGCTCGTATGCGCAATGAACCCCTGCCCCTGCGGCTATTTCGGCCACCCCAAGCGGGAATGCACCTGCCCGCCCGGCGCGGCGGCGAAATACCTCGCCAAAGTGTCCGGCCCGCTGCTTGACCGGCTCGACATCCACGTGGAGATCCCGCCCGTCGAATTTGAAAAACTGACCGGCGAACAGGGCGGCGAGAGCTCCGCGGATATCCGCCGCCGCGTCAACGCCGCGAGGAAACGGCAGCAGGAGCGTTTCGAGGGCACCGGGATCGCCTGCAACGCGCGCATGACACCCGCGCAGACGAAACAGCTGTGCCGGCCGGACGCGGCGGCGCTGAAACTGCTCGGGCAGGCGTTTGAAAAATTCGGTTTCTCCGCCAGGGCGTACGACAAGGTGCTGCGCGTGGCCCGGACGCTCGCCGACCTCGACGGCAGCGAAACAATCGAAGCGAACCATATCGCCGAGGCGGTCCAGTACCGCAGCCTCGACCGCAAATTCTGGAAGACCTGAAACGCCATCAATCACGGGCAGGGATGTTGTCATGAACCGCTACAGAAGGCTTTACGAACTCATCGACCTCGACGCCATCGACTCGAACGTCGCCGAGATCAGGAAACTGCTCAAGCCCGGCACACGGCTGATGGCCGTCGTCAAGGCCGACGGCTACGGGCACGGCGCCGTACCGGTGGCGCGCGCTATCGAGGACAAGGTCGACGCGTTCGGCGTTTCCATCATTGAAGAAGCCGTCGAACTGCGGCAGGGCGGCATCGTCAAGCCCGTGCTGATTTTCGGATTCACCGCGCCCGAACGTTACGGCGAACTGTTCGAAAACAATATCGAACAGACCGTCTTTTCGGCGGACATAGCCCGCAGCCTTTCCGCCGCTGCGTCCGCCGCCGGCGCGACGGCCAGGGTGCATATTAAAATCGACACCGGCATGCAGCGGACGGGTTTCGAGGACACGGCAGAAAATATCGGCGTCGTAAGGGAAATCGCGCAGTTGCCGAACCTGCGTATCGAAGGTATTTTTTCGCATTTTTTCAGCGCCGACTGCGCCGACAAGAGCGAAATGCGGATGCAGCTGGAACGCTTCACCCGTTTCACCGAACAGCTCGCGAAAGCGGGCGTTGACATCCCGCTGAAGCATATCAGCAATTCCGCCGGTGTTTTCGACGGCGAATGCTGCCTGGATATGGTGCGCGCCGGCATCGCCGTGTTTGGCCTGTACACGTCGGACGAACTCGACCGGAGCAAGGCGGCGCTGAAACCGGCGATGCAGCTGAAAACGAAAGTGATTTTTATCAAAACCGTCGGTCCGGGCCAGGGCGTCAGTTACGGCCACACCTATGTCACCGGGCGCGAAACGGTCATCGCGACCATCCCGGTCGGTTATGCCGACGGTTATCCGCGCTCGCTGTCCTCGCGGGGCCGGGTGATTGTCAACGGGCGGTACGCGCCCGTCATCGGCCGCGTGTGCATGGATTTGATGATGATCGACGTCACAGGCATCCCCGGCGTGGAAACAGGGACCGACGTCACCGTGATGGGGCGCGACGGCGACGCAGAGGTTTCCGCCGAGGAAATCGGCGCGCTGGCGGGAACTTTTCATTACGAGATTATATGCGGAATCAACAAACGCGTGCCGCGCGTCTATACGCGCGGGGGACAAGAAGTGGAAACCTGCTCGTTTTTTGATTAACCGGCGCAAGGAGCGCTCATGGCTGCCGCGGCTTTGCGCTGATTACGCAAACAGGAGGCGGACCGATGATATCCGGTGATTACGGCAACGACCTGATTTTTTCGGACAAGCCGGCTTCGGAGTGGGCTCTGGGCTATCCGCTCGGCAACGGGCGGACCGGCGCTATGGTCAAAGGCAAGGTCAAAGCCGAACGCATCGCGCTCAACCATGATTTATTATGGCGCCGGTTTATGGACCGGCCGGAAAAGAAAACGGCCGCGCTGCTGCCCGAGGTGCGCCGGCTGTGCGCGCAGGGCCGATGGGACGAAGCGCAGGACCTTTTCCTGACGCGGGTGCCCGAAACGGGTCACGCGCTTTATATCAACCCCTTCGTCCCCTTCTGCGACCTCGGGCTTTTCCTCCACCATAAGGGCGGGGAAATCACCAACTACCGCCGGCAGCTGGATATGAAACGCGCTGTCGTGACCGTCGAATACGACGCGGGGCAGCGGCATTACCGCAGGGAATATTTTTGCTCGTTCCCCGCGGGTTTGTTTTTTGTGCGCGTCACCTGTTCGGCGATGGGCTGCCTGGGCGGCGAGGTCTCGCTGTCGCGCCTGCCGGACCCGGATTGTGAAATCACGGGTTGTTCGTCGCCGGGCCTGATCCTCCTGGAAGGCCTTTTCGAGGAGGGGGTGCGCTTTGCCGCGCGGGCGCGCGTTTACCAAAAAGGCGGACGCCTCACCAACGGCATCCGGACATATCAGCCGCCTCCGGGCAAAATACCGCCGCCCGATACCGGCGGCATCGTTTTTGACTTCCGCGACGAGACGCAGAAATTCGAACCCTGCGGCGTATCCACCTGTTTCGATGCCGCCGACGAGGTGCTCATCGCTGTCGCGCTGGCGACCGACGACGAGGCGGACTGCCCGCCCGAAGCGCTGTGCGACCGTAAAATCGAGGCGCTGGGCGACGTTTTCCCCGACACGCAGGCGCTGCTTGAGCAGCACGCCGCCGACCACGGGCAGTTCTACGGCCGCGCCGGTTTGTTCATCGGCGGCGGCAGCGTCGGCGAAACCGCGGACACGCTCGTAGAGCGCGCGGCCGCGGGCGACGTCGACAACGCTTTATACGGGCTGCTGTATCACATGAGCCGCTACCTCGCCATCGCGGCCGGCAGGCCCCAGTTGCGGGGGGGCGCTCCGAAATCGCCGATCAACCTGCAGGGGCTCTGGAACCAGGACCGCCGGCCGGCTTGGGATTGCGACTATCATCTGGATTTGAACCTGCAGATGTCCTACTGGGGGCTCGACGCGGCGAATCTCGGCGACCTCATGGAACCTTTAACGGCATGGATCAGGCGCCTGCTGCCGCAGGCGCGCGCGTGCGCCGCCGATATCCACGGCTGCGGCGGTATCCTGTTGCCCGCGACCTGCGACAACAAGACCCCCGGCAATATCGACAACATCGGCTACTGTTTTACGGCCGCGGCCGCATGGCTGGCGCAGGTGCTTTGGATCCATTACGACTATTCGCGCGACGAGACTTTCCTGAAAAACGATTTATACGGCTTTCTGAAAGAAATCGCGGCCTTTTATGACGATTTTCTGATACTCGATGACAAGGGGCGCCTGGTGACCTGCCCGAGCTGCTCGCCGGAAATGGGCATCATGGGGCGTACAAAATGGAGCGTCCTGTCCTCGGCTTCGTCGATGGACCTCGAACTCATCCGCGAAGTCTATGAACACCTGCTGGAAGCGTCCGCGCGCCTGGGCGTCGACGCAGGGCTGCAGGCCTCCTGGTCCCAAACACTCGCAAAACTGCCGCTGCCGCCCATCTCGGCCGAACACGGCCTCGAGGAGTGGCTGGAGCCGCACGAACCTTACGACCCCGGACACCGGCACCGTTCGCACCTGGTCGGCATTGTGCCCGGCGGGCGCATTACGCCCGAGGATACCCCCGAATACGCGCAGGCCGTCCGCAAGGCGCTGGAATACCGGCTTGCAGAGGGAGCGGGCAGTTCCGCCTCTTTCTCCTGCGTGACCGACGCGATGATTTTCGCCCGGTTGTACGACGCCCCCGCGGCGCTTGAGCAGCTGCGCCAAACCGTCGAGCGGCACGTGATGGAAAATCTGCTGACCGCCATCTGCGACTGGCGCGGCCGCGGCGAAAGCCTCGCCTGGTTCAACGGCCGCAAGGTGTTTCAAATCGAGGCGGGCCTCGGCCTCGGCTGCGCGATAGCCGAAATGCTCCTGCAAAGCCGCAGGGGTGTCATCCGCCTGCTGCCGGCGCTGCCCGGCGAATGGAAAGACGGTTCGTTTTTCGGCCTGTGCGCTGCCGGCGGATTTGAGGCCGCCGCAAAGTGGGCCGGCGGAAAACTGGAGCAGGCAAAAATCATCTCGAAATTCGGCGGACCCTGCCGCGTGATGCCGTTCAGAGCCGAATGGCCTTTGACGGTTTGGTTGGAAGGCGCAAAAATTCGGGCCGACGTGTCCGGCGGAGTCTTGTCGTTCGAAACCAAAGCCGGCGGACGGTACACACTGCGGCCGGCGGAAAACGGGGAGAACAGATGAAACCGAGGGCTTTCGACCCTTTCAGCGGGCAATGGCAGCGACCTTTCCCCGCCTGCCTTTCGCGCCACGACATCGTATACGAATCCCCGCCGGAGGACGCGCTTCAGGGTCTGCCCGTCGGCAACGGCGACATGGGGCTGCTGCTGTGGACCGAGGGCAGCCGTCTCGTCGCGGCGCTCAATAAGGTGGACCTTTTCGACGATTATCCGGAACCGGGCGGCGCGACCAACCGGATCGAATACGACCGGGAACCCGCGCTCAGGCACGGCGCGCGGCTGGTCGTCGACTTTGGAATGCCCGTGTTCGATATATTGTTTCTGCAGCGGTTCCTGGCGAAAATCCGCCTGGCGGACGCGGCGGCCGAGATCGAGTCGCAAACGCCCTTCCTCGGTGTGAAAATCCGGGCTTTCGGCAGCGCCGGTTCCAAAGTAATCGCACTCGAGTGCGAAAACCGCTGCGGCGAGGAAGTCACGGTGAGCGCCACGCTCGAACGTTTCGGCAGCCGGCCGTATCCCTACTGGTACAGCGCCGTCAACCGTGACGCGGCCATCGGCACGCAGGGCACCCAAACGCAGGTGTGCGGCAGCACGGTCCTGATCACACAGCAGCTGCGGACGCTGCATTTCGCGGCGGGCATGCGCATCGCCGGCACGGAGCACACGGCGCGGCGCATGAGCGCGCACGCGGGCCGCTTTGAGACGGGCAAAGCGAAAAGAAGCCGCTTCACCCTTTATCTCAGCATCGTCACCTCCGAGAACGCCTCTAACCCCGAGGCGGAAGTCGTCCGGCTGCTCGACGCCGCCGAACGTGCGGGCGTCGCGAAACTGCGCGCCCGGCACGCGCGGGAATGGAAGCGTTTCTGGAACGCCTCTTTCCTTTCGATACCGGACGATTACCTTGAGAATATCTGGCACCTGAACCTGTACTACGCGAATTCATCCTGCCAGGGCGCCTATCCGCCGCGCTTCAACAACGGCATCTGGGGCTGGAACCGCGACGTGTCGAACTGGGTGTATTATTTTCATTGGAATATGCAGAACTTCATCTGGCCTCTGCACACGGCGAACCACGCCGAACTGGCGGAGCCGTACTTCCATTTCCGCCGCCGCTCGCTGGACAACGCGATGACCTACGCTAAAAACAACCAGGGGCGCGCCGGGGCCTTTTACGCCGACGTCGCCGACCGGCTGGGCAACAACATCGGCGCGCATTGGTCGAACGAAACGCCCGGCGCGCAGATTGCCCTGCTGTTTTGGAAGCATTACCGCTTTACCCTCGACAGGCGTTTCCTCGAAACACAGGCCTGGCCGGTCATGCGGGAGGTCGCCCGCTATTACGCCTCCCTGGTTGTACGGGGCTCCGACGGCGTCTTCCGCACGCTGCGCTCGCAGGCCTACGAGGGTTCCCCTGTGTTTGAGGAAGTCATCACGGACACCGCCATGATCAAGGCGCTGATGCCCGCGGCCGCGGACTGCGCCGCGCTGCTTGGCCTGGAGGACGGCGAAACTGCGCGCTGGAGGGAAATCGGGGAGCACATGAACGGCTTTGACACCGTCGAACTCGACAGCGACGAAACGGAAACGGACGCCTCCGGCAAAACGGTGTTCCGCCACGGCCTGGGCAAAGGCTGCGAAGTGCTCGCCGGCCGGGCTTTCACCGTCGGGAAGTACGTAATGCTCGAGGGAGAGGACCGCGAAGGGTTCCGAATCGAAAACGTGCCCGATTTTATCAGGGAGCCGCTCAAAGGCGTTCAAAAAGGCGACCGGATACGCAACCGGCATGGCAACCCCGAGCGCCCGGCCTATTACGGCATCCCCGACCCGGAGTTCGCCCCAGTCTACCCGGCGGGGCTCATCGGCCTGAGGGACCGCGAAAGCGAACTGTTCAAGACCTGCGTCGACCAGGCGCGGCTGCACCCGCCGACCGTGCCGCAGAACAATCCAGGCACGGATATGACCGGCGCCGGCAGCGCGATGTGCATGGGCTGGTGCCCTTACCCCATCGTACTCGCGCGCCTCGGCCTCGCTCGCGAGGCGGCTGAAGCGGTCGAAAATTCCGTCAAGGCATGGCAGTTCTATTGCCAGGGTTTCGGCCATTACGGGCCCTACGAGGTTTTCACCCGGGACAAGGACAACCGCTGGCACACCAATACGGTGACGGATGTCAAAACAAAAGAGAAACTCCTTTCGCCGGCATGGCCGTTTCGGCACTTCACGCTCGAGGCCGTGCCCATCGCCTGCGCCGCGCTCAACGAGATGCTGCTGCAAAGCTACGATGGTTTTCTGCGGCTGCTGCCTGCCGCGCCGCCTGCATGGAGCGGCAGTTTCAAACTTGCCGCCGAAGGCGGCTTCACGGTGCACGCGCAGTTCACCGGGGGCCGCGCGGACTGGTTCGCCGTCGAAAGCCGGACCGATACCCTCTGCAAAGCCGTGAGCCCGTGGGGCGAAAAAAACGTCTACGTTCACCGGCCGGACGCCGGCGCGGGGCAAACGGACACCCGTATCCTCAAGCCGGTCAAAGACGGGCCGGACTTAATCCTCGAATTTCCCGTTCGGCCCGGCGCGCTGACGCTGCTGACGCCGCAGCGGGATGCCCTCTCCCGCTGGCGGACGCAAGCGGCCGTTTGCAAAGTCAACGGGTCGGCAAAACGCTACGGCAGCGCGCAGCTGGGTCTGCCGAGAATGTATTGAAGGACGGAGCGGACGATGGAAAAGAGAATATCAAAAGCCTCGATGTCCCTGAGAGTCCCGACACAGCGGTGGCTCGACGCCGGTCTGTTTGAGGAACTGCTCGGGCTGCTGGACTTAAATACGGGCGTCGTGGATGAACTCGCGCTGTTCACCGCCTTCACGCACCCGCCGATCCCGCTTGAAACGGTGACCGGCTACGCGCCAATCCTTAAGGAAAGGATGGCCGCCGCCAGGGCGCGCGGATACGCGTGCGGGGTGAACATCCTCGCGACGATGGGCCACCACAACGAGAACCTCAGCCATTCGCTGCAGGGTGATTATGCCAGAAGGACGGACATCGACGGCAACACCTGCGCGGGTTCCTTCTGCCCCAACGACGCGGCTTATGTCGCCGAATACGTGGTGCCGCTCTACACGGCCGTCGCGCAGGCGCAGCCCGACTTTATCTGGATTGACGACGACGTCCGCTCGGGCCACGGAGGCATCGGCCCCGACTGTTTCTGCGAACATTGCCTGGCCGAATTTTCGAAACTGTGCGGCACGCTCTACAGCCGCGAAAGCCTCGCGGCGGCCTTCGCCGCGGAGAACGAAAAAGCGGTTCTGGCGCTTAAAAAGCAATGGCTGCAGGTCAAGCGCCGGACGATCAACCGGCTGTTCGAGACCGTCGAAACGGCCGTGCACCGCATCGGCCCCGCCATCAAACTCGGCTTTATGACCGGCGAGCGTTTTGCCGACGGCTACGGTTTCCGCGAGCAGGCGCGCATCCTCGCCGGGGAGCAGCAACGCGAAGTGATGTGGCGGCCGGGAGGCGGCTTTTACCGCGACACGGCGCCGGCGGGCATGACGCAGAAGGCGCATGAAATCGGCAGGCAGGTTTCGCTCCTGCCGCCCGGCGTGCGCGTCATCCAGTCCGAAATTGAGAACTTCAACTACGAGGCGTTGGGCAAGAGCATCGTCATGAACACCGCCGAGGCCGCCGTTTATATCGCCGCGGGCTGCACGGGCGCGGCGCTGAACATCATGAACCTGTATGAGGACGTCGCGCTGGAAAAAGGCGAACTGATCCGGCAGTTCGCTAAACAGCGGCCGTTTTACGACGCGCTCGCGTCGGCGGTTGAACGAAAACCGACGCGCGGGATTTTCACCGGCTGGAGCCCGGACGGTGAAGCGGTCAAGAACCTGCGCGCGGGCGCGGCGTACAATCTGCCTGCGCATTTCGCGGACGAATGGTTTGAAATCGGCCTGCCCGCGGCCTATTCGCCCGAAGGAGCCTGCCTGACGCTGTTGGGCGGCCTGTTGCCTCTGGCGTTCGACGAAAATACGATTCTCGACTTCCTGTCGCAGGGCGTCTTTCTCGACGGGCCCGCGCTTGACGCCCTCAACGAGGCGGGGTACGGCGAACTGACCGGTTTCAGAACCGCAGGCTGCGGCGACGATGACTGTATCGAAGTACTCGGCGGCCATCCGCTCAACGCCGGGCAGGACGGCCGCATGCGCGACTGCCGGCAGTCGTTCTGGAAAAGCCGCTGCTTCTATCTGGAGCCGACCGACGCGCAGGCGCAGCCGCTCGCCCGCGTCGTCGACTATGCGGGAAAGACCAAGGCGGACTGCTGCATGGGCGTTTTTGAAAACAAAATCGGCGGACGCGTCTGCGCGGCCGGCTACTACCCGTGGAGTTTTCTGCTCAGCCATTCAAAATCGTCGCAGTGCCGGAGCGTCGCGCGCTGGCTGACGAGGGACACGCTGCCGGCTTACGTCGCCACGCTGCACAAAATCGGCCTGTGGGCGCGCGAAGAAGGCGGCGAAACAACGCTGATACTGCTCAACCAAAGCATGGACCCCGCCGAAGGGGCGCTGGTGAAAGTGCTGACACAAAAAACGCGCCTGCGGACGCTGAATAAAGAAATGCGCGAACAAACCATAGACAGCATCGGCGGCGACGGACCCTACCGCCTGTTCCGCCTGCCGTCCGTTGCGCCGTGGAGCGTGCTGCTCGCGGTGACGCAATAACATCAGCCGCAAAGGAGGCGAGTGCATGGAACCCGCCGGCGACATTGAATTCAGGGATATGACCGAGGCGTATCTGGGCGCGGCGGCCGCGCTGTATAACCATTATGTGCTCGAGACAACGGCCACGTTCCACACCGCGCCGCTGAGTCCCCGGGACATGCGGGAACTGCTGTTTTTCGACGACGGCCGTTTCCGCTCGTTCGCCATCCTCGACGGCAGCGCGTTTTGCGGCTATCTGATCCTGTCCGCTTACAAAAACAGGGAGGCCTACCGCACAACCGCCGAGGTCACCGTATACCTGGACGCCGCCCGCACGGGCAGGGGCATCGGCACGAAAGCCCTGCGGCACGCGCAGACGTATGCTCAAACCAACGGTTTTCACGCCCTGCTGGGCATCGTCTGCGGCGAAAACGCGGCGAGCATCAGGATGTTTGAAAAAAACGGTTATTTCCGCTGCGGGCTGCTCAAAGAAGTCGGCGTCAAGTTCGGGCGGAAACTCGACGTCGTTCTCTTTAAAAAAATCATCGGCCTCGACACCGAAACATAAGGAGGTTCGGGTATGGACTACTCTCAGGCGGCGGCTCTCTACCGGGCGCAGCCGACGGCTCAGACGCTCGACCGGGTTTGCCGCGAACTTACCGCCGCCCTAACGATAAAAGAAAAACTGCTGATGCTGTCGGGACATTTCTACCTACTGAAAACATTGAGAGACATCCTGCTCCACCATCGGTCCTACAACTATTCGCCCATCTGCACCGGCGCGGTGAAACGGCTGGGCATCCCGGCCGTCAAGTTCTCCGACGGGCCGCGCGGCGCGGTGATGGGGCACAGCACCTGCTTCCCCGTTTCGATGGCGAGGGGCGCTTCTTTCGACATCGAACTCGAGGCTGAAATCGGACGGGCCATCGCCGACGAGATAACGGCGCGGGGCGCCAATTTCTTTGGAGGCATCTGTATCAATTTGCTGCGCAACCCGCGCTGGGGTCGCGCGCAGGAGAGTTACGGCGAGGACCCGTACCTGCTGGGTTCGATGGGCGCCGCGCTGACAAGGGCCGTCCAGGGCCGCGGCGTGATGGCCTGCGTCAAGCACTACGCGTGCAACAGCATCGAAAACCTGCGTTTCAAGGTCAACGTCACCGCCGACGAACGGACGCTGCACGAGGTATATCTGCCGCATTTCAAGGCCTGCGTCGACGCCGGCGCGGTATCGGTGATGGGCGCGTACAACAAACTGCGGGGCGAGCAGTGCTGCGAAAGCGCATACCTTCTTCAAGACGCGCTGCGGCGAGACTGGGGCTTTGAGGGGTTCACGGTTTCGGATTTCATGCTGGGCGTGCGCGACGCGAAAAAAGCAATCCGGTCGGGGCTGGATATTGAAATGCCGATGAAATACCGCTACCGCGCCCTGAAACGGCTGCTGCGTTCGGGCGATATCGAACCGCGCCATATCGACGAGGCCGCCGGACATATCCTCGCCGGAATGATTAAGGTCCTGCCCCCGGCCGGGCCGGAACCGGAAAACGCCGTGCTCTCCCCCGCGCACAAGGCGCTCGCCTTAAAAGCCGCGCAGGAGGGAACGGTGCTGTTGAAAAACAACGGCCTGCTGCCCCTGGCAAGCGGGATAAGAATCGCCGTCATCGGCCGCTACGCCGATAAACCCAACACGGGCGACCGCGGCAGCAGCTGCGTTTACAGCCCGCATGTCGTCACCCCCTATGAAGGTCTGTGCCGTGCGTTCGGGCGTGAAAACGTTTTGCTCGCGGACGGTAAAAATATGAAAAGAGACCTGCCGAAAATCAAAGCCTGCGCCGCCGCCGTCGTCTGCGTCGGCAGCGACTACAAGCAGGAGGGCGAGTATCTTGCCGTCGTCAGCAAGAGCGACAAGCGGACCGCCAGCGGTAACGGCGGGGACCGCTACAGCCTGCGCATTCCCCCGCGGGAGGTCGAACTCATCCGCGCGGTCTGCGCCGTGTGCCCGAATACCGTCGTCAACATCACGGGCGGCAGCGCCTTCCTGATCGGAGAATGGGACGAGGCGCCGGCCGCCATCCTTCACTCGTTCTACGCGGGCATCGAGGGCGGGAACGCCCTGGCGGATATCCTTTGCGGAAAAGTCAATCCCTCGGGCAAACTGCCTTTCACCATAGCCCGGGCGGAGGACGATTATCCGCCTTTCCTGTTCCCCGGAGATAAAAAGCTCGATATCGAATATGGTTACTATCACGGCTATACCCTGCTCGACCGGGAAAAGAAAAAAGCCGCGTATCCATTCGGATTCGGGCTGTCTTATACGCGGTTCGACTTTTCGGCTCTCGAGGTCCGGCGGGCGGAAGACGGAAACGTCGAGGTATCCGTCCGCGTCAAAAATACCGGCGGCAAAGACGGCAAGACCGTCGTCCAGGTCTATGCCGGCTCGACGGAGGGGCGGGACGACCGGCCCGTGAAACTGCTCAAGGGCTTTCAAAAAATTTTTCTGGCGGCCGGGGAGGAAAAGACC
>JAKJCA010000097.1 GCA_022706685.1 Bacillota bacterium
CAACTACATCTACGGCCTGGAGGAAGGGCTCAGCGAACAGGCGTTCCGCAACCAGTTTATACAAGTCGGCGGCGACGGCCGTCTTCAGATTACGAAGGTGGAAGGCAGCTTCGGCACAGGGACCCGGGTGGATTTGTATGACAACGTGACGAACGCATTGCTGAAAACCTACTGGGTTGTCATCTTCGGCGATGTCGACGGGGACGGATACGTGACGGCTGCGGACGAAAACCTGATTGACGCGGCGGCTTCTTACCAGAGCGAATTTGAGTACGGCACGGCAGCGTTCTACGCGGCGGACATCATGCAGGACGGCGGGGTGGACGCGCTCGATCTGAACATCGTATCCGCGGCGACAAGCTACACGGGGGTGCTCGACCAGGCCAATCCAGGCGTCATCATCTAAACGGATGTATTTCGGCGCGATTAGAACAAGGGGGCTGTATCTCTTCGCTTTTTCGGCGTCTGATACAGCCCCTCGTATCAGCGCCGTTGACTCAAAATGCAAAAAACAGAAAACAGCCAGATAAATCCGGCATTTACTTTTCAAAGGCATACAATTATGATTGAATTATCCAGTAAGAAAGCGGTGCGCCATGGACAACTACCTCAAATTCGCGACATTTCAATCCCCCGAATGGATACCGGTGGGCTTGAGTATTCTCCCCGCCGCCTGGCTGAAATGGGGGGGAGCGCTTGAAAACATCGTTTTAGCGCATCCGCAGATTTTTCCGGACTACCGGAAAGGCGATTTCCGAAACATGAAACTCTCCGGGCTCTACACGCGCGGGAAAAAGACAGACGAATGGGGCTGTGTGTGGGATTCTGTCGCCGAGGGTTACGATTCTATCTGTATCGGGCATCCGGTCAAAACACGCGAGGATATTCATGCTTTGCGAATCCCCGAAGTCGATGCCGGACTGCCTCACGGTTTCATGTTCCTGAGACTGACCTATCTGCGTGGGTATGAAGAATGCATGATTGATTTTGCCGAAGAACCGCCGGAACTGGATATCCTGATCGGCAAGGTGCTGGAATATAACATCAGGCAGGTAAGAATACGGCTGGCGTCGATGAAACGTAAAGAGTATTTAATCAGTTTCGGCGATGACCTCGGTATGCAGACAATGCTCCCGACGGGTCCGCTGAAATGGAGAAAGTACTTGAAACCGTGTTTCGCGGGCTTATACGGTTTATGCAAACAAGCAGGCAAACTGGTCTATATGCATTCCGACGGCTGCATCTATGAAATCATTCCCGACCTTCGTGACTGCGGCGTGGACATTGTCAATCCGCAGTTCAGAGCCAACGGCCTGGATAACTTAACTGCAGCATGCAGGGGAGAGGGGCGGTATAAAATAGCCGTCAACCTGGACCTGGACAGGCAGATGTTTCCGTTTGCGTCGCCGGCGGAGATTGAGGAGCACATCATGCTTTGCGTGCAAGCGCTCGGGTCGAGAGAGGGCGGGCTTGCGCTGAGCGCCGAATGCGCAGCGGACGTTCCGCTCGATAATGTGGAAGCCATATGCTGCGGCCTTGAAAAAGCGCGTATGTTCTTTTCAAAACGGTCTTACGGATTCGGTGTGGAGGCAAAAGAAAAGCATGACTGAACGCCAGAGGTTTATCGACGCGCTTGAGAGGCGGCCTCTGAAAGGCAGAGTGCCGCATTTTGAACTGGTATTTTACCTGACTATGGAGGCCATCGGCAAAGTGCATCCCGATCACAGGAAGTTCAACCAGTGGAAGCAGATGAGCCCGTCCGAAAGGCGTTTGCTCCGCAGGGACCAGGCTTTGTGCTATCTTGAAATCGCTGAAAAATACAATCATTCCGCCGTTTTTATCGGGGCACCCGACGGCAGCAGTTTTGAAGAGCAGATTCTTTTCTATGAAACCGTAAGAGAACTCGGCGGCGACCGTTATTTCACGATGATCTACGGGGACCCGACCATCGGCATCCCCGACGGAAACGCCATGACCGGCCTTGCGGTGCGCTGCGCGGAAGAGCCCGAGTCGGTCAAACGCGATGCGCAGAAAGCCGTCGACGGCCATATCCGCGAAGCGGAGAAACTTGCGCGTTATCCCGGTCTTGTCGACGGATTCGCGATGTGTTCCGATTACTGCTTTAATACCAACCCGTTCTTCAGCCCCGCTATGTTCGCTGAGTTTGTCGCGCCGTATCTCGAGCAGATTGTGCAGGCCTACCGTTCTCTGGGCTTCTATACCATCAAACACACCGACGGCAACATCATGCCCATACTTGACCAGATTCTGCAATGCAAACCCCATGCGCTCCATTCGCTGGACCCGCAGGCGGGCGTTAGCCTTGCCGGCGTTAAAAAGGTTGCCGGCGACCGCGTCTGCCTCATCGGCAATGTCAACTGCGGACTCCTGCAGACCGGTACCGACGAACAGGTGGCGGCTGACGTCAAGAGGTCTCTGGCCGAAGGGATGCCGGGATACGGCTATATTTTTTCGACATCCAACTGTATTTATACGGGCATGAGCCTGAAGCGTTACGAACTGATGCACGCTGTTTGGGAGCGCGAAGGCATTTATACCTGAAGCCGAAAAGCCGCTTGACGAGGTGAAAAATGATGATCAGGCAATTGCTGCCGGGCGACGATTTAAAGACAGCCGCGCGGTTGATTTATGATACCGACTCTAAAGGTTTCGCTCGTATGTTCGGCCCTCGGGAAAAAGCGGTCTCGTCCATCGAAAAATTGATTCAGCTGGATAGCAACCATTTCTCGCACCGCTTCATTTGGGTGTGGTGCGATGACGCCGTTCGCGCGCTGATGATTGTGTTTACACGCGAGGAAATGCGGCATTCGCTCAAAAGTACCGATTATCTGGCTTGTTTCAGCCCCGTCGAACTGGCTGCGCTGGCATTCAGGCAGGCGCGCTACCGCGTGCCCGTTTCATATAAAAATGAGGAAGCTTATATTCAAAACATCTGTGTAGCCCCGCAAGACAGAAACCGCGGCATCGGCAGCGAAATGCTCAACCATTGTTTTGAAAGGCTCAAGAGCATGGGCAAAACAACGGTATCCCTCGATGTCGGCACGACGAACCAAGGCGCGCGCAGGCTGTATGAGAAACTCGGCTTTCAAACGGTGGGAAATAAGAAAAGGAATGCGCACTCGGTCCATATGAGAAAACAGTTGGCGTAAAAAATCGCTTTCGAGCGGTTTTTTGCTATATGAATAACGGCTTAGCATTATTTAGCGGTCAAGTCCGCCGATAGGGTAATGACAACCAGTTCGGGCCTGTTGAATACGCGTACGGGAAAAATGCTGTCGCCAAGGCCGCGGCTGACAACCATGGTGCATTTGCCCTTTTGATAGGTTCCGGCCGTATATTGAGGCAGGAAACCCTGATCGGGCGAATAAAGCCCGCCGACCCACGGCAGCCGAATCTGGCCGCCGTGCGCGTGGCCGGCTAAAACCAGATCGATACCGTTTTTTTCATATAGGCCGATCAATTCCGGCCGGTGGGCGAGCAGCAGGCGGAAGCCGCTGTGCGTTTCCGCTGCAAGGATTTGCAGCTGCTTGTCAATGCTTTCCGTACTGCTGTGGATTCTTGCCGGCATGGCATCAACGCCGGGGTAATAGGAAATGCCCAGCAGGTCGATAACGCCGCCGTCCCTGTCAAGCTGATGCGCAGAATTATCTAATATGATAACGCCCGATTGCAGCAGCCTGTCGGTTAATTCGCTGCAGATACCCGATTGCAGTTCGTGGTTGCCGTATACGAAATAGACCGGCGCAATTTCAACGGCCGCGTCGATGAAGGACATTGCCGCGTCGATATCCGGCTTGCGTTTGTCGATAATATCGCCAGTGACGGCAATGAGGTCGGGCTCGGCGTCCCTGATAAGTTGAATTAACCGTTTCTGTTTTTCCCCGAACACCTTGTTGTGTAAATCAGAAACCTGCGCGATGGTGAAACCGTTGAACGAGGCGGGCAATCTGGGGCTTGTGTAGGTAACGCGGGTTGTCGCA
>JAKJCA010000098.1 GCA_022706685.1 Bacillota bacterium
GCTGTTTCTCACTGCCTTTTTTGTTCATTGATGCAAATCAACATTTTGAAGCCCGAAAGAGCTGCTTAAGCTCAAAGTTTTCCATAAGCACTCAGTTTGGGTTGTCGTTTTGTAACAGTCTGCCGTCCCCTTGACACTCGTCCCCTTGACAACCTTGACAATTTACCGCCAGGCGCTCGGCGGGGCGTAAAGGTTCGGCTCGGTTGCGAGCAGTTTGCCCTCGCTGCAGCGCGTGATGCCGTAAGCCGCGTAGTCGTTGAACAGCTGCTCGTTGGCGCCCCGCCACGCTTCGACCGGCTGCAGGAGCGAAAACTCCCGCACGCGGTTGCAGCCCTTCCAGTACCGCCATGACAATTCGGACATCCGCACGTGCTTCAGGTATTCGGGGGTGTCGGCCAGTTCGGCGGCCTTGGCCCAGAGCTCGTCGCAGTAGGCGATTTCGTTGGGCTTGAGTTTGAGCACCGCTTTGGAAGTCATCTTTTCGCCGATGCCCATATGGTTGCCGCAGGTTCCGGTATGGCTCGTTGTCATGTCGATGTATTCCCTGACGTACTGCCAGCCGGGGCCGTAGTAGGCCTTGAGGAAACCGTTCATCACCGCGTCGTAGTCGAGGTAGGGGTCCCACAGCAGTTTGCACAGCATGTAGGCGCGCAGTTCGGCGAATTCGCCGTTGGAGGAAGCCGCCATATAGTTGCCTTCCTCATAAATGCCCCTGACGTTGTTTTCGGCAAAAAACCGGATATTTTTCTGGATGACGCCGAAATTGGGGAACGGGCCCAGGAAGTGGCTGTAGTTGGTGGTGTAATCCCAGATATAAATCCTGCGGCAGATATCTTTCCAGCCGTTGAGGTCGGCGCAAAAGGCGGCGTTGTCGGCGCAAGCCGGGTCGTTGAGCGGATGCGAGAAGCAGCATTCGATGGAACACAGGCGGACGATGACGTTGTCGCGCGGGATAACGTGTTTCGGCGGCTTGCGGGTATATTGATAGGCGAAGGTATCGATGGCGACGTTCGGATAATCGTCTTTGATGGCGTCGGCGACGGCGTTGACGAAACGGATCATCGTGCCGGAGTGGGAACCTTCATAGTCGTCGACCGCCTTGCAGTTGTCGCAGACGCAGTAGTTGCCGTTGTCGTGCTGGGTCAGGGACACAATCTGCGCGTCGGGGTGCGTGCGCAAAATCTCGCGCACCTCCTCGATGACGATGCGCAGCGTGTCGGGGTTGGTCAGGCAAAGCTGGTTCGGCGAGCGGACGCCCGTTTCGGCGCCCAGGGCGTAATACTCGGGGTGGTCGGCGAAGTATTTGTCAGGCGGCATGATGAGCGTCGTCAGGGTGTGGGCGAACCCGTAGGCGTAGCCCATGTTGCCGCCCTGCTCTTCGGACAGGATGCGGTAGATGTTCCCGTTTTGCTTGTTGGCGATGGAATAGGTGATATTCCTGGGGCTCATCCAGTCGGTTTCGCGGTATTCGAAATAGGGTTTCTGCACGATGTTCAGGTCGACCGGAACCTCGATATCCTCGACGGCGGGTATCACAATCAGGTCGGCGGTGTACCAATGGCAGCCGAGCACTTCCTCCAGGAAGGTGTAGACCCCGTAGAGCGTGCCGCGTTTTTCTCCGCCGGCAATGACGACTTTCTGCCCGACGGCGCGTATCATCAGGCCTTCGTCGCCGAGAGCGGCGCGGTCGACGGTGTACAGCGCGCCTTCTCGGTTGGTTTTGCCGACGATGATTTCCCTGGCCTGCGCGGGCGCCGTATCGGTCACGACGGGGATGTCGGCGCCTCCGATGCGCAGCAGATGGTCATGCAGCGTCTGCGCGGCCAAACGCTCGGAAGGCGAGCAGGCGGCCCCGCGTACAATGACGTAATCGCTGGCGCCGGATTCGGACAATTTCATCTTGACGCGCGTGTCGACGGCGGGCGTTTCGGGCTCGGGTACGAAAGAAGGCAGCGCGGGGAAAATAACGCCGCTGAGGAACATGACCAGCGCGGCGACGGCCGCAAACAACTGCTTGAGAAGCTTGAAATCCGGCAACTGAAACATTTTTTATCACTCCTGCGAAGTTTGATGCTGTTTAATGAACTTTATTGTGTGCTGACATAGACGTATGTGAACCGGCCCAGCGGCGCGGTGTCGCCGCGGAGGTAAAAATCCATCGCGTCGCCCGCGGCCAGGGTGTTGTCGCTCCATTTGAATCGCAGCGTGAAGGGGCCGCCGCCGATGCCGAGCGCGGCCTTCGGCACGGCGATTTGCAAACGGTTGCCCTCGACCTCATAGCGGACTTGCGCCGCGGGTTCCCAGTTCCAACCGCCCGCCGACCGTTCGAGGACCGCCGTGCTTGCGCCGGGGGCGACGCGGTTGACGATATAATCGAAGCCGCAGAAGCCGCCTTCGCCGCTTCGCGTGTCGAGCAGCAGGCGCATCCAGCGCTCGTCCGTGCGCGGGCTGATGTCCCCGGCGCACTCCACCATGAAATAGATATTTACCGCGTCGCTCGCGACCTTCGCGGCGGCGATGTCGTTCCTGCCGCTGTCGTCGGTATAGCGGATGCCGCCGTAGCCGGTGTCGTCGCGGGCGAAGGTGTTGCCGGGGTAGGCGTAATAGGTGTGCGGCACCGCCGCCCAGTCCGCGAAGCCGGAGCCGACGCGGATGCTGCGCGCGGCGTTATCCGTCCACGGGGGGCGCGCGCCTTTGTAGCGGCGGATGAAACTTGCCATCTGGTAATAGTAGCAGTCGGAAAGGGCGCCTTTGGACGGTTCGATGTCGCGGCTGAACACGTCGTTGTATTCGTCCGGGAAGGCGTTGGTGACGCCCTGCCAGGTGTCGAAACGGCCCGCCACCCACTCGTTGAAGCCGGTGATGAAGATGAACTCGGGGTCGACTTTCAGCGCGTACTCGAACTGTTCGGCGAAGTTCGCGCCCAGCAGCGCGGCGTTCTCCCGCGTGTCGTAACCCTTCGAGGTATAGGTTCTGCCGAACACGTTCTCGCCGTTCATGGCGGTCAGGCCGGCCTCGGCGGAATAATTCTGCGCGACGCCGACGGTCGTCTGCTCGGGGGAACCGTCGCGGTTCCTGTAAACGACCTGGGGGTAGACGGACAGCCAGCCCCACTCGCCTTTTTTGCCGGCGGCCTTGTAGTCCGGGTTGCCGGGGCGGAAGGTGAAAAAGCCCAGGATGGCGCGGTCGACGGGGTCGGTGACGTCGAGCTTATCCGGGTGCGCCATGATGAGGGGCTTGCCCTTCCAATAGAACCAGAGGTTTTGGTAGCGGTTCTTGCTGTAAATATCGCCATAAAGCAGCCGCAGCTGCGCGTTGGTGTTGTCGCCCGCCGAGAACGGCAGCAGAAAGGCGATTTTCGGCGTTTTGACGCCCTGCGCCCTCGCCTGCGCGAACACTTCAAAAAGGACGTCGTACGATTCTTTCCAGGTCATGGTGCCGTTGGTGTTGTCGAAAATAATCACGTCGACGCCGGCGTTCGCGAGCATCTCGGCGTGCCGGCGCAGCACCCAGCGGTCGTCGGTGTCGTAATAACCGAAGAGCGGCTCGTTCCAGTGGTGGGGCGAGAACAGCGGCCCCCACAGCGGGAAGTTCAGGTCGTGCGACGCTTCGGGGTACCGCTCGACGATCCGCGTCACGTTGACCGGCGTCCGTACGCCCCGGGCCTGGGCGGTATGCCAGGTCCAGTAGAACAGGCCGACATAGCGACCGGCGCGCGGCGGGCCCGTTTCGCCGCAGCCGGGCAGCGTCCTGCCCAGCGCGTCGGTCGCCGCGTAGGTGTCGGGCATCGCGTCGCGCCATACGACAGGGTCGTCCGGCGCCGGCACCGGCTCGGGCGGCGCCGTATTGGGCGGGAATATCAAAGACAAGATCG
>JAKJCA010000057.1 GCA_022706685.1 Bacillota bacterium
GGGGAAACGGCCGCCGCCACAGCGAAAGGCCTCAGCGTTATCAAAAGCCAAACCATGACGCTGGAAAAGAAAGCGGCGCATTACACCGAGCTGACGGAAAAGTACCATACCCGCAAAGACGGTTTTGTCACCATCCGTTTTCTTGACAAGGAAGGCGACCTTACCAGCGGAATGGTGGAGATTTCGGACAACGACGGTACCTGGACAGCCTTCTATATGGCGTCGCAGGCATACCGTTACGGCGCAACGGGCGATAAAAACGCGCTGAAGATTGCCAAAAAAGGGTTGGGGGCCCTCAAAAAACTCGCGTACGTCACGGGCATAGACGGATTCACCGCGCGGGCCGTCCGCTATGCCGACGAACCCGGTTTCGGCGACGGGGACGAGGAATGGCATCTCAGCGCCGAGGGCGACTGCGAGTGGAAGGGTGAAACTTCCAGCGACGAGATGGTCGGCAATTATTACGGTTACAGCGTGTATTACGACATCGCAGCCGATGAAAAAGAAAAACTTGAAATCGCCGCGATGGCGCGCGCGACGACCGACCATATCATCCATAACAACTACCGCCTCGTCGACTTCGACGGGCTGCCGACGACCTGGGCCTGCTGGGCGCCCGAAAGCCTCAACCATGACAACCGCTGGGTTTTCGAAAAGGGGCAAAACGCGCTGGAAATCCTTTCCATCCTCAAAACCACCTACCACATGACGGGCGACGAAAAATACCAGAACGAATACCTGCGGCTGATTAAAGAACACCATTACCTGATGAACGTCATGCACTATAAAATCGAGGATTTCCATCTCTGCCATATCGACGACGAACTGGCGATGATGATTATCACGCCGCTGCTGAAATACGAAAAAGACCCCGTCATCCGCTCTTATATCCTCATGGGGCTCGAGCGGCACTGGCAGTACGAAAGGCCGGAACGCACGCCGCTTTGGAGCATCGTCTACGGCGCGCTGACCGGAAAACACTGCGACATCGAACTTGCGGCGCAGGCGCTCGAGCAGCTGCCGCTCGACTTGATTCACTGGCAGACCTACAACAGCCACCGCAAGGACCTCGAGTGGGAACAGTCGCCGGCGTTTTTCTGCAGCGGCCCGCAGCTGAAGCAGGCCCTGCCTTTCGACGAAAAGCCCATCAGCAAATACGACTCCAACCCGATGCATGCCGACAGCGGCTGCGAAGAAATCTATGAAGAGTTCGCCGCGACGCTGCCCGACGGCAAGACGCCCGCGCCCGAACGGGGCGGCCCCGCGGGCAAGCGCGCCGAGGACGGGACCGTTTACCTGCATCCGTACTGGATGGCGCGCTACTACGGGCTGCTGGGCGACTGACGGCTGCGGTAAGGAGAAAACGTTATGGTCATCAGAAAAATCGCGCCGGAAGAGAATATCGAAATCTCGAAGCTGCGTTCCGTGGCGTACAATTCGCGCAAGGATTTCAGCGACCCGCAAAAGGCGGCGCTCGGCTACGAAACGGTGAGGGCGGTGTTCGACGACTGCGGCAGGCCGGCGGCGACGCTTTGCACCGAACCTTATACCGTGACGTTCAACGGTTCGCAGGCGCAGCTTGCAGGCGTCGGCGCCGTCGCCTCGCTGCCTCAGGAGCGCGGCCGGGGGCATGTACGCAAGCTGTTCGGCCATTGCCTGCGGGAGATGCGGGAGGAAGGGCAGATTCTCTCGTACCTTTTCCCCTTTTCCAACCCGCTCTACCGCAAATTCGGCTATGAGCTGGCCAATATCAAGCAGAATATCATCATCCCGCTGTCGGCTTTCGGCCATCTCGACGGGCAGCCGGGCCGTGCCGAATTGATGGAATACGGCAGGGATATCGGCGACATCAGGCAAATCTACGCCGCCTGCGTGCAGAACCGCAACCTCGCCGCCGTCAGAAGCGACAAACAATGGCGGGAAATGTTCGAGCACGATAAATACTCGGAACTCATCAGCACCTATATCTGGTACGGCGCGGACGGTCGTCCGGCCGCCTACCTCTCTTTCGATTCCTCCGCCGGCAACGATATGACGGTGCGCGAAACGGCGTTCAATGATATCGCCGCGCTTAAAAGCCTGCTGGGCTTTTTAAGCCGTTTCCATCCCTATTACAAAACGCTCAGGGGCGACGTGCCCGGATTTATCGACTGGACTTTGCTGGCAGAGGAACCCATTGTTGTGGAAAGCAAGTTAAAAACAAGCGGGATGTGCCGCGTCGTCGACGTGGAAAAAGTTTTGGCTTACACGCGGCACCGGGAGGCAAACGCCTGCGTCAACATCGGCGTAACGGACGATTTCCTCGACTTCAACAACGGGGTGTTCGCCCTGAGTTTTGAGGGCGGCCAGACATCCGTCAAGCGGACGGACGCGGAGCCCGACCTGGTCTGCACGGCGCGGTCCCTGGCGGCGTTTGCGACGGGCTTCGTTTCGCTGGAACAGGCGTGCCGGTACGGCATGGCGTCTGTTACCGGCAAAAGGGAGCTGCTTTACAGCCTGTTCCCGAAAAAAGAAATCTTTATGACGGAGACTTATTAAGCGTCCTGCGGGTAGTGCGGATGAACGCGTACGATTTCGACAACACCATATACCGCGGCGAAAGCATCCTCGACCTGTTCTTTTTCTACCTGAAAAAGAACCCCTCGCTGGTGCGTTATCTGCCGATGATGCTCACGGGGCTGGTCAAGTACAAACTGCGCATGATTTCCATCGAGCAGCTGCTGGAGGCGTATTCCCGTTTTGCCGAACAGTTTTTCTTCGGCCTCGAGAGTTTTCAGGACGATATGGTCGAGTTCTGGGATCAGCACATGCACAAAATCAAGCCCTTCTATTACGCGCAGCGCGAGGACGACGACCTGATTATCACCGCCAGCGCGGAAATCTTCTTGAGGGAGTTATTCACCCGCCTCGATATCAAGAACTACATCGGCACCGAGATTGACGAACAGACCGCCAAAATCGTCTTCCTGTGTTTCCGCGCCAATAAAATCGAGGCCTTCCGCAAGCGGTATCCCGACGCCGTCATCGACAATTTCTATACCGATTCGCTCAACGACAAACCGCTGATGGACCTGGCGACCAACGTTTTTCTTGTCAAAGGCAACCGCCTCAAACAGATCAAGCCGAAAACCAAAAACAGCAAAAAACCGGGACGGTAAAACCGCCCCGGTTTTTTATCCCGGCCGAAACTCCGCTTCGGTTCGTTGCCGGTCAGTCGAGCCGTTCGGCCAGGTAGTTGTAATAGAAGTCGTCGATGGCTTTGTAGAAATCTTCGACGGTTCCGTCGTTGCGCAGAACATAGTCCGCCATTTTTTCGGTTTGGCTGGTATGGAAGAGCTTTTCTTCGCCTTCGTCATATTCCCGAAGCCGTTTAACCGACTTGCCGTCGCGGTCGGAACCGCGCGAGAGCATTCTTTCGTAACGCACGTCGTCGTCGGATATTACGACGTCGACGAGGATGAACTTGTCGCCGAACGCGGCCTTGAGAAACTCCACGTCCGAAAGCGGGCGGATGCCCGAAACGAGGAAATTGGGCGAGTTCGCCGTCTTGATTTTTTGAACGACTTGCTCGGGGAAGAAGGTCTGCCCGTAGGTATCCATATACTTCTTCGAGGTTTTGTGCAGGTTCTCCCTGGTCAGTTCGAGGCCGTCGTTCGCCGCGAGTTCCCTGACGACGTCGCCGATCGAGATCATCGGCAGGCCGAATTTCTTCGAGACGTACTCGAGGAAATAATCCTTGCCGGTTCCGTTTTTGCCTACCGCAGCCAATACCATTTGTCAGCCTCCGAATATTTTTTGTCGCAAGGCGGAATTATATTACACTTGCCGCCTTTTGTCAAATACGGCGGCCAAACGTCCGCAAAGGGCCGCCGCGCGGCGAAGCGCGGCGGTTTTGCGGATGATATTTTTATAATTCCAGCAACCGCTGAATCGAGTTGCCGTCGGCGCCGATTTGGCCGATCATCTCATGCGCCCAAAGGTTGTGCCTCGGGCCGTGTTTTTCGGCGAAAGCGAAGAAAATCCGGCCGTTGACCATCAGTTTCGCGACCGCCCAGAACGAGGGTTCTTCCTCGAAAGGCAGCTGTTCGACGGGGAAGAAAAAGGTTTGCTTCGCGCCGGCTTTGAGCTGGACCTTGAACGATGCGGGGCCGGCGGCCGCAAAGGCGAAGGGGTTGAACCCGTATAAGTCCCATGTTTCGATCGGGGAAGCGAGCGCCAGTTCCCCTTCCAGGTCCTGGCCGGTCGGGTTGGCAACTTCCGCCTCGACGCCGCCCGGTACGATGCGCGCGCACACTTCGGGTTTGAAACAGCCGATTTCGAACACGTCGCGGAAACGCTGGCCGTCGTCGCTGTATTCCAGCGTAATGAGCCCCTGCGCGCCGGCCGAGGGTTTGGTGACCTTCAACGGGAACACCTTGTACCCGCCTGCCGGGACGGAATACTTCGCGCCGGTACGGGAGAGTTTGAACCCTTTCGACGCCCGCAGCGACAGCGTGCCTTCCGCCGGCATATCGGGCCGGTTGTTGACGATATGCACGTCGACGCTGAAGGTCGTCTCGTCGATGTGGGTGACCTTTTTGCCGATGAAACCGGCGACGGCGAGATAGCCCATGGGCATAGTGCCCGCGTCGTGCTCCCAGCTGCGGACAAAGGTCGGCTCCACCGGCTCCCTTTCGGCGCCGAGTTCGGCCGCGCCGACACGTGCCTTGCCGTCCTTGGGCCGGATAAGGTACGTTTCGATGGAATGGGCGCCTGCCTGGACGGCCAGTTTGTTCCCGGAAACACGCAGCGGCGCCGCGTTCTCTTCGAGCAGATCCGCGCTCGAGGCGCCGGTTATATCGAAGCCGAAGAGGAACTCGGCTTTCGCGTTCTCCCCGTCGGGTTCAAAGCCGCGCAGCGCGAAACCGCGCTGATAGATATCGCCGTACTGCCCTTTCATCGAGGCGAGCGGATAGCCGCCGGGCTTGAATGCGGTGACGATGAAACTGCCGTTGGTTTTGAGGAAACTCTTGCTTTCGGGCAGCGGCGCCTTGGCGGCCTTTTCGAAGCCCGTAAGGCCGAGCAGAGGATCGTTGACCTCGAGCGCCCTGCGGTAAATCTCCGCCTCGCGGTAACTGCCTTCGTGCGGGATGAGCGCGTAGGTGAACACATGCGTCTTGCGCTCGGGCACCATCTCTTCCCCGCCGGTCACTTTGCCCTGGTTGCCGTAGAAACGCGCGGTGTGGAAGAGCATCAGGTTCAGCAGCCCGCCGTTCTCGACGCTGCAGGCAAGGTTGCCCGTGTTGACGAGCGCCACGCCGTAGTCGTCGGGCGAACCGGGGGCCGATGCGAGAATGACGGAATCGATATAGATTTTGCGGCCGACGGAAAGGCCGATTTCCATATCCTCGACAAAGTCCCTGAGAATTTTGGCTGTTTTTGCTTTGATCAGGATGACGTCGACGGGCTTGTTCCACGCGTTGTCGCTGTCTCTGGTGAAAAGCACCGCCGCGGAACCGGCGGCGACCCTCTTGTCGAAACGCTCCTTTTCGGCGGGTTTGCAGCGCGTCAGCAGGCGGTCGGCGTACTCGTTGCGGCGGCCGGCGACGGCGAGGACAAAGCGGGTATCGGTCATCATCAGGTCTTCATTGAAATGGACCAGCTGGGACGCGTGCGCGGCGCGTTTCGTGTCGGGATACTCCGTGACGGGCACGGCCTTTTTCGTAAGCGCCTCCAGCAGCAGGTCGGCGGCAGCGGCCGTCTCGGGCGTGCGGTTGACAATCAGGGCGGACATCCCGACGTTGACGGCGTGGAGGCCGTCGTTGAACGCGATGGTCACCGAGGGGCCGTAGTCGAGCCACTGGTTGGCCGCGTAGACCTGGCAATGCGAAAACATCGCGTACTGGTGGGTCCTGAAATCGAGTTTGCGGCGGCTCTCGCCGCGCACCGCCGGGGCGAAGCGGTCGTCGAACACGGGGCGAGCGCCCCGGACGGCGAGCGGGAAGGTGACGGTGAACAGGTCATCGCTGCCGCGGTAATCAGCGACGACGGTTTTGAAATCGATGCGCCGGACGCGGCTGAACAGCGTAATCTCCTGGCGGATATGCGCGACGGTGCCCATGGTGTAACGGACGGTCAGTTTCTGGAAGTTGACGCCCTTTTCGACCGACACCTGCGCGCGGCATTCGGTGGAGAACATTTTCATCCCGGTGGTGTAAAACTCGTGCTGCGTCTCCATCCTGTCGGGGACTTCGCCCAGGATAACGACGCGGTTGCCCGGGCCGTCTTCGCCTTTGAGCAGCACTTCGCGCCTGGCTTTTTTGTCGTATATCGACGTGATGCCGCCGCCCTGCGCGGGGTCCGCCTCGATTTTGTAATAGGCGTTCTCGATAAAGAGCCCTTCGGGCGCTTCGAAATGTTCGGGCTGCGCGTTCTCGCGCAGATAAAAGACGCTGTAGCCCATGGCGGGGACTTTCGGCTGGAAGACGACGCGTTTCATCCCTTCCGGATGGGGGCCCGCCGTCTCCTGTAGCGGGTAGGCGGCGCCCTTGCCGTCGACCAGACAGTAGCCGCGGCTCGATTTCTTCATCGGCAGGCAGACCTCGCAGGGGTCGGTGCGCTCCCAGGTGTGCGGGTTGAAGACGAAGACTGGGGCGCCTTTCTGCGTCAGCTTGACGCCCGAGGCGAGGTAGGCGGCGGCGCGGCGGACGACGTCCGCGGCCAGTTCGGCGGCCTCGCGGTATTCGACCATCAGGTCGGCAAAGGAAATCTCGTTGTTGGTGCCGGTGATGGAATCGTGGTGCTGGCCGCAAAGCAGCTGCCTCCACGCTTTGTCGAGCGCTTTTTCGGGGTACTTCGCGCCGTAGAGGCAGGCGATGCCCGCCAGTTTCTCGGCGGTGATGAGCAGGTTCTCGCCAAGACGGTTGGCCTGTTTGAGGTCCGTCCTTGTCAGCGAGACGCCGGCATGATAGAGGGACATATCCCGCGAGGTCGCCTCGATGAGCGCCCTGCCGGTTTGCGCGAAGCTCTTCGCGTCGTCTTCGGCGATGCCTTGATGAAAATCGGACATGACCGAAAAACTCGCGTGGGAAAGCGTCTGCTTCATCCATTCGCTGTCGCCGTCGCGCGGGTAGGCCGGCACCCTGGGCTCAAGCCCTGAATCCTGATGGGCGTGCGTGATGCCCAGGCGCATCGCGTCCTTTTTGGAAGTGCCGCCGCGCGAGTGGATGAGCGCGGTGCCGTCGGGCGAGACATGGCGGAACAGGCAGTCGAACCCGAGAATATGCTTGCCCCAGTAGACGCCGATACAGCCGCCCTTTTTGCAGATTTGCGACAGCTGGTTGGGATGGCCGAACACGTCGCCCGGCCCGTAGACCGGCGTCAGCCCTCCGCCCATGACGTCCCTGTGGTAGAGCTGGCCGTAGACCAGGTTGCGGACGAGACCCTCCGGAGAGGATGTCATCTCGTTGGGCTGGTTGTAGAAGCAATCCGCCTCCGCGCGGCCGGCGGCGAACATCTCGCGGAGGGTCTGCCTGTCCTCCGGGTAGACCGAATAGTAGGGATGCAGGTAGTCGACCTCCGAAAGGATGGCTTTGAAGCCGGGGTTGACGCGCAGCTCCTCGAGCATATTTTTGACGATATGAATCGCGCCCAGCGCGTACACGCGCTGTTCCTGGTGATAGGTGGTGTCAAAATGAAAATCGGAATAAATGTGTTCGGTACCCGTGAAACCGTCAAAGACCACCGTCGAGGCGTCGAACGAACCCGCCGCCCTGGTTTCGCCGTGCTGCGTGACGGCGACCTTCGCCTTCACCGTGCGCGGTTCTGCGGCGGAAGGCACCTCCAGGCGCACATAACGGCAGGAGCCGGCTTCCATCTCGCCGACATAACAGTCCTGCTCGTGCGGCCCGCACTCGAGGCGGATATGCCCGCCGGGCGTACCGGCGCCGAAGGCGCCGACAAACGCGGGGAAGACCTGCAGCGGCCTTTCCTTGCTGCCGGTAAAGGCCGCGGTCCTCATCGGGTAAGCGAGGCCCAGGGAGCCGGACTTGGCGATGACCGGGTAAATGGCACAGCCCGAAACGGTCAGGTCGATGGTGTCGCAGATGTAACCCGTGCGGACTTTGAACATCAGCAGGTTTTTGCCTTTATGGAAGGTCACCGCCGCCGTGTTGCCGTAGGTCGACTTGCCCTTGACCCTGCCGTAGGGGTGATTGCCGATGAGTTCGCCGTTGAGGTACAGCAGCGAGCCGGAATCTTCATAGCAGATGACCGCGTCGCTGCTTTTGGCGCATTCGATATAGACCGCGGCGTAATAGACGCAGTTGCGCTGCTCGGTGACATACAGAGCGTTGACGCCGGCGTTGTAATCCTGCGCGTCGAACTTCAAATGGCCGCCGTGCGTATCCGAGCGGAAAAAGCGGAAACTCGGCGGACCGAAATACTCGTTGGCGCACTCGAGGCCGATATAGGGAACGATGGCCGCCTCGCCGCCGGAACTTTTGAGGTAGTCGCAATCGAGCACCTTGTGGCGCTCGTAGAGGTACTCCGTCTCGAGCGCTCCGCCGGTTTCAAGCACGAAGGGGCCGAGCACCATGTAGCTGTCGATAATACGTTTGGGCGGCACGCCCTGCTTCCCGACAAAATCCTCGAAAGATTCGAGGACGATATCGCCTTTGATGGAGCCCGAAATCATTTCGCCGGTAAGCATGGAAAGTACCTCCGCTGATTGATTTTATCCGTCATACTATAACACATCGGCGGGCTTCAAGCAATCATTTTCAGCCGCCGGCGCGGGCGCGCGCAGCCTTTACAACCGGCGGGCGGGATGATATACTGTTTTTCGTTCGAAAGGCAGAAAAAGCTGTCTTTTTCCGCGGATTCCGTATTGATTCGGGCAGCAAAACCGGAGGCGGCGATGGACAGGTACGCCCGCAACAAAGGCGTCGTCACGAGCAGCGAACAGGCGCTGCTGGCGGCCTCGAATGTCTTTATCGCGGGGCTCGGCGGGCTGGGCGGCTACTGCCTCGAGATGCTCGCGCGCCTGGGCGCCGGGCGCATGACGGGGGCGGACTGCGGCCGTTTCGAGCCGTCGAACCTCAACCGGCAGCTGCTGTGCGGCGAAAACACCCTGGGCATGAAAAAGGCGCAGGCGGCCGCCTTGCGGGCCGCGGCAATCAACCCTTCGGTCTGTTTTACCGGCGTCGAAGAACGCATTACCGCAACCAACGCCGCGCGGCTGATTCACGGCCACGACATTGTCATCGACGCGCTCGACAGCCGGCATACGCGAAAAATCCTTGAACAAGCGTGCGAGAACGAGCAAATACCGCTCGTACACGGCGCGGTCGAAGGCCTCCATGCGCAGGCCGCGCTCATATTGCCGGGCGAACGGCTGCTCGAACGCCTTTACACAGGACGCAAGGCCCGGGGAACCCCGCCCGCGGTGCCTTCTTTCACGCCGGCCGCCGCCGCGCTGCAGGTGTCGCTGGCGCTGAAGGTCCTGCTCAAAAGGCCTCTGCCGGCACCCGGAACCCTGTATCTACTCGACCTGGACACGCTTGAAATGGCTCAAATCGTCGTCTGAACGCTTTGTGTGACCTTGTCACGGAAAAGCGAGGCGAACGGGGATATACTAAGGACATAAACTTTTAGGAGGAAAACAACATGGCAGCCTTACATTTTACCGCTTCCAATTTCAAAGCCGAGGTTCTTGACTCCGATATCCCCGTGCTCGTCGACTTCTGGGCTCCCTGGTGCGGCCCCTGCCGCATGGTCGGCCCCGTCGTGGAAGAAATCGCGCAGGAATTCGCCGGCAAAGCCAAGGTCGGCAAGGTCAACGTCGACGAAGAGCAGGATCTGGCGGTGCGCTACGGCGTGATGTCCATCCCGACGCTCATCGTTTTCAAGAACGGCAAGCCGGCCCAGACGGCCGTCGGCTTGAGGCCGAAACAGGCGATCGCGGACATGCTGAAATAATTCGGCCCGCCGCCAAGCCTGCACGGCCCGTTTATTACAACAACCCTGAAACTCTGCCCCGCGGCAGAGTTTTGGGCTGTATGCAAGGAGGAGCCATGCAGGCGGATTTTGAGGGTTTGTTCGGCGCGGCGCTCCCTTTTTGGGACGCGCTCGAAACGAGGGAAAAAAAGCAGATGACCGGCTCGGCGCAGATGAAACAATTCGAGCCCGGCGAAGTGATGCACAACGGCTCGGGCGACTGCCAGGGCCTTTTCGTCATCGAGACGGGGCGCATCCGCATCTTCCTGATATCCGAAACCGGGCGTGAAATCACGCTCTACCGCCTGTTCGACGGGGACGTGTGCATCTTCACCGCGTCGTGCATCCTCAAGAACATCACCTTCGAACTGTTCGTTGCCGCCGAGGCGCCGACGCGGGCGGCGGTGATCCCGCCGAAAGTGTTCGAGCGGCTTTCGGCGACCAGCCTGCCGGTGTCGGATTTCGCGGGCAAACTGATGGCGTCGCGGTTCTCGGACGTGATGTGGATCGTCGAGCAGGTGCTTTTTATGAGTTTCGACAAGCGCCTGGCGATTTTTCTGCTCGATCAGGCGGGCATCGAAGGCAGCGACACGCTGCGCATCACGCATGAGGAAATCGCCAACCACCTCGGCTCCGCGCGCGAAGTGGTCGGCAGGATGCTGAAATATTTCGCCGCCGAAGGCATCGTCAAGCCGTTCCGCGGCGGCATCAAAATCATCGACAGGAAAAAGCTGGCGGCGCTGGCGTAACACCTGTCAGCCTTTGCCGAACAACCGAACCCCACCTCGCTTTGAGATGGGGTTCGGCTGTTACGGTCTGATTGGGATACGCCGAGTAATAAAGGGGTTGCGCTAAAGGCTTTATTACGCCGGCATAGTCATCCCCGTCGTCTGGTTGATGGTCAACAGGAAGTTCTCGACATCGACAATCAGGCCTGCGTCGGCGGTATCGATGTTGCCGTCGCCGTTGAGGTCGGCGGCTTTCAGAATAGCGGCGTCTCGGGCGGGGTCCCAATCAATAAGGAAGTTGTCATAATCGACAATCAGCACTGCGTCGGTGGTGTCGATGTTGCCATCCCCATTGACATCGCCGAAAATGATAAGGTAATAACTCTCAATCGCATTGCCGCCAAGGGTAGCGTGTACCTGCGTACCTGTGCCGAAACCGCCAACCGTCGGTTCATACTCCATTTCGTAACCCGGCGCGACCTGCGCGTAATCTGCCAATGATTGTATCCCTGGATCCAACCCGTAGATAAAACCGTTGTGACGGTCTACCACGCAGGCGGAGCCGGATTTTGATGTTAGGATTTCAGATGTCAGATTCAATTTAAGAGCGGGACGTGCGCCAATGGGCGTATAGTGGACAGGGTAGTCGGTGCCGTAGACGTAGCCATGGTAGTCAACGAGGCCGGCAAGGTACTGATAGCTGCCGGGCGTCCGCAGCCACCAGTTGCTGTTTCCCAAATAAGAACTATTTGTTGAAACATTCAGTCCGTTGCTTTTGGCGAAATCCGTGCCTTGCGCACGGCGGGCAACATCATACGCTGAATAACTCGAATTGAAGCCATGGGCGGAGTCCATCACCTCGCTGTAAGACAACAGAAAAACTTTGTCTGCGGTGTTGTTGCCGCCGTCCGTGCCGTACCAGGGGTTGTCCTCGTTAACCACTGCGCTTGTTTTAATCTTCGCCTGTTCTGCCGCATTAAAAGCGGTGTTATAGAAATCATTGTTGAGCCAGGAACGCAGGGTGCAGGTTTCCCATGTAACATCTGCCAGCAATTGGTTATATGCCCTTGACGCCAATATCTTCTCAGACATGACGTACAGCTCGCCGCCGGCGTTGGACAGCACGCGCCACTGGATCGGTTCAAATTTGAACCAATAGACGGTGTTGATGTAATAGCCGTTGTCATCCTGAATGCTGTTAGCGGGATTTGTGGTTTCACCCCCATTGACAGAGATATATTGAGTAAAATATACCCGTTTGTAGCGGCCGCCGCCGCAGGTAACTGTGCCGTCGGCGCCGAGCGTTTGCGCGTTGAGATTCGTAATCAAGCCCGAGTCGGTTACTTTCGTTTGCGGATAAGTACCAAGGGTAATGATATCGCCGGTGGCGTAGGCGGATTGAACGGCCGCGCCGGCGGCTGAAACGGTGGCCAGCTCCGTCAACGGCATGATACCGCAAAGCAGCACCATCAACAACAGAACGGATAAAGAACTTTTCAATGCCTGTTTCATTTGATAAAGCCCTCCCAATTAAGATGCCAGATGTCAGACTTTTGTGGTAAATTGCCGGACCGCGGACGCCATTTTGTTTTGCAAGAGCAGAACTATCAACCCAGAGATTTGATATACCCTGCCCTTCAACGACAATTTTTGCCGGTAACATCATGGTTGCAAAAACCAAGATTTTACAAGCCTTGCGCTGCAGGCGAATAATTACTTGATCGCTGTTGAATCAAAGTGTCGTGAGTTCCAAGTTTGACGGGAAAGAAGCAGGTTTTCCGTCCGCTATGTAAAAGCCGTATTTATCATGTGATAATATCCGGGACAGGAAAGAATTCCTTTAACCTCAAGCGCTGGCAAAAAGTATATTTAATAACAGGCGGCCGGGTTTGTCATTTTTTGCGAACATCGTTCGCCCCTGCGGTCAACAAACAAAACTCATTGGCACGGTAAAGGTTTTAAGTGATATTCGAGGCCAGTTTCAGCGTTCTGCCCGTCAATGTGAACGGAACCTTCTCGGGCGGCTTGTCTGTTACCGTCATGATGCACACACAAAGGCCGTTTGTTTTGGTAATGAGGGCCAACTTACTCTGCCTTTGTATAACCGCATTTCTTTTTGAAACGCTTTGTAAAACAACCCCAAACACTAATTCCGGTGAATTGAAAATATTTTATCACATATCGTAAAAAATGAGTATTATCAGCAAATATAATAATTGTATTTTGACATTCGTCATGTTTTTCGTAAAAGGTTTTTGGCATGCGGCGCAACAGTATCGTTGGTGAAATAGCTCTGGATGCGCACCACGGGCGTGCCGCGGTCGCCGCTGCCGCTGACCAGGTCGCAAAGGCTGCCCAGCAGGCCGGTCAGCTGCCTGGGCGTGGTGCCCTGCGACTGCATGCTGCCTACAGGGTCTTTGAAGCCGCCGCCGAACTTTTCGCGGATGTTGCGCGCAATCCAGCCGCAGATTGCGATGTAGGGGCGGAATATCGTTCGCCCTTACAAGGAAACCACGCGAAAACGGTCTTTCTCATAATCGATGAGGCCGTCGGCCTTCATGCGCGACAGTTCCCGCATCATCGCGCTGCGGTCGGCGCACAGGTGCCGGGCGAGCTGCGTTTTGCTCATCGGCAGGCGGAAAACCCTTGAGCCGTTTTGTTCCGCCAAATCAAGCAGATAGGCGCCCAGGCGCTCGCGGATGGTTTTGTACGCCAGGTAGAACATCCGGTTGTTCAGGGCGATGTTGTGCGCCGAGACGATTTTGACCATATTGAAAATCAGCTGACTGTGCCGCGGACAGGCCGAACGGCAGGAGCCCAGGATGCCGCCCATGTCGAGAAAAACCGCCTGGGCGCCGGTCTGCGCCACGACGCTGACGGGCGAACTGCCGCAGCGGGTGCCGGCGTAACTTTCGCCGAACATCGCGCCGGGCAGCAGCCGGCGCAGCATGAGCACTTCGCCGTTGATGTTCTCCTTGATGATGTGCGCTTCGCCGGAGAGGAGGATGCCGACGTCGGTCACCGGGTCGCCCGCCAGCAGGAGGAATTCGCCCTTGCCAAATGCCTTGCGCCGCGCGTTGAGGCAGCCGAGCATTCCCTCGATGTCGTCCGGTTCGATGCCCGCGAACAGTTCGGTATTTTTCAAAATACCCGTCATATTCACATTTCTCCCAAATTTGTTGCATCTGCAACATATATCGTGCTGCAATGATAGTATAATCGGGTTGTCAAGTCAATACATCAACCGTAGCGGCAGGGAGGACGAAACCATGAAAAGGCAAATCATCACCATCGACGAGGAAAAATGCAACGGCTGCGGGCTTTGCGCCGAAGCGTGCCATGAGGGCGCCATCGAAATCGTCGGCGGCAAGGCGAAACTCATCCGCGACGACTACTGCGACGGCCTGGGCAACTGCCTGCCCGTGTGCCCCGCGGGGGCGATTGCCTTCGAGGAGCGGGAGGCGGCGGCCTTCGACGAGGCGGCCGTGAAGGCGAAAGAGGCGGCGAAAAGCACCCCCCTGCCCTGCGTCTGCCCGGGCACCCGGAGCCGCACCCTGCCGCACGCCGAAGCGGCGCCGGCGGCCTGCGCTGGACCGGCTCAAAGCATGCTCTCCCAGTGGCCCGTACAGATCAAACTGGCGCCGGTCAACGCCCCCTACTTCAACAACGCCAACCTTCTCGTCGCGGCGGACTGCACCGCCTACGCGTACGGCGATTTTCACAACCGTTTCATCAAGAACCGCATCGCGCTCATCGGCTGCCCGAAACTCGACGAGGGCGACTACACCGAAAAACTGACTGCCATCCTGCGCGCGAACGCCGTCAGAAGCGTAACGGTCGTCAAGATGGAAGTACCCTGCTGCTCGGGCATCGAGCGCGCCGTAGTCAACGCCCTGCAAAATTGCGGCAAAATGATACCCTGGCAGACGGTGACAATAACAACCGACGGAAGCATTATCGAATAGGAGGAAACAACGATGACGGAACAATACATCAGGAATATCGATCCCTCAACCGTGCTGCTTTTGGCGGACCAGGTCGGCTGCCAAAAGGGTCAAATCGTCAGCAAAACGCTCGCGCAGAACAAAGCCGTCAGCCTGACCCTGTTCGCGTTTGACAAGGGCGAGGAAATCAGCAGCCACGAGTCCGGCGGCGACGCGATGGTCATCGCGCTCGACGGCGCCGGGCGGATCACCGTCGGCGGCGAAGAATATATCCTCCATGCCGGCGAAACCATCGTCATGCCGGCCAAAAAGCCGCACGCTGTTTACGCGGAGGAACCGTTCAAAATGTTTCTGATTGTCGTATTCCCGCAGTGACAGGGCTGCGGCAGTCGTTTCGGCGGCGCAGCCGGCTTGTTTCGCCGGCGTAAAAAAGGTATAATAGGCATACAGGCGCGCCGGGCAGGCCGCCGGAAATAAAAAATAATAAAGGAGAGACGACTATGCTTTGGAGATGTACGGTATGCGGCATGCTGCATGAAGGCGACGCCCCGCCCGAAAAATGCCCGAAATGCGGCGCTCCCGCGGAAAAATTCGTCGCCCTGACCGAGGAAGAAGCGCAGAAGATTTACACGTCCGACCGCACCAACGACATCCACATGGAAATCGCCACCCTGGCGGCGAAAATCGTCAAGCTCGCGCAGGAAGGCATCGACATCAACCTCGACCCGCCGTGCGTTTCGCTGTTCAAGCAGGCGAAAGACGAAGCATGGGTCATCAAACTCAGGAGCAAGGCGGAAATCGCCGGGCACGCGAGCAGAGGGAAATGGTAATCTAGACGCTAGATATTAGATGTTAGATACTAGACGATGAATGGATAAGCCTGCAGGCAATGTTTAGACATTAGATTTCAGACAAGAGACGTAAGAGCCCGGCGGCGGTGAAAGGACCGTTGCCGGGTTCTATTATAGGCGTTCATCTTTCAAACGCTGCAGGGGTTCGTTCACAGGAGGATGATTGTTTTACGGTTCGTTGCCGCAGCGCAACGGCAGGGATTTTCGGACAGAAAACAGAGTCATTGCACATAAATGATTGACAAACCGGCGGCGCTGCAATAGTATAAAAACATATATTAACAAAGAATAGCCGCTGTCGGTGAAACCGTCGCACCGAACCGGAAAACGGAGGGAAAAAGATGAAAAAACGCGCTTTCATTACCGTTCCAGTCGTTGTCATTCTCCTGGGCGCCATCATTACCGGCATTTTTTTAACCCGGATCAAGCCCGACACCTCGCAGGTGAGCCAGGCGCAGAAAATAGCCGAGTATTCCAAACCCGCCGTGGTGAGAATCCTCAATTACTACACCGTCGAATGGGATTACATCTCGTCGAATGACGCTGACCTGGACAGCGTGCTCAACAGTTTTTTCACCGAGCTCAACTGGCGCGATATCAACGGCACGCTGGGGTCGGGGTTCTTTGTCAACAGCACCGGCTACATCGTCACCAACGCGCATGTGGTGGAACTGTCCAAGCTTGAGGACCAGAAGATCGCGGATATGTCCCTCAATGACCTGGCGCAGTATTTTGCCGACTATGTCAACACCTATTATTCCGATTATTACAATACCGTCACCTATGACGCCGCAAGGGACGTTCTGCTCGACTACGCGCGGTACGGCAAAGTGGAAAAGTATCTATACGTTTACCTGCCCGGGAGCGATTATTCCGGCAACCTGCTGGAAGAAAGCGAAACCAGGCTGGCGGCCGACATCAAGAGTTACGGCGCGCCCGTCGGGGAAGGCAAAGATGCCGCGGTCATCAAGGTGGAAGGCAAAAACTTCCCGATTCTGAAAATCGGCGATTCAGACGCCATGCAGCTGCAGGACAACATCTGGGTTATCGGTTTCCCCGGCGCTGCGGACACCGACCTGCTCTCCAAAGATTCCTGGACCACCTGCACCGTCAACGAGGGCGCCATCTCCGCCACGGATAAAAAGTCCACGCAGGGCGCGCCGGTATTGCAGATCAGCGCGTCGACCACCCACGGCAACAGCGGCGGCCCCGTGGTCAACGACGAAGGCGATGTCATCGGCCTGCTGACCTTCCGCGGCGATACGGTCAACAACCAGGAAGTTCAGGGGTTCAATTTCGTTATCCCGACGACTACCGTCAAGGAATATATCGCCCAGTCGGGAGCGGAAATCAACAAGTTCAGCAGCATCGACACCCTGTACCGCGAAGGCCTCGACCTGTACTGGGGCGGTTATTATAACGATGCGCTCAACAAATTCGAGGATATGCAGCGAATCTACCCCGACCATTCCGAGATCAAGCGTCTGATTACCGCCTGCCAGACCAAGAGTTCCGAAAGCAAAATCCTTTGGTCAAATTATAAAACCTTCTTCACCGTTTTCTATGTCATCGCCGCGGCCGCCATAGCCGCGCTGCTGCTGCTGACTTTCCTCCCGCGGAAAAAGCCGGCCGCAAAGGCACAGGCGATGCCGGGCCCGTCCGCTTTCACACCCCCGGCCGC
>JAKJCA010000058.1 GCA_022706685.1 Bacillota bacterium
CCCGCCATGGTCCTGCGCAGCAAGTGCTTGCGTTATGAATCCTTTCAGTATCCGATGCGTTTTCCGCTGCTGCGAACATATGGATTATATCTCAACAGCGGCTTTTTCACGCTGGTCCGGAGGAGTACGGGCTTATTGAAGGATGCTTCGCTGGCAAAACATTGCCAAAGTACTTGAAAAATAAAGATGGCTGGATTACAATCGATTTCAGATAACGGAGCGGAATATGGCTTTTCAGTACAAGGACGGGCAAAACTACACAGTCGACGACCTGGTCGAGATAATTGCCAAGCTGCGCTCTCCGGGCGGTTGCCCGTGGGATGCGGAGCAGACCCATGAAAGCATCAAGAAAAACCTCATCGAGGAGACCTACGAGGTCATCGAGGCGATTAATAAGGCCGACAGCGATATGCTTCGCGAGGAACTCGGCGATCTGCTGATGCAAGTGGTTTTCCATGTCCGCCTTGAGAGCGAAAAAGGCGGTTTCGGCCTTGACGATGTCGCGGACACCGTTTGCCGCAAACTCATCGAAAGGCACCCCCATGTATTTGCGGATACGCAAGTTTCCGGTGTCGGTGATGTCCTGGCCAACTGGGACGCGATTAAGCGGCGGTCCAAAGGCCATGACAACCGAAGCGACGCGATGCTCGGCGTACCCAGAGAATTGCCCGCCTTGATGCGAAGCGCGAAAATCCAGCAAAAGGCGGCGTCGGCAGGTTTTGACTGGCCGGATATCGTCGGAGCCCTTGAGAAACTTGAGGAGGAAATTGGAGAACTGAAACAAGCGCTTGCGTCAGGCGACGAGGCGGCCTGCCGAGAAGAACTCGGCGACATCCTTTTCTCTGCGGTAAATGTATCGAGATTTGCGGGCTGCGAACCGGAGGAAGCGCTCACCGAAGCCTCGGATAAGTTTATCGCCCGTTTCATGAAGCTCGAGCATCTGATAAGGCAAAAAGGCCTGTCCATGGAGTCAATGAGCATCGAAGAATTGGATTCTTTTTGGCATATTGCAAAAAGCGAAAAGGCATGATATACTTGCAAGGGTATTCATGAATAAAAAAACGGAGGGAAAAAAATGAATAAGAACGATCTCATCAATGCGGTTGCAGAAAAAGAAGGCCTTGAGAAGAAGGTCGCAGCCAAAGCCGTCGCCGCGGTGTTCGACTGCATCGGCGACGCCCTCGACAAAGGCGACAGCGTCCAGCTCATCGGTTTCGGCACATTCCAGGTGCGTGCCCGCGCGGCTAAAAAAGCCCGCAACCCCAAGACCGGTGCGGTCATCAATGTCAAAGCGACAAAAGTTCCCACGTTCAAAGCCGGCAAAGCGCTTAAAGACAAAGTGGCGAAATAAATCATCCCTGCACGGTTGCACTGTCCGGGAGTGCGGGTGACCGCGCTCCCGGTTTATTTTTGAGGGATGCCATGAGGCTGGATAAATATCTGAAAGTTTCAAGAATCGTCAAACGCAGAACGGTCGCCAATGAATTGTGCGACGCCAAACATGTCAGCGTCAACGGGAAGGTCGCGCGCGCTTCGCTGGAGATTAAGGAAGGCGATGTCATCGAAGTGTCTGCCGGAGGCGCCAAACGGCAGTATAAGGTATTGAAAGTGGCCGAAAACGCCACCAAGGAAGGCGCCGCAGATTTATTCGAAGCGTTATGATGCAAACAAGACGCCCAAACGGACGTTTTCGCCTTAAAAGACGCATTATCAGGCGTTGAAGGCGACTAATTTTTTTCAAAATACTTGCAAACCGCGAAACGCTTTTGTATAATATTGTAAACATAATTGATTATTTATATTTTATATATAAGCGACTGATAAGGAACGCCTATGGCATCTGCCCGCAAAAGGCCCAGAACGCACAGTATTATCCTCACCGCCGTCGCGCTGGGGATATTTGTGTTTATCTTTTTTCAGATTCTTACCGTCCGGCAGGACATAGAGCAAAGCCGTTCCCAACTGGTTGAGATTCAGGCTCAGCGCACCGCGCTCGAAAATGAAAACGCGCAGCTGCTCAAAGAGCTTGACAGTGCCAACGAATCTTATTACATCGAAAAATTCGCTCGGGAAAAACTCGGGTATGCCTATCCCGGCGAAACGGTTTATTACGATGCATCGGCTGGTATTAACTAAGGGGGAAACGCTTTTCTATGCAGGTAGTTGCCGGCGAAGTCCTTACGGGCAAGGTTACGGGTCTGACAAATTTCGGCGCCTTTGTTGAACTGGAATGCGGCAAAACGGGAATGGTCCACATTTCTGAAGTGGCATCCACTTATGTCAACGACATCAAAGATTTTCTGGTGATCGACCAAGAGGTCAAGGTCAAAGTCCTCAGCGTAAGCGACGACGGCAAAATCAGCCTCTCGATTAAAAAGGCGACCGAAGGCGAACCGCTGACGGCTCGTCCGGGAGCAGGAGCGAAACCCCCGCGGCGTGCCGCGCCGAATGTCTGGCAGGGCGGCAGGCAGCAAACCCCTTCGGAAAACCCGACGCTCGACGAAATGATCTCCAAGTTCAAGCAAATCAGTGAAGAAAAGATGACCGACATCAAACATTCCAACGAAGCCAAGCATGGCGGCGGCTATTCAAGAAGGGGTGGCAGGCGCTGACGCTCGAAGACAAGGTCAATCGAACGATATAACAACTTCACGGGTGGGCCTTGTTCCACCCTTGTTTTTTTGGAGGGCTCCATGAGAATTATCCATGCGAACATCCTGCCCATGCGCGGAGATGCTATTGAAGACGGTTTCATCGAGTTTGACGAACGCATCGTCGCGCTGGGGCGTTTTGACGGCAAGCCTGCGCCGGGCGACATCGACGCGCGTGGGGCGACGCTGCTGCCTGGGTTTATCGACGCGCACACGCACCTGGGCATGTGCGAGGATTCCCTAGGCTTCGAAGGCGACGATGTCAACGAAATGACGAACCCCTGCACGCCGAATTTGCGCGCTCTGGACGCGGTCAACGTATTTGATCGCTGTTTTACGGAAGCATTGGAGGCAGGCGTCACGACCGTCGCTACGGGGCCCGGCAGCGCCAACCCGATAGCCGGCCAGATTGCCGTCATCTCTACCAACGGCTCGAAGATCGACGATATGGTTCTTCGTGCGCCCTGCGCGATGAAATTCGCCCTTGGCGAAAATCCCAAAACGGTCTATAACGAAAAAAAGCAGACGCCGACGACCCGAATGGCGACCGCCGCCATTATCAGGGAGAATCTGGAAAAAGCGCGCGAATACGCTGACGGCAGAAAAAGGAGGAAAGACGTCCCCTTCGACGCGAAACTGGAAGCCTTGTCGCTGGTGCTTAAAGGTAAAATCGGCGCGCATATTCACGCGCACAGAACCGACGACATTTTTACCGCCGTTCGTATTGCGCAGGAGTATGGCTTGTGTTACAGCATCGTTCACTGCACGCAAGGCCATATCATTGCGGAAGAACTGGGGCGAATCGGCGTTTCGGCCATGAGCGGGCCGCTGCTTTGCGACAGAAGCAAGCCGGAACTCAAGGATTCTACGCCCGCAACGCCCGGCGTCCTTCAGAAAGCGGGCGTACTGACGGCGATTATCACCGACCATCCCGTGATTCCGATACAGTATCTCGCGCTCAGCGCCGGCCTGGCCGTGAGGGAGGGTATGGATCGTTTTGAAGCGCTGAAGGCCATCACCGTCAATCCTGCTTTGCTATTGGGTGTGGACGGCGAAGTCGGCACTTTGGAACCGGGCAAGCGGGCGGATATCGTTGTGTTTGACAGCGACCCGCTGACCATCGCGGCGAAGCCTGCCGCGGTGTTTGCGCAAGGCAAGGCAATCATCAATCGTCTTAATGTTTATCGGAGCGGCATATGAGAAAAATCAGCGCAGCGGCGATTCGTGACGCCATCGCGCAGATGTGCGTCGAAGCAAATAAAAATCTGCCTTCCGATTTGGTAGGCATACTCAAAAACGCTCATGCGGAGGAACCGGATGCGCTCGCCGCGGGCATTCTCGGCGACCTTCTTGAAAATGAAAAAGCCGCCCGCGAAATGGACCTGCCCGTCTGCCAGGACACGGGAATGGCTGTGGTGTTTGCGGATATCGGCCGCGACGTGCATATCGCCGGGGGAGCTTTTGAAGAAGCGGTCAACGCCGGCGTGGCGCAAGGCTATGCAGCCGGTTACCTGCGCTGCTCGGTTGTTTCGGATCCTTTTGAACGGGTGAATACCGGCGACAATACGCCGGCGGTCATTCATGTCCGAATCGTGGAAGGCGACCGTCTTACCCTGACTGTGGCGCCGAAAGGTTTCGGCAGCGAGAATATGAGCGCAATTAAAATGTTCCTGCCCACGGCAACGAAGGCGGAGGTCGTTGATTTTGTGGTCGACACCGTACGCGAGGCCGGAGGGAATCCCTGTCCGCCGTGCGTTTTGGGCGTCGGAATCGGCGGCGATTTCGAATCATGCGCTCTCATGGCAAAACGCGCGCTTTGCCTGCCCGCAGATTCATGCGGCGGCGCCGAGAAGCGCTGCCGTGAAATGGAAAAGGAAATCGTCGACAAAGCCAACCGCCTCGGTATCGGCCCTCAGGGTTTCGGCGGCAGGACGACGGTCCTCTATGCCAACATCCTCACCGCTCCCACACATATTGCCGGCCTTCCCGTGGCGGTCAATGTCGGATGCCACGTCAACAGGCATGTGACCAAAACGCTTTAGGCTGCCGGCATATCGGCGCCGGCGAACGGCCCGTGTTTATTTAGCGCGGCGGATGTGCTAAAATAATATTGCGGTCCCGCTAAAGGGATTTTGAATAAAAATCGGGAGATGACAACATGAATATCACCATCATCGGCCGCAAGTGCGCGCCCCGGGATTCTTTCAAAGAACGCGTGGAAAAGAAAATGGCAAAGATCGGCAAATTTTTTGGCGAGGATGCCGATGCAAAAGTGACGGCCACGGTTGAAAAAGGCTATAAAAGCGTTGAGATTACCGTCTACAAAAACGGCATGATTTTCCGTGCGGAAGAGCGCGGCGACGAAATGAATGACGCTTTTGACCGTTCTTTTGAGGCGCTCATCCGCCAGTTAAGAAAAAATAAAACGAAACTGGAAAAGAAATTCCGCTCGGTTTCCTTCGAAGGTATTTCGCATGAAGAACCGGTTGCGGAAGAGATCGAATATGAAGTGGTCCGTTCCAAAAAAGTAACGCTCAAACCTCAGCACATGGACGAAGCGATACTTCAGATGAATATGCTCGGCCATCAATTCTACCTTTTTCTCAATGCCGAAACCGACCGGATCAACGTGGTCTATAAAAGAAACGACGGCGGTTACGGCGTGCTTGAGCCCGAACAGGAATAGCCCGCTGTTCTGCCGCGGGTTACAACCCCGAAAGGCGTCCGCATGAAACTTAACTTTTGTGTCCCGTGCCTTCTCGGGGTTGAAGCCTTGATTGCGCGCGAGGCGGCTTCGTTCGGAGCCGGCGATGTCGTTTCCGAGAACGGGAAGGTGTTTTTCAGCGGCGGTTTCGAACTTCTTGCCAGGCACAACATCTGCTCGAGGTTCTCGGAACGCCTGCAGATTGTCATCGGCTCTTTCAACGCATATACATTCACCGATCTGTTTGAAGGCGTCAAAGCGCTGCCGTGGGAAGAATATATCGGCCGTACGGACGCCTTCCCGGTCAAAGGTTATTCGCTCAACTCAAAACTTTTCAGTGTCAGCGACTGCCAGTCCATTATTAAAAAAGCCGTTGTGGAACGGTTGAAGCAGCGTCACGGACTTCAATGGTTTGATGAAACCGGCCCCGTCCACCAGATTCAGTTTTCCATTATGAAAGACAAGGTCCATCTGTTGCTGGACACCTCGGGCGAAGGCCTTCACAAGCGGGGATACCGCCCGGTATCGCTCGCGGCGCCGATAAAAGAAACACTTGCAGCGGCATTGTGCGAAATAGCTCGGCTGAAACCTTATCATACGCTTTATGACCCGATGTGCGGTTCGGGCACGATTCTTATCGAAGGCGCCATGATGGCGATGAATATGCCGCCGGGTGTCAAAAGGAATTTTTCCGCCGAAAGATGGGACCAGATACCGAGGACAATCTGGCAGCAGGAACGAGAGAGGGCCCTTTCGCGGATACGTCGAGACGCTGACTTTGCCGCTTTCGGGTCCGATATCGACGAAAATGCGCTGCGCTCGGCGCAAATGAACGCCGCTGCGGCCGGAGTAGCGGATAAAATCAAATGGAAGACTGCGCCTTTAAAGGATTTTGCGCCTGCAAGTGAAAAGGGAACGGTCATATGCAATCCGCCCTACGGCGAACGAATGGAAGACGCACAGCAGGCCAGGCTTATTACGCAGGAAATGGGGAGGGTATTCCCGGCAAAGCACGGCTGGTCTTATACTGTCATCAGCCCTTCGGACAGTTTTGAAGAAGATTTCGGTCGGCCTGCGGACAAACGGCGTAAAATATACAACGGAATGATCAAGTGTCAGGTATATATGTATTTTCATTAATCGGAGGCAGCGAAATGAAGCATTGTTTTGTCGTAAATCCGACGGCCGGAAAAGGGAAAACCATCTCGGAGTTCATGCCCGAAACCGAGCGCTACTGCAAGCAGAATCATCTCGATTATGAAATCCATTACACGACCGCCGCCTACGAAGGCATCGAATTTGTCAGGCAAAGGGCTTCGTCCGGCGAACACATCCGCTTTTATGCCTGCGGCGGTGACGGAACGCTTTTTGAAGTCGTCAACGGAGCATACGGCCATCCGTCGGCCGAGGTCGCTTTCATACCGCTGGGTTCCGGCAACGACTTCTGCAAACTGTTTGGCACACGCGACCAGTTCCTCGACATCGCAGCCCAGGTCAATGGAACGCCTGCTGACTTTGACCTGATACGCTGCGGCAAATATGTGGCCATCAACCAGTGTTCCATGGGGTTTGACGCCGAAATCAACGCGAAGCAGGCTTCCTTCAAAAAGGTGCCCTTTTTGAAAGGGAAGAGTACGTATATGGCCGCCCTGCTGTACTGCTTCTTCAAAAAACTGAAAAACGAGTTTACCATCCGTATCGACGGCGGGGAACCTTTTACGCAAAAAGTACTGTTTTGCGTCGCGGGCAATTCCAGATGGTACGGCGGCGGTTTTAAAGCGGCTCCGCTTGCGCTTCCGGACGACGGTTTGCTTGATTTTATCATTGTCAAGAAGAATATGAACCGTTTCAAACTGCTCGGCCTTGTCACGCCTTATAAAAACGGCGAGCATCTCGGTTGGGACATCACACAGTACAAACGGGGCAAAAAACTGGAAATACACAGCGAAAAAGCCGCTGCTGTGAATTATGATGGCGAAGCGGATATCCAAAATGACTGCGTTTTTGAGATTATCGAAAAGGGCATCAAGTTCGTCATACCCGCCAATTCGACCTATTTTCAAGACCGGGCGTCGGGTAAAATCGGCGACGCCGAGAAGGCGTGAAAGGGAGAATAATGTAAAAGACAACGCCCGCAACCCGGCGGGCGTTGTCTTTTGCAGGCCTATTTCAGACGATAATCGTTCTCTTTCAGCGCCGCGACCAACTCGCGGTTGCCGTTGATCTTTTTCGGGAAATAGACGCCGCCGGGGCTTGCGCCGAAGAAACGATGGAAATCGGAGCCGGATAACATCCTGAGGCGATGCTTCTGTGCCCAAAGGCGGGCGATGTCGTTGTTGGAATTATGGCTCGAATTGCCGTTATACACCTCAATGCCGTCCAGCAGTCGCCAGTTGGCAACTTTCATGCCGATCCGGAACGGATGTGCCTGGAATACCGGCAGGCCTTCGCGAGCGGCCAGCTGGCTGAACCGCTTGAAACCCATCGGGATGATATCCGGATTGGACAAAAGAAATTTTTCGGTTATACCGTAAACAAGATAATCGTTCGTTTCGTTTTGAAAGGCGATTTCCATACCGAAAAGCACAGTGATTCTTCCGCGGGCCGCATCGCGCGCCTTGCGGTAACCCGTGAGGAAATATGAAACCTTTTCCTCCCATGTATCAAAGGAATGTCCGGCAAAGACTGTAGGCGACATATGGTCGGTGATAACCAGGCCGTCATATCCTTCGCCGATATATCGCTCGACAACTTCGCAGGCAGGTACTTGCGCACAGGGGCTGACTTCGCTGGTGTGGGCGTGCATTTCAAAAAGGTATTCCCGCATTCGCGCACTCCGTTTCGGGTATTGCGGCAAAAAATAAACCGGAAAGCGATCCCGGCTGCCGGTTCATATTATATATGCGCAGGCGGCTTTTTGGCAAGCGCCGCCATGGCAAAGGTAGCAGGACTCGGCAAGAAAACGGCATAATATTCACAATGTGTTAATCTATTATGCGCCGCGATGATTTACCATAGGATTGCGTTATTTTGGGGGAATGGTTTTGTTCGGTTATATCGTCGCGTACAAACCCGAAATGAAAATAAAGGATTATGAGATATACAAGGGTATTTACTGCACCTTGTGTAAACGACTTTCCAGACGGTATACGCCCGCGGCTCAGCTTTTTTTGAGTTATGATTTTGTTTTTCTCGCGGCTGTGCGGCTCTCTTTACAGGAGGCCTGCCCGGTTTTTCATAAAAGCAGGTGTATGTATAACCCTTTGGCGAAATGCGCCCGGTGCGACGGCGACGAAGGCGTGATGGACCGCTGTGCCGATACGGCTGTGATTATGTCTTACTACAAACTGCTCGACAACTTCAACGACGGAAATTTCTTGCGTAAAGCCGTCTGCATATTTCTGTATTTACCGGTATTCCTGATGTGGAAAAAAGCGAAAAAAAGAAACCCTCATGTGCAGGATACCGTAGCGGCTGCGGTATCACGTCAGAAAGAATGCGAAAAGGAACAACATTGTTCCATCGATATGGCGGCGGATGCCAGCGCCGCCGCGCTGGCGAATCTTATGTCGGCCGGGCATGAAAACAGCGCTTATTACGAATCCTTGCGCCGTTTCGGCTACCTCGTCGGCCGGTGGGCTTACCTGATGGACGCCGCGGATGACCTTGCGAGGGATATGAAAACGGGTAATTTCAACCCTTTCCGGCAATATCTTAAGGCAGGCGGGGTTGCCTGCGACGACGTGAAGGCTTCAGCCGCTGCCGTTTTATATACCACGGCAGGAGGGGCTGCGGCTGAAATCACGAACATTCCCTTTCGAAGGTTTCTGCCGCTGCTTGAAAATATCGTATATCTTGGTATGAAAAGCAAAACAGACGCTGTTCTGGGAACGCAAGGGGAGACGAAAAATGAACAATCCGTATGAGGTGCTAGGAATACCCGAATACGCCACGGAAGAACAAATCAAAAGCGCGTATCGGGAACTTGCCAGAAAATACGGCGATGAAAACGCGGGCGCAGGCATACCCGCGCAGTTCGCGCATCGGAAAATGCAGGAGATTAACGAGGCGTATGACCAAATCATCACGAACAGGGGAGCATCGTCCGGCGGACCGCGCGCGCAAAGTGCTTATTACAACGGTTATTCCGACTACCGGGACATACGCGAAAAAATCAACAGCGGCCGAATTGAAGACGCGCAAACCCTGCTCGACGGCATCCCGCCCTCCGCGCGGGACGCTCAATGGTACTTTCTCAAGGGCAATGTGCAGGATAGGCGGGGCTGGCTTGAGGAAGCGTTCAAGAACTACTCGACTGCCTGCAATATGGACCCGGGCAATCCGGAATACCGCGCAGCCTTCGACGCGATGAACCGCTCGAGAAGCGGAGGCTATGCGACACAGAAACAAAACGACACGGGCTGTTCCGGCTGCGATATATGTACCGGCCTGCTGTGCACGGACTGTTGCTGCGAGTGTATGGGCGGCGATTTTATCCCATGCTGCTGAAAATATCCGGAGGTTTGTCTGCTTGAAAAAAGGTGCGAAAACTGCCCTTGGAGCGATTGTGGGCGCGCTTTCCGTTTCGCTGATGTTTTCCGCGGCGCTGTTGCCTATGTTCACCTATGCCGTGCCAGCCGCCGCTGCGGTGCTTTTGATTCCCGTCGTGATCGAGGCCGGTAAAAAATGGGCTGCGGGCGTTTACGCCGCGGTCAGTATGCTCGGTGTCCTCACCGTACCCGATAAGGAGGCCGCGCTGATGTACGCGTTTTTTTTCGGTTATTATCCCATCATCAAGGCGTTTCTTGAGCAAAAACTGCCTTCCGTTGCGTGCTGGGCGGTGAAAATCGTGCTGTTTAACGTCTCTGTTACGGCCGCATATTTCTTGATGGTGAAACTGCTCGGCCTGCCCTTTGACGAACTTGAGCGTTACGGCGCGGCCATTATACCCGCGCTTTTGGGCATCGGTACCGCCGCTTTTGTTTTGTATGATTACGCTTTGACAAAAATGGTCGGCACTTATCTGGTAAAATGGCAAAAGGTTTTCAGAAAAATATTCAAGCTGGCCTGAATTTTTTCGTCGGCCGGTTTCAAGCGGAGGGATATCATGGGCTACTATATCGGGGTCGACGGCGGCGGTACCAAAACACACTTCGCCCTTTTCAACGAGAGGCGAGAACTGCTTGCGGAGCATAAAGGTCCCGGCAGCAACCACGAAACGCTCGAAGGCGCGTTTGAAGACGCAAGCGAAGTAATCATGCAAGGCGTGCGTGCCTTGATGGAGGCCGCGGGTATTTCCGCGGTTGATTTCACGCTGATGGGCCTGGCGGGAATCGACCATCCTTTCCAATATGATCTGATGCGCGGCAAACTCGAACAAAAGGGCCTGGAACGCTTCGAAATCTTTAACGACGGCTTCCTGGTCGTAAAAGCGGGTTCCGAATCCGGCGCGGCAATCGGATATAACTGCGGAACGGGCACCTGCTGCAACGCGATCGATTCACGCGGCAGAATACTTCAGCTGGCGGGGCTGGGTGATTTTTCCGGGGACGTCGGGAGCGGGCCGTGGATTGCCGTGAAAACATTCCGCATGATCTATGACGAGGTATTTCTCGGCATGGCAAAAACCGCTTTAACGCAAATGGTTTTCAGCCGCTTTGGTTTATCAAACCGCGAGGACTTCCTTGCGCTCATCCCTTCGCTCGAAACAGAAAAATCCGAGGAAACGCTCAGACAGTTTATCGATATCTTTTTCGAGGCCCTCAACGCGGATGATCCGCAGGCGCTTGCCGTCGCGCGCGAAATGGCACAGCGGGCCGCGCATCTCATCAGCGCGCATATACGCCAACTTGACTTTGAAGGGGAAGCCGTCGAAGTGGTTCTTGCAGGTTCTATCCACACGAAATTACCCTCAGGGAAATATGTTGAAATGATTCGAGAACTCATACCCGGCATGTGCGGCCGTGAGGCGCGCTTCCGCATTCTTGACAAAGCGCCGGTATACGGATGCATCAACTGGATTTTACAGGACTATATTGAAAAATAAAGTTTCGAGGCGGGAACGATGAAAGAAATCAATGTCGCGGTCATCGGTTCGGGCAGCACCTATTGCCCGGAACTCATTGACGGTTTTATCAAGGCGGGCGAGTCCCTGCGGCTGAAAAAAATATCGCTGATGGATATCGACGAAAAGAAACGCACCATCGTCGGCAATCTGTGCGCAAGAATGTTAAGGCACGCGGGCTTGGAATGCCGTGTCGTTATGACAGATGATCTGGACGAAGCGCTGGAAGGCGCGGATTTTGTCGTGACGCAAATCCGTGTCGGCAAGCTCCCGGCGAGGCATCTGGACGAAACCATTCCGTTGAAATACGGCCTGATCGGACAGGAGACGACAGGCATCGGCGGTTTTTTTAAAGCGCTGAGGACTATTCCCGTCATGGCGGATATCTGCCGCCGGATCGAAAAGGTATGCCCGGATGCGTGGCTGGTTAATTTTACCAACCCGTCGGGCATCATCACCGAATTTCTACTCAACCATACCTCTATCAAAAGTATTGGACTATGCAATGTGCCAATCAATATGCTGGATGATACCCGTGAAATCAGCGGAGAAGACAGCGACATTACATATCTCGGCCTCAACCACCTCAGCTGGATTACCTCCGTACGCAAAGATGGAGTCGAGATACTGCCTCAGATGATCCGGTCCGGTTTCTCGGCAAAAGTCATGGCGAATATCAAAGACGACGGATTCAGCCTTGAATGCCTCGAGACCATTTCGGCGATTCCGTCCTCCTATCTCCAGTATTATTATGCCAGGGACGCAAAACTCGAACATCTGCTCAAGGAGAAGAAGAGCAGGGCGCAAGTTTGTATGGAGATTGAGGAGCAGCTCCTTGCCATGTACGGCGATCCGTCCCTGACGGTAAAACCGGCGCTGCTCGACCAGCGTGGAGGTCATAAATATTCCCTTGCCGCCGTTTCGCTCATCGACGCCGTCGCGAACGACAGGCAGAATATTCACGTTGTTAATATCCGTAACGATGGAACTCTGCCGTTTATGGACGACGGCGATATTGTGGAAATCGCCGCCCGTGTCGGCGCGCAGGGCGCGGCACCGCTTCCGCTCGGTGAAACGGACAACAGGCATATCATCGGTTTGATGAGAATTGTCAAGGAATATGAGAAATACACGGTGAAGGCAGCGCTCAGCGGCAGCCGTTCGGATGCGATGAACGCGCTGATGCTCCATCCGCTCGTCGGCGACTGGTCAAACGCTTTAAAGTGTTTTGAAGAAATGCTGCAGGCCCACCGGTTATACCTGCCGCAGTTCTAATCCTCAGCAAAAGCATTCGAGCCCGCGATATTGACACGCGGGCTCGAATGTTGCTATATACCGGTTACAGCGGCTTGACCATAAATTCAAAACGCAAGCCTTCTTTGGCGTCGACGATATAAGGTTCAAGCGTGTCGGGGCCGCAGGCAGAGGTGCCGGTTCCCCTAACGAAACCGTCAATGCATAAAGCAGTGGTATTCTGATCGTAAACATCCTCGCGGTGTTTCGCATTTTGCAGCAGCGTTTGCGTGTAGTTGTGAACGCTGAAACTGAAAGGAGCCCCCTGGGCCAGGAAAAGCAGGCCGGGTCCGTCCGGCTTTCCGACGCGCAGCCAGCGGGTCATCGAATGATTGCCGTTATCCTGCGGCTTGATGTAGGGTTCGTGCATATCGGATACGTTTGCGCGGTAAATGCCCAGCAGGCACTGCTCTTTAAAATCGGGCAGGTTTTCAGCTTCGCCGAGTCCGTAGTATTCGACCTCGCTCATTTGGGCAGGGAGTTCCATGGCCAGACCGAAACGCGGCAGGCGCGTTTCCGTTTTTACGCTCGGTTTCAGCGACGCCTCAACCTTGATTTCGCCCTTTCCGTTAATCAGGTATTCAACGCCTGCTTCGAACGCTTCTTTCCCGTTGCAATGTACAGCCCATTTCACGCCGACCGAGAGGCAAGAGCCGAGCTGTTGCGCGCGTATATCTTTCAGCACGGAAACGCAGCGGTCGTAACCTGCGTCCAGCCAGGCTTTTTGCATGCGCCTGTCATTGTCGAGGAGCGCCCGGAAAATGTTCGGCCGCAAACCGGTTTGTTCGACGGGATTGAAATTCATTAAATCGCGGCCGCGGCTTGTAAAGCCGCAGATATTGCCCGTCACTTTGTCGAAACTGACGCTGCCGCCGTCGAAAACGGCTTTGATTTCTTTACTGTTTTCCTCAAATCCCACCGGGCCTTTTTCTTGCAAATAAACAGCGAAAGCGCCTTGGGCGAGAAGAATTTGTTCGCTTGCGACGCAGCAACCCTGTGCGTCAAGATAAGCGAATGTAACGGTCAAATCTTTGTTCCCGGCCTCGGGCAAAGGTATATCGCATGTTTGCTCGCCTTGCGGCTTCGCATCGAGGGCTATGCTTCCCTGGGATGCTTTGACGCCGTTGAGCTGGATCTCCCAACGAACCGTAAGATAATCGGCGCTGCGGAAACGGTTGGTGTTGAGAAAAACGAAACAGCTTCTTTCGGCATCATATCTTGCCCGGACGGGCCGGTAAACCGCTTTCATGGCGAGAGCGCCCGTATGGGGTGTTCTGTCCGGATACATCAAACCGTCTACACAGAAGTTCCCGTCATGCAGTTTCTCGCCATGGTCGCCGCCGTATGTGTAACGGTAAGGGGCTTTTTCGTCGTATACGGCATGGTCAGCCCATTCCCAAACACAGCCTCCCATGAAAATGTCGGAGGAATAAAAAATCCGCCAGTATTCCTCGAAAGCGCCGGGGCCAACGCCCATGGCGTGAACATATTCGCAAAGATAAAACGGCCTGGTCTTATATTCGGGCCCTCTTGTGCCGTTTTTAATTTTTATAAGGTCGTCAACATGGGTATACATTTCCGAATAAACGTCGTATGCCCTGCGCGGCGTCCGGCTCGCGCCTTCATAATGGACGGGCAAGGTGCTGTTGGCGCGCAGGAATTCATAACAGGCATCCTGGCATTTCCAACCGCCGGCTTCGTTGCCCAACGACCACATGATAACGCAGGGATGGCTTCTGTCGCGGTAAAACATGCGGGACACACGGTCGACGTAGCGGGGGATCCATTTTTTGCTGTTGCTGATGAGATTGATGTTGTAATAAGGGCTCAAGCAGACTCCGTGCGCCTCAATGTCCGCTTCATCGACCACATACAAACCGTAGCGGTCGCACAGCATCAGCAGATGGGGGTCGGGCGGATAATGCGATGTGCGGATGGCGTTGACGTTGAGCTGCTTCATCAGACGGACGTCTTTTTCCAAATCATCGAAACTCATCACGTAGCCGGTGACGGGGTGCGTGTCATGATGGTTGACACCTTTGATTTTTATATTCGCGCCGTTGAATTTGAAAACGCAGCCCTCGATTTCCACGCGTTTAAACCCGACCGGCACACGGACAGCCTCCACGGTTCCGTTCCGGTTTTTCAAGGTGATAAACGCTTCGTACAGTTCCGGCAGTTCGGCGCTCCACTCGAGAACATGCAAGCCGTCAAAAGTGAACTTGTTGGTTTGGGCTGACGTGATTTCTTTGGAAAGGATGGTTTTGCCCTGCCTCCTCAATTCGAACAATGTCTGATATCCGCGGATAGCGCCCTCAATCATCACATCGGCGTCGAGCGCCCAGCCGGCATCGGTCAGCCTCGTTTTGATGCAGTAATCGTTGATGAAAACCTTCGGCATCTCATAAAGCAGCACGTCGCGGAAAATACCGTTTTCACGGAACATATCCTGGCATTCGATAAATGTCGCGTTGGACCATTTATGGACGACGACAAGCATGTCGTTGTCGCCCTCGGTAACAAAAGGCGTAATGTCGAACTCGGCGGTGTTGTGCGCGCCTTCGCTGTAGCCGGCGTATTGGCCGTTAATATACAAGTCCACGCACGGAATTACGCCGAGGAAAGCGATGAAGTAGTTTTTATCCGTGGTTTTAATATCAAACCGCCGGTGGTAGACCGCGGCGGGCATCATTTTCGGCAGCCGCGGGGGCATGGTGGTGAATTCGTAGGCGACATTGATATAAACGGGCGGCGCATATCCGGTCCTTTGCCACGTTGAGGGGACCCTCACTTGATCAAACCGTTCGCTTAATGTATCAAAGACATCGGGAATATCGGTGTTTTTTTCATAGTAGCGAAAATCCCAATCGCCGGAGAGAACCCTCACCATATCAGAATGGTAACGTTCGTCGCGGTAATCAACGCCCGCAAGCCGTTCCGGGCTCGTGTAAGGAATAAAATAAGCTCTGCCGGCGCGTTTATTGACTTCCAGGCAGTTAAAATCCCTGTAATTTTTTTTATTGATGGTATATTTCATAAGTTCCTCCCGCAGTCGTTGATTTTTATCAGTGTATCATATTCGCCTTTCGGCTTCAATGCAAATCTTTCGGTCGCATTTGCCGGTTTGCCTTGTGCTTAGCGCGGCGGTATGCGATAATACGGTATCAAACAACAGAGAGGTGCGTTGTGAAGCCTTTCTCCTTTTTCCTGATTACCGACCCGCATTATTTTGAGAATTCGCTCGGCGCGAGCGGCGCTGAATATGACCGCTTCAACTTGAAGGAACAAAAATGCCTTGCCGAGACCGGCGCGATCATCGATTCCGCCTTTGAAACGCTTTGTGCCGATAAAGAGACGCGTGTGGTGCTTATCCCCGGCGACCTGGTTTTTAACGGCGAGAAAGAAAGCCACCGCGGTTTTATCAGAAAACTCGAAAAACTGAAGGCTTGCGGCAAAAAGATTTATGTCACCACCGCAGGCCATGATTTCAGCGACAATCCGACAGCTTTTGAAGGGGACAAGCGTATTCCGGTGGAAGGAACCAAACGCGAGGAACTTCTGGCGCTGTATCGGGATTTCGGGTTCTCGAACAATCTCGTTTTTGACAAGCGCACTTATTCGTATGTGGCGCAGATTGCTGACGGTATCCGCCTTCTCGCACTGAACTGTGACGGCGACTGCAATGATTTTCACGGTTTTGATGCCGAACAAATGCAATGGATTAAAACACAGATAGAAGCGGCGAAGGCAGCCGGAGACCTGTTTTTTGCGATGGTACATTATCCTGTTTTGCCGGGTTCGCCGATTATGGGCATGGTCGGCGACGCTGTGATGACCGGCTGGCAGGAAGTTTCATCAACGCTTGCGGACTGGGGGCTGCAACTGGTTTTTACCGGACATATGCACATGCAGTCCATCAATTCCAGGACGACAGAAAAAGGCAACACGATTTACGATGTCTGTACCGGCTCGCTGGTCGGCTGTCCCGCGTCGATACGAAAGATCACTTTTACAGACCGGAAAACGGTTCGCATCGAGTCATCCAGAATCGAGGACTTCGAATGGGATAAAAACGGCATGACGGCGACAGAGTATTTCGCGTGGCGGTTTGACCGGATGATTAACACAACCATCGCGTCAATGGCCGAAGATCCCGAAAAATTCAGCCGCAAAGTCGGCAAAGCCGGCAGCAAACCGAAACATTTATGGCTGATACGACTGGCCGGTAAAACCATGCAAAGATTAACCCTGGGCGCCTTGGGGAGGCTGTTGTGGATCAAAGTGGACCC
>JAKJCA010000059.1 GCA_022706685.1 Bacillota bacterium
CCAAGCAGAATCTTCAGCCCGATGAGTATCAGGGCGGCCCCGCCGGCAAGTTCCGCTTTCCTGCCGAGTCTGCCGCCGAACTTTCTGGCGGCGGCTGCCGCAATAAAAGAGAGCAGAAAAGTGGTGATTCCTATCAGCGTCACGGCGCGGCTTACGCTGATATCCAAAAAGGCGAAAGTGATTCCTGCGGCCAGCGCATCGATGCTCGTCGCGAACGCCAGCGCCGTCAGTTCTTTGAAATTGATTTTTTCGGCGCCGTCTGCCGGGCAGCTTTCGGGTTTGAAAAACTCAAAAATCATCTTGCCGCCGATGAAGCCAAGCAACGCAAAAGCAATCCAATGGTCGACGCCGGTGATGTACTTCTCAAATTGCCTGCCGAGCAGCCAGCCTAATAGGGGCATCAGCGCTTGAAACCCGCCGAAAAAAAAGGCGGTGACGAGAGCGTTTTTAGCGTCGAATTTCTTCATGGCGAGGCCTCTGCACGCGGCGACGGCGAACGCGTCCATCGAGAGCCCGACGGCAAGAACCATCAGTTCCGCAAAACCCATTTTTGGCTCCTAATCATTAAATGTATTTCTTTTACATATCAAAAAACCGGCCGCGTGCGGCAGCCGGCTTTTTGTTTGGCGGAGAGCAAGGGATTCGAACCCTCGAAGCCGTTTTGCGACTTACACGATTTCCAGTCGTGCTCCTTAGACCAGCTCGGACAACTCTCCGTGCGGGTCCGTTCCCTTCGGGGTCGGACACTTTGATAGTATAGTCAACCATTGACGAAAAATCAACTGTTTGCCGATATTTCCCCCTGCGGATTTTAACACGTCTGCCTGGCGGATCAACTCATAAAATTCGAGTGGAGGCTTGACAAGGTGCGGCAGTGTTTATATAATCATTATGGGTATAAGTTTGTCCGGTATTTCATCAATTTGCCCGTAACGATCAACGCCGCCTTGTATTACCAATACTGCAGAGACAGCCTTTTATTTATCGGAGGTGCGATTCAATGAAACAGTCCACACGAATCCTGGGCATCATCATGGCGGTGGTCATGCTCCTGTCCGCGATTCCTTTCGGGGCCCATGCGGCATACGCCCAGTATGTGACGGCCGGCGGCTATAACAAGCTCGACCAGCCTTACGTCACGGCGCAGCAGGCGGCTTCCATGCTGCTTGACATGGTCGACAAGCAGTTGCAGGAGGCGGATATCAGGTTTACCGTTGATATCTATATTTCCTCCAAGACGCTTGAACTGACGAGCATCGACACCGCGATCAATTCCATCACCAGTTTCTGGAACTGGAATTACCTCAACTATGCCTTTAATCTGTTCAGTTTCGGCGACATCGAACGCATGGACATGTACTGGATTAAGAACTGCCCCCTGCGGACCAGCCCGGGCCAGACGGATATCGATGTCATTATCGGTTTGGCTAAGTTCATGAAAGCCAATTATGAACGGATCGGCAAAATCATCGACGATACCTTCGATTACGGCTTTGTTGAAACGGTCACAGACCTGCCTGCCACGGTCCATGACATCCCGGGGACGCTGAAAGCGTCGGTCCTCAAATCGCTCAACGACGGCGTGGATCCTCCCGCGGGAACGACGGCCAATTCGCTGGTACAAAAGTTGATCGATTCGCTGATTGTCGGCACTTACGATCCGGCGACCGATTCCTACGAGGGTGGCATCATGCCCGGCCTTGCCGGCAAGACAAACATCTTCACGACGAGTGTCTATACGCTGACCACCGACCTGATCAACGCCGGCATCAAGGATATCGTCGTCCCGCTGCTTGCGAGGATGATTCTCGAACTTGCGGGCGTCGACTTCAGCCCGGAATATCCCGGCGGCGATCCTTCGACGGTGCAGAACCTCGATATGGTCATTGAGATTGTCGTCGGCATCATGGGCACCGAAATCGTCTATGAACCCGAAGACCTTCTGACGCCTCTGTCCAAAATGACGGCCGCGCTGGAGTTCCTTCTGGTTGATGGCGGTTTCCATTCTTTCGCTTATCTCGACGACACGGGCCTTCATATTACCGACGCTTTTGTCACCTTTATCAGCGACATCGTTCGAGTTGCACTTTCGCTGATACCGAACCTCGGCTTCCTGAAAGCGACGACGGTTTTCAAGACGGAAGCGGAAATCAACGCCATGACCATGCCGGAGTGCTATGCGTATCTCGCCAGGCTTCTCATCAACGAGTTCGTGGAGTATGCCGAGATTCCGGAGACGGCCACCACCATCAGAAGCGTGCTGACCTATCTGCTCATCAGTATGTCCAAGGATATCCTGCCCGAGTATGATTTTGACGCGATGATTGCCGCAGGCACGCTCAACCCCGATACCGACGGCATCTTCAAAGTCGGCACCGTGCTGATCCGTTACTACCTCAACGGCATGACGGATATGGCCATCCCCATCAACCTGACTTTTGAACAGACACTGAGCCACGTAGTCAACTACCTGCTGAACAAATACCCCGGCTTGTTTGATACCTCCGATATCCTGCCTACGGATTCGGTTTGGACCAAAATCGACAAAATCATTTTTGATATCATTCCGCTCAACTGGCTGCCCGCCCAGTTTACGGGCTCGCAGTACCTGATCATGAACTGGCTCATCGGCAACGTGCTTGATTTCAACTATGTCGGGCTGTTGAGCATCGTTTACCGCAATCCCAATTCGGAACTTAACAAACCGGTCGTGACGGTACTGTTCAACACCATCGCGCGCCTCGTCAACGGCATGTTCGGCAACCGCGCGATTATGCCCATGAACATCAATTCCGTCGACGCTATTTTCGGCAAATCCACCCTGCGTTCGATTATTCAGACACTCAGCCAGTATCTGGCCGACTATGCGAACACGATGCTCGGTTCCCTGCTGCCCATCGTCACCAAACTGATAGGCCTGTGGTCCGACGCGACTTATGTCCGCAAAGCGCCGGCAGGTACGCCTCTTGTCACCTATGCCGCGCTGAAAAACAAGCTGCTTTCCTACTATCCGTCCAATGAGGGAAAGAATTATTACAACGCAAATTATTTCTTCATGGACCAGGAGGACTATTCGGAACTGGCGGCTTTTATGTGCTTTGACAAAGCCCGTAAAGAGGTGGAGGCTCTCCTTGCCGCCTATGAAGAGAATCCCGAAAATCTGGATCTGATCGCCAATACCGACGCATCCTATCGCCTGACCTACTACTACAACCGCCTGCAGCTGAGAGGGACCACCAGTGTCATCCATCTCAACAAACTCATTCAGAAGTGCGCCGCGGCCAATTATCAGCAGGCAGACTATACGGCCGCCAGCTGGTCGGCATATCAGACCGCTTATAACTTCGCGGTCGCCGTCAAGAACGCCGCGCTGGCGGATACCACCGGCACATACCGCCAGTCCAAGATTTCGGCAGCCCGGCACATGCTGATGAAAGCCGTCCTCGGGCTGAAACCTTTCGTTCCGTTTGCCGACTACCTGCAGCTGGATTATTACGTCCAACAGGCCAACGAAATGCTCAACACGATGGATTTCAGCCAATACACGTCCGCCAGCATTCAGGCGTTCATTGCAACGCTTAATGCGACGCAGGCATTCAGGCGGGATATTACCGCCGATCAGCAGGCTTTGGTGGATGCCCAGGCCCAGGCCCTGTATGACGCGATGTACGGCCTTGTGTATCTTCTGCCGCCGGGTATTGCGCCGGTGCTTGACTCCTCCGTCGACTATTACGGGAATCCCATTACGCCGGTTGTGGTCAATAATTCGCCTACGCAAAGGTTTATCTTCGGCCTTACCTACGGCGGTTTCCAGGATTCGTTTGTCCGCACTATCGGCGGCGCCGTCCTCAGCGTTGTTCCGACCAGTTTCGGCAGAGGGACGGGTACCAGAGTCAGGCTGGCCTTCGGCGGCATCGTCATCGCCACTTATTATGCCGTCCTGTTCGGCGACATCAACGGCGACGGCAATATCGACAGCGGCGACAGCGGCCTTATCATCGACTACGAGAACTTCTACCTCAACTGGAACGCCGCTCCTTTCAAGGTCAAAGCCGGCGATGTCAACGGCGACGGCAATGTGGACACCAGCGACGCCGGTGTCGTTACGGACGTCGAGAACTACATTTGCAGCATTGATCAAACCACAGGCAACTTCTTCATGCTGTAAAATACCTGGCAATACGGCATAAATTCAGGCGCCCTCCGTCCAAAGCACGGAGGGCGCTTTCACCAGGATGATGGAAAGCGGAGGTAGTATGATGAAAAAACGTTTGCTTGCACTCGCGCTTGCCGCCGCGCTGGCGGCCGGAGCACTTATGGTTCCCGTATCGGCGAAAACGACGGGAGTATCCCGCATCAGTGAGGCGGCGGCCAGAAATATCGCGGTTTTCTCGCTCGCTTCACTTGAAAAGCCTTTGAACGGTGATAACGCTCCCGCGCCCGATACGCGCGGCCGCCGTTTTGTTCTGTCGGCGGGCCGGGCGTTGTACAGCGCGGACGGAACGGTCGGATATTACTGTTTCCCCTTCACCGGCGGTATTGACGGCTATGTTATCATATCGCTTTCCAACGACCTTCCGTATATCATGGAGCAGCGCTTTGCGCCTTCCCCGTTCGAGTCCGGGAATATCGCCAAAACCTTTTATATCAGCCCATTGCTTTATTTCAACCTCCTTCGGGACGGCACTTACGTCAGCCAGGCGGGCATAACGGTCCCCGCGAGCGAAGTTAAGCGTACGCTGAAGGAATATTCCGTTTACAGGCAGACGCTGGCCGCGCAGAACCCGGCTTTTATCAGCGGCGTTGCCGCCGAAAACGCGCAGCTGCTCACCGCCGTAACAAAAATCAAATCGAAAGCGATGCTTTCCTCGGCCGGTAAGCCGGAGTTTTTTCAATACCTTCTCGATGCGCTTTTTTACTATATCGGCAGGGTGCGGCACAATGTTGACATTGCTCAAATCAACGCCTATGTCGAACAGCTGATTATGGACAACGCGGGCGAAAGCTACTCCGTGAAGGAATCTGTCCTGGTCGATAAAACCTATATGGTGCCCCGGACGCAGTGGTATTATGAAGACGATGTCGGCAGCGGCATCTGCGGCAAAGCCTCCTCCATGATGGCGCTTGCCTTTTACCGCGACGGCCGCGGTTATGCCAATCTGCCTTCCGACGCCGAGATGTATGCCGAACTCAGCGGTATTTATGACGATATGACGGATTACTTCTCGTTTTTCTTCGATAACGGGCAGGTCAATGATCTCGGCCTGAGCGAGAGTTACGAAATGGTCGGCACGCTCGATATGGGCCTGGCCTATTATCTGTACTCAAAAGGTTATACGCAAGCGGCGCAGCATGTCATCGATAATGCGAATTCAGCCATCACCATGGTGCCGGACGTGATTACGGGCGCATTGATGACGGCGTTGAAAACGGCGATGTCAAAATGGCTTGCCGAGATGACGGGCGGCGCCTTATCATTCAGCACACCGCCGACGGCAAGGGCTTCGACAGTCATCACCAAAACCATCCGTCAAGGCGAACCGGTCGTTATAGGCTGCCTGACGGCGATCGGCTGCGATTGGTTTTCAAATCACTATTTTGCTGGTGTGGGGTATTACCGGCTTGAAAAAGCGCTGTCATTCGGCGCTTCGGAATTCAAACTGACCAAGGAATACATCGAAGTCTACGATACCTGGGGCAGCCACAGTTCGGTGATGGACTGGACCGTATTCAAGAGTACGGCGCTGTATTGTTCCACTTCGCTGGCGGATATCTCCGCGGCTTAAATAATTAATGTTTTGTTGAAAACGCGAGGCGTTTCGAATACAATATCTCCAACACACAACGAGGAGGCACAGCCTGATGTATTCATTCCCTATCGGCGTCATCATCGACAGTTTCCGGCTTCCGATACCCGAGGCGGTCAAAAAGGCGGCGCTGCTCGGCGCTTCGGGCATTCAAGTCTACTCCACTTACGGCGAGATGGCGCCCGAAAATCTGACCGGCGCAAAACGCCGGGATTTCGCCCGCCTGGTTGCTGACAACGGTCTCGTGATCTCTGCGCTCTGCGGCGATCTCGGCGGCGGAGGATTCACGAAAAAAGAAAAAAACCGTGAAAAAATCGACCGCAGCAAGTTGATTCTCGACCTGGCAAAGGAACTGGGTACCGATGTCGTCACCACCCATATCGGCGTCGTGCCGGAAGACCCCTCGCACGACCGCTATAAGATTATGCAGGAAGCCTGCCGTGAACTGGCCGAATATGCCGACGATGTCGGCGCGCATTTCGCCATCGAAACCGGGCCTGAAACGTCTTTGGTGCTGAAGGGCTTTTTGGACAGCCTCGGCTCACGGGGCGTTTCCGTCAACCTGGACCCTGCGAATCTTGTCATGGTGACCGGCGACGATCCCGCGCAGGCCGTCTATCATTTGAGGGATTACATCGTTCATACCCACGCAAAGGACGGCGTTCGCCTCGCGGAGCAAAGCCCCGAAGTCATTTACGGCCTGGCGAAGTCCGAAATTGTCACGGGTCCGTCGTTTATCGAAGTACCGCTCGGCGAAGGGCAGGTGCCATGGCCGGCGTACCTTTCCGCACTCGACGATATCGGTTACCGCGGCTTCCTGACCATAGAACGCGAAGTAGGCGACGACCCGGCTGCGGATATCGGCAAAGCGGTTGAATTTTTGCGCGCCCGTATCGGCGAAGGAGGAACGGCATGAAAACGTGCGTCAGCAGTTACAGCTTTCAAAAACTGCTTAACTCCGGCCTTTACGATCAGCTCGGCCTTATCCCCGAAGTCAAAGAGATGGGTTTTGACGCCATCGAGTTTACCGAACTGAAACCGCCCGAGGGTATAACGCTGCCGGAGTATGCCGCGCGCATCCGTGAGGCGAGCGAAAAATACTCCCTGCCCGTCGCCAATTATACCGTAGGCGCCGACTTGCTCAACGCGCCGAGCCTCGACGCGGAAGTCGAGCGCCTGTGCGGGCAGATTGACATCGCGGCCATCCTTGGCGCGGCAGGCATGCGCCACGACGCAACAGGCGGCTTCAAAGGACCGGAGCGGTCGTATAAAATATTTGACGACGCCCTCAGGGTCCTTGCGGAAGGGTGCCGGAGGGTGACCGAATACGCGGGGGAAAAGGGTATTCGTACCATGGTCGAGAACCACGGTTTCTTCTGCCAGGACAGCGACCGCCTCGAGAAACTGGTCGGCGCCGTCGGTAAGGAGAACTTCGGCGTATTGCTCGACATCGGCAACTTTCTCTGCGCCGACGAGCCGCCCGAGAAGGCGGCCGGCCGCCTGGCGCCCTTTGCCAAACATGTCCATTGCAAAGATTTCCACGTTAAAAACGGCAACGGCGCCGATCCCGGTTACGGCTTCTTCCGCAGCAGGGCGGGCAACTTCCTGAGAGGATCCATTATCGGCCACGGCGACGTTCCGGTGCAGCAGTGCCTGTCGATTCTGAAAAAAGAAGGTTATAAAGGTTATATCAGCATGGAATTCGAGGGCATGGAAGACAATATGCAGGCCATTGAAATCGGCCTGGATAATCTCCGGCGATATATAGAACAGGCATAAACCCGCAAGGGGGCGCCGGCCGGCGCCCCTGCTTTTTCCCTCGCCGGTGATTGACAAAAAAAGCGCCGTTTGCTATGATTATCACTGCTCGCCGAAAGGGAGTTCGGGCCATTAGCTCAGTTGGTTAGAGCAACCGGCTCATAACCGGTTGGTCCGGGGTTCGAGTCCCTGATGGCCCACCAATAAAGGGGTATAGCTCAGCTGGTAGAGCAGCGGTCTCCAAAACCGCGTGCCGAGGGTTCAAATCCTTCTGCCCCTGCCAAAGCGACAGGCACCGCAAAGTCGGTGCCTGTCGCTTTGGCAGGGAGTTGAAAAGAACCGAGGCACGCGGAGCGTGCCGGGCAACGCCGCCGAAGCGCCGCCTGCGGCGGGAGAAGCGAGGCGGGGTTGGCGCAGCGGTCGAAACGGCTCGCCGCCCCAAGGCGCAAAGCCGTTTCGGGCACCGCAAGAGGGGTTGCGAAGCAACTTCAAATACTTCTTCAATAACAGCTCACAATGAGCGTGCCGGGCAACGCCGCCGAAGCGCCGCCTGCGGCGGGGGGAGCGAGGCGGGGTTGGCGCAGCGGTCGAAACGGCTCGCCGCCCCAAGGCGCAAAAGCCGTTTCGGGCACCGCAAGAGGGGTTGCGAAGCAACTTCAAATCCTTCTTCTATAACAGCCCACATGGAGCGTGCCGGGCAACGCCGCCGAAGCGCCGCCTGCGGCGGGGGGGGAGCGAGGCGGGGTTGGCGCAGCGGTCGAAACGGCTCGCCGCCCCAAGGCGCAAAAGCCGTTTCGGGCACCGCAAGAGGGTTGCGAAGCAACTTTAAATCCTTTTCCCGCAAGAACGCAATTATGATACAATAACAACATAAAGAAATTTTTATCGGATAGTGACTACAATGAACGCAATCAATGTTAAAGCCGAATTCTTTGCGGCCGGCGACGGTACGGCGGACGACGCGCCGGCTCTGCAGTCGGCCCTTGACTCCTGCCGGGAGACGGGCGGCACCGTTTTCTTCCCGGCGGGCATCTACCGGATTAATACCTGCCTGCTTTACTATTCCAACCAGCGCCTGATATTTGAAAACGGCGCGGTGCTTCTGCGGGGCGGAAACGGTCAAATGTACCTGCTCGCCAATTACACCAAACCCGATATGGGCGGATATGCCGCAACGCAAAACGTCGATATCATCGGCGCGACGTTCGACGGAAACGCGGCTATCGATTCAAAAGCGACGCTCCTCAACAATTCACACTCGCGCGACCTGCGCGTCAGCAACTGCAAGTTTAAAAACGGCCACACCTGGCATTATTACGAGTGCAATTCAAGCCAATACGTCACGGTGGAACACTGCATATTCGAACCTTCCATGGAAGGTACGGACAAATCGGAGTTTATTCAGCTTGACTGGGCGACCAAAGGCGCCTACGCGGCCACGGATATCTGTGATGATCAAACGGTCTGCCGCCATATTCTTATTTCGGGATGCAAGTTTGAGTGCGGCGGCTTTTCGCCGGCCATCGGCAACCATACGCCGGCGGCGCACGGCCACATCCGTATTTGCGGCAACACCTTCCTTAACGGTGCCGGCAGCCGCGGCTATATCTGCTTGGTAGAACCGGCGCATTCGATAGATATCTACGAAAACACATTTATCGGAGGCAAAACGGGGGTTTCCGCCGGCGGGGAAGAAAGCGCTTCATCGGTGCATGACAACCGATTCACGGGCGTGAAGCGCCCTTGGAATCATCACCTTATCGCTTATAACAATATTGTTGACGGTTTCCTGCAAAGCGGGGACATCGATTGAGCGGCGTAACAGATCAACCGCTGATAACTGCTATTCTGCTATGGGGGCCTTCAGAAGCATGCTGACCGACGGCATCCCGCTCGTAGTCTATACGGCCAGGGAAGAGAAACTGAACACCCTCACGCACGCGGCGGGGGCTCTGCTCGCTTTGGGCGCGCTGGCCGCCTGCCTGGCGGACGCGTCGGCACCGGGACGGCCCCGCGACTGGGCGTCGGCGCTTGTCTACGGCCTCTCCCTGGTAACGATGTTCGGGGCTTCCGCGCTTTATCATGGTTTGCCCGGCGGCAGATGGAAAAAAATCACCCGCGTCATCGACTATTCGATGATTTTTCTGCTCATCGCCGGTACGGCGACGCCCTGCGCTCTCATCGGCCTGTATGACAGGTCTCCCGGCACCGCGTGGTTTGTGCTGGCGGTGGCGTGGGGCTGCGCCGCCGCGGGAATCCTCTCAACGGTCTTATTCTTTGAAAAAACGAAAGCGCTTCGCATCGTCCTTTATCTCGGCGAAGGGGTTGTCATGTTTTCGTCGGTTTTTCCCATTTTAGACCTTATCGACCTCAAGGCGTTGCTCCTGCTGATCGCCGGCGGGCTTCTTCAGGCGTTTGGGCTTATTTTCCTGCGTTTGGGTAAAACCGTGGAGTTTGCGCACATGGTGTTTCATTTGGTCGTTATCGCCGGCTGCTCTGTCCATTTTTACGTCATGATCCGTTATCTCTTCTGATTTTTCTTTCCATGTTACTGCCCGTAGTTTACACCCAGGGCGGTTTGCTTTATAATAATTGCTGTTGTGCGTTAAAACATTAAACTATTGCAGACCGGCAAACGGTTTTGCAAGCGGCGTATCAGGCAGGAGGGCAAATATGAAATTGACAGGCGGGGAAATCATCGTCAAAGAACTCGCCGCAGCCGGCGTACCTTATATCCTCGGCATTCCCGGGCACGGGGTACTCGGCCTCTTCGACGCAATCCGGCGCGAGGAGCAGGCGGGCGGCATCAAGTACATTCAGGTCAAACACGAGCAGGCCGCCGCCGCGATGGCGGACGGTTATTTTCGAACCTGCGGCAAACCGCTCGCGGTCTTTTCGTCCATCGGCCCGGGTACGCTGAACACAAGCATCGGCCTGGCGACCGCCTATGTCGACTCGTCCGCGTTCCTGCAGTTGTGCGGCGATACCCATGTCCACATGAAGGGTACGGGCGTTTTGCAGGAAATCGAGCGTTACCAGGACAGCAATATTATCAGAAGCCTGGAACCGCTCGCAAAAAGGAGCTGGCGCGCTGAATCCGTTGCGCAGCTGCCGAAAATCATGCGCCGCTCCATGGACTTGATGACCCGGGGCAGGAGCGGCCCTTGCGTTATCGCTTTGCCGATGGATGTACAGGCGGCGCAGGCCGACGTGCAGATCGGCTCAGGCGCGGCCAAACCTGCGGGCTCGCTTCCGCGGGCGGGAGCCGACCAGATCAAGGCGGTCATCGATTTGATGAAAACAGCGAAACGGCCCGTAATCCTCGCCGGCGGCGGGACGCTTCGCCCCGGCTCGCCCGAATTGATTACCGCCCTTGCTGAAAAATGGGGAGCGGCTGTCGTGACCACTCTCGCGGGCAAGGGCGCCGTTGCCGAAACACACCCGCAATACTGCTTCCATACCGGCTCAAAGGGCACGCCGCCCGGCCTGGCGGTCTGTCAAAGAGCGGACGTCATTTTGGCAATAGGCACACGCTTTGCCGACGAGACGACCTGCTCCTACCGCAAAGGCGCCAGTTTCAATTTCCCCGACACCAAACTGATTCATATCGATATCGATCCGGGCGAACTGGGCAAAAATTATACGCCCGATTTCGGCATCGTCGCGGATTATACCGACTGCCTGCAAAAACTGCTTGACGACCCCTGTGTTTTTGAGCGCGACGAAGCCTATCTGCGGGAAATTGCCGACCGGCGCGCGAAGTGGTTCGAACAAATCGCCGCCAACCGCGCCGTCGATTCGCCGGTCCTTACCATTTCACAGTTGATCGGCATCCTGAACGAGAATTTGCCGGACGACACTATCATATCGACTTCGTCAGGCAACACGCAGGCGCAGCTGTTCCAGGAATACTGCTATAAAAAACCGTTGTGCAACCTGACCACGGGCGGCTTTTCCACCATGGGCTGGGCATTCCCGGCCGCCCTGGGCGCCAAATTGGCGCAGCCCGGCAGGCCGGTTGCCGCGGTGCTCGGCGACGGCGACTTCATGATGACGATGCAGGAACTGGCCACCATGGCGCAGTACAATATCCCCGTCGTCGTCATTCTGGCAAACAACAGCGGCTGGATGGCCATCAAAGATTTGCAGATGGACGCCCTGGGCGGTGAAACCGCTTTCGGCAACGATTTTGAGCGGGACGGCCGGGTATACAGCCCCGATTTCGCGGCCGTCGCGAAGGCGTTCGGCATATCCGCCTATCCTGCGAAGGATCAACAAGGCGTCAAAGAAGCGCTTGCTAGCGCTTTCGCCGGCGGAGGCCCCGCGCTCATCAGCGTCGACGTCTCCCGCGAATATCCCCTGACCGGCGGCAAGGCCTTCGGCTGGTGGGACGTCCCCATCCCCGCCTATATCCGGGAAAAACGGGCCGCCTACGAAAAGGCGAGGGACGAAGAAACGCTGTAAAGAAGGAGAAAGCCATGTCTGCCATGAAATTCGTGCTTGTCGGCTGCGGCCGGATCGCCACACTCCATGTCGCCGGTTACGCCGGCAGGGACGACGCCGTCTTATGGGGCGTTTACGATAAAAACGCCGGCGCCGCAAAAAAGTTCGGGGCCGAACACGGTATTGAAAAAATCTATGATTCCTACGAAGCGGTACTCGCGGACCCGGAAGTCACCGCCGTGGAGCTGCTGGTGCCCCACCATCTGCATTGCGAAATGACGGTCGCTGCCTGCAAAGCGGGCAAGCACGTCTCCGTCCAGAAGCCGATGGCGCTCAACCTCGAGGAATGCGATATCATGATAGCGGCGGCGAAGGAAGCGAACGTTTGCCTGAAGGTCTATGAAAACTTCGTGCATTATCCGCCGTATCAGCTGGTCAAAAAAATGATAGCCGACGGCGAAATCGGCGAGGTGCGCGGCATCCGCTATAAGATGAACAACGGCGCCCTGAACTCCAACAACGCGCCGGCCGCCAAAGCGCGCGCGAAAATGGCCGGCGTCAAGGACGTCGACAGCCTCCCTCCGACCGGCTGGAAAGTCGACACCCTTTCATGGACCTGGCGCCTCAACGAGAGCCTCTCCGGCGGAGGACCGCTTGTTTTTGACGACGGTTACCATAAGTTTTCCCTTTTCGTCGATCTGTTGGGCCCCGTCGAAAAGGTCTGCGCGTGGATCGACGAAACCCCTGTCTTTCCGACGGTGTACCAGGACGCCCCGGCCGTTATAATGTGGAAGTATAAGGATAAAAAGGTTTACGGCACCTGGGACATCACCAGTTCGGAGGAACTCTATATTCAAGGCAAATACTATACCTGCGACGAGCGTATGGAAGTGACCGGCTCGCGCGGCGTGCTGTGGATTACCCGCTGCACCGCGGAAATGCTCGCGGATGTCGCGCCTGTGCTGATGTACCGCGACGGCAAGTTAACGGAATACTGGGATATGCCGCACGACTGGCAGGACTCTTTTATCAATTCCACGCGTGACTTCATCGAATCCGTGAAAAACGGCACGCCGCCGCTGCTGACGGGCGAGAGGGGCCGCGAGGTGCTGCGTTTCGCCCTGGCCGCCATCGAATCCGCGCGCGAGAACCGGGCCGTCGAACTTGACGCATACGGCGACAAGCCGCTGCCCAAGCGCAAGGGCTTTTTATCGATATTCAGGCTCGGGAAAAAATAACCGTCGCCGTTCGGCGCACCGGAAGGATGTTTTCATGAAAATCGCTGTGGTCAACGAATTCTCCGCCCGTGACAAAAATCCGCTCATCGTCGAGGCGCTGCAAAAGACAGGCTCCCGTATATTCAACATCGGTATGACGCCCGAGACGACGGCCGTCAGTCTTACTTATATCCATACCGCGCTGATGGCCGCAGCCGCGCTCAATTCGGGCGCCGCGGACTTCGTCGTCGGCGGCTGTGGCACGGGCCAGGGCTTTGCGATTGCCGTCATGCAGTACCCGAATGTTTTCTGCGGCCTGATTGCCGACCCGCTTGACGCATGGCTTTTCGGCAAAATCAACGGCGGCAACTGTATTTCCCTGCCCTTGAACAAAGGATTCGGCTGGGGAGGCGGCGTCAACCTCGAGTTTGTGTTCGAAAAACTCTTCAGCCCCGGTTTTGCGGAAGGTTATCCGCCCGACAGGCGGGAAGTGCAGAAAGAAAGCAGGGACCGCCTGCAGGTGTTGTCGGCTCTCGCCCATAGGCCATTTGCCGAGATTCTCAACGGCCTCGACCCCGAAATCACCGGCGTCGTATTCGCGCACAAACCGTTTACCGATTTTATCCTCGAGCAGGGCGGCGACCCCGACATTCTGAAAGTTTTTCGGCAGCGCTGCTGAATGCCGCGCGCCCGACCGTCAAAGGCCGGCGCGCTGTTTTTATATGCCGCTCCGGCGGCCGGAAAGGCGGTTGTGTCCATGAACCGGATAAAAGCGAAACTCTCCTATGCCTGCGGCGACATCTACGGCGGCGGCGCGTTTTTGGTGTTCAGCACGCTGTACATGAACTTCCTCGTACTCGTCGAGGAGGTGCCCATCCTGGCGGCGACGGGCATTATCCTTGCTGGTAAAATCTGGGATGCCGTCACCGACCCTTTGATGGGGAGGCTGTCGGACCGTACCCGTTCGAAGTTCGGCCGCCGCAGAATCTATTTTCTAATCGGCGCCGTTCCGGTCGCGCTGTCTTTCCTGATGATGTTCTTTTCCTTCGGCATTGAGGATATGTCCGTTAAAATTATCTATCATGCCATTGCCTATATGAGTTTCGGCACGGCGTTTACCATTGTCATGGTGCCGTACAACGCCATTTTGTCGGATATGACCTCCGATTACAACGAACGGACTTCCTTTACCACCGTCCGCATGCTGATGTCGGGCGCTTCTTCGCTTGTCTGCGCCGTGGTCCCCGGCATCATCATTAAAAGTATCGGCGGTTCCGTCAACGGCCCGGCGCAAAAGAGCGGTTACCTCGCGATGGCCGCTGTCCTCGCGGCAGTGTTCGGCGCCTGCTGGATTGTAACTTTCCTGGGCACCAGGGAGCGCAAGGACCTGCCCAAACCCGAAAAAGTGTCCTTTAAACAGTGGCTCTCTGTCTTTTCCAACAAACCATACCGCAATTTCCTGGGCATTTTCCTTTCGTTCCAGGTCGCGGTGGACCTTGTGCTGGCCGTCTTCATTTTTTACATCGATCTTGTCGTGCTGAAGTACAAAAGTTACGAACTCATCGTCGGCGCGCTGCTGGTGTTCCAGATGCTCTTCATGATCCCTCAGGGATCCATCGCGAAGAAAAAGGGGAAGGCCTTCCCGCTCTATATCGGGATACCTTTGTGGATTTTGACGACGCTGCTGTTTGTTTTCATCGACAGCACCACGTCCGTCTATGTGATTTTGTTTTTCGCCGTGCTCATCGCCGTCGGTGCGTCCGCGGGCAACCTGGCGACCTGGTCGATGCTTGCGGATATTTACGACCTCGACGAAATGGTCAGCGGCACGCGGCGTGAGGGCATTTACAGCGGCATGACGACCTTCCTGCGAAAAGCCGCCAGCGGCGTGGCCATCTTTCTGCTAGGCATCGGCTTGAGCGCGCTCGGTTTTGACCAAAATCAATATAACCTGATTAAAACCAGTTCGGCCGCCTTTGACCCGGCCGAATATGCGAAAACGGGCGTTGTTTCCGGCATCAAATGGACCTTCATCGCTGTTCCTGTCGTGCTGCTGACGGTCTGTCTATTCTTCGCGCTGAAGAATAAAATCAATAAAAAACGCTTCGACGCGGTCATCAAAGGCCTCGACAGCATCCGTGCCGACGGCACGCTGTCCGCCCTGACAGAGGAAGAAATCGCCGATATCGAAACCGCGACCGGCGTCAACCGTGAGGCGATTCTCCTTGCGCACGGCAAAAGTGACGCCGCGGGGGAAGTGTAGCGGACAGCCCGTAGCCGCGCACGGCGGCGGATAGGGAAAACATCTCCTTCTTCACACAGCCGTTCAAACAAAGGCGCCCCTGCATACCGCATTGCGAGGGCGCTTTTTCGCATATCTTTGTATCTGCCTTCAATTTGTCTTGGCGGTCTCGGCTTTTTGAATCGCGCTTTGCAGCATCGCGGCATAGGCTTTTGCACCCGCGGCGACGGTATGGACGCCGTCTTTGCAGAAGTATTCGTCGTGATTGGCGCTGACGGTATACCAGTCCGCCAAAAAAGTGCCGGGGGTTTGCAGTACCACGTCGCGCATATTGCGGTTGATGGCGGGACCCCAGGGATTCGGAATCCTGGTGTTGCAGAAGATAACTTTCCGTCCGGCGCCGATTTCGCGGACCAAAGCGAGAAGCATTTTTTTCGGGCAGGTACCGTTTGTGCCCAATTCGATGACCACGATATCGCCCAGCCGGCCTTCTTTTTTGATTTGTATAATCAAATCTTTGGCATTCCAAATCTGGAAACCGACCTCGAAGCGGATGTCCATATTCGGATATCCGGGTTTCAGATAACGCCCGACATCATACATGATGGAATCGCCCAGCACGGTAATGCGCTTTTTCGAGAGGATTTTTCCGCTTTCGTAAAGCGGCGCCGAAGCGATAATCCGCGGCGAGTTGGCGGCGGCCCTTTGCCAGGGACTTGCATGTTCTTCGGGCGAGGGCGCGGCAATTGCTGCATCGGGTTTCGACACAACGGACGGCTCGCCGTCCCGCTCCGCGGCGGCGTTCGCGGCAGGCAGAAGGTTGGTGACGCCTTGTTCGTAACTGTCCGGAACGATATGGAACAAACCCGACGCCGCGGATACGTTTGCAACCAGCAGCGCGCCGCTGAGCGCGCAGGCGGCCCCGTAACGAATCAGGCGCCGGCGGCCGGCCGTGCTTGCGGTTTCTTCAGCCAGCTTTGATAAACGGCGCGCGCCGGCGAAGCGTATGGGATTGTCGATGAAACGGTAGACGAGCCACGCTGCCAGCAGGATGAACGCAGTCTGTTCAGCGCGCAGCCAAAGGCTGTTGCCGCTTGTGTTGACGGCCGGGGTTGTCAGCGCGATGACGGGGAATTGGAACAGATATATTTCATAACAAAAGGCGCCTGTTTTGCGCAGTGGCGGCAGGGTGAAAAAGCGCGCAAGCAGCGTTTCCGGACGGGCGGCCGCAAAAATGAGCGGCACGCAAAGAGCCGAAAACAACAGCATCCCGCCACGGTAAAGGAAACCGCTGTATTCGTAACAGAAAACGATAAACGCCGTTACGCCGGCAAGACCGAGCAAGCCGCCGATTTCAAGCACCGCGCGTCTGCCTTTTGTCAGCTGCGCCGCCAAAAGGGTGCGGCTGGGCAATACCACAGCGGCAGCGGCTCCCAGCAGCAA
>JAKJCA010000099.1 GCA_022706685.1 Bacillota bacterium
CCCGCCCCGAAGGTTTTTTCGGCTTTTAAGGCGATGCCGTCCATCGCGCAGGCGTTATAATGCGGCAGGCAGCGAAGGGCATAGACCGCCTGTGCGCATACGCGGCCGGCGGCGCGGCGGCTCTCGACGGTTTGCGTTTTATCCCTTCGCGCCGTTTTCGCCAAAGCGGCGCGGTATTTTTCGGCCGCTTCCTCGAGCGGAAGGTTATGAAGATACCGGTGTTTCATCGCTGCTCCTCGTCAGGTGCCTGATCCACCTGAAACGGTTGACTTTCACCACGGCGACGGCGCATTTCAGCACCTGGTCGGACTTCAGGCACGCGAACACCGCGACGACCGGAAGTTTGACGACAAAAGCGAACAGGGCCGAAAGTGGCAGCACGATGCCCCACATAAAAATCAGGTCGTTGAACAGGACGAACTTAGTTTCACCGCCGCCGGAAACGATACCCGTCAGCGACGGCATCTGGTAACTGGTCCCGACAATCGTGACGCAGAGCACCAGAATGAACTGATTGGCCAGGCGGGCCGTTTCTTCGGAAACGCGGTAAAAACCGATGGTCGTATCCTTCGCGGCGAAGAGGGTCAGCCCCGTCAGCACGCCGATGATGACAAAAAGAACCTGCAGCGTTTTGGCGTAACGTTTCACCCGCTCGATATCGCCCGTACCGATGGTTTTGGCGGTCAGCACGCAAGCGGAGTTCGCGGAGCCGGCGGCAACAACGAGCACCACCTGGAAAATCGTCGTCGCGATGCTCGAGGCGGCGATGGCCGATGCGCCGAGCCGGCCGATGATGGCGCCCTGTATCGCCATGGCGACGCCCCACGAGGTGCTGGACAGCACCGTGGGCAAGCCCGTCTTGATAAAGTCCCCGATAAAAACGCGCTTGACGGCGAAGATGTCGCGCAGCGCAAGGCGCAGTTTTTTATCGCGGAATTTCACATACAGCAACACTATTATAAGCTCGACGGCTCTTGAAATCAACGTCGCGAGCGCCGCGCCGGCGGAGCCCAGCTCCGGGAAACCGAATTTGCCGAAAATCAGGCAGTAATTCAGGCCGACGTTGACAAACAGGGCGATGAGGGAAACGCGGAACGCAATGGAGACCGTTTCGACGCTCCTCATCACGCCCAGCAGCACGTTCGTCACAGCGAAGAACCCGTAAGACAGGCAGATGATTTTGAGGTATTTGACGCCTTCGTCAATGACTTGTTTTTCGTTGGTCAGCAGCCCGAGCACGCCGCGAGGGGCGAAAAACGAGCATAGCGTAAGCACGGCGCTCAGCGCCAGGCTCAGCCAGAACGCGACGGCGAAGATTTTTTTGACGGACGCGGTGTCCCTTTTACCCCAGTACTGCGAGGCGATAACGATCATGCCCGCCGCGATGCCGTTGGTGATCATCTGCAGCAGGAACTGCACCTGGTTGCTCATGGCGGCGCCGCTGAGCGCCGTTTCGCTGTAAGCGCCCAGCATGATGTTGTCGGCCAGGTTGACGCCGAAGGTGATGACATTCTGCAGCGCCAGTATCAGCGTCATGGAGAAAAACGAACGGTAAAAGGACTTATCCCTGACAAAGAGCCCGATGTGCCTCACCTCCCGTTTCGGCCGTCGCGCGGGCCGCCGCCGCGTTGAAAGCGGCCGTCAGCAGTTGGGAAAGCGCGAGGGCCAGCATCACCGCGACGCACGCGTTTGTATTCTGGGGCATAAAAAGCAGCAGCAGAAAACCCGCGATTCTGCCGAAGTTGAGCGATATCTCGCGGAAAGAAAAAAACGCCGGCGCATACCGGCCGTCGGGCGTCAGCGTTTCGACCGCTTTGACGAACATACTGTTGTTGGGAATCGACGTCAGGCACCACGCGAGCGCGTTGACCGTCCCTGCCGCGAAAAGGGCGGCGGTGCCGGAGGAAAAAAAGAGCCCTGCGGCCACCGCCGAGAGCAGCAGCGATGCGCCCGCAATCGATTTCGCCCTGCGGGAGGGTTTCAGCAGCCCCGCCGCGGTCAGATTGAACGCCATGCCCGCGGCGCCGGCGATGAAACCGGCTAACCCGACGGTGAACTCGTCGCGCGTGAGCAGGAAGATCAGCAGGCTGAGGATGATGCCGAAAGCGCCGTCATACAACCCTCTGCAGAACTCGGCTGCAAGCCCGAAACGCATCGCGGGGCTTTGCGCCGCCGCGCGCACAGCACCCGCCGCGGTACCGGAAGCGCGGGGTGAAAAAGGGCCGAACCGGACCGTGCCCGCGAAGAAGAAGGTCGTTAAGGCAAATAAAAACGATAAAAAAAATACGGCGAAATAACCGCGCCCGCCTGCCAACGCCTTTATGATTGCGCCGGAAGCGAGGGGAGCTGCCATCATCACCCCCGCCGTGGTGGAACCGATGAGCCCGAGGCCCGCGTCGCGGTTGGCGTCCGATGTGGTGTTTTTGACGGCAAGCGCGTAACCGAGCCAGTAGAAACCGCCCGCGGTACCGCTGGCGACGGCGATGAGCGGCATGACGGTTACGGAGTTTTCCCTGAAAACCAGCAACTGCAGATAGGCGAACGCATACAGCCCCAGACCGATGCGCGTGACCGCTTTCGCGCCCGTTTTGGCATAAAGCCGCGACGCGAGCAGTTCGGCAAAACCCTGCACGGCGCAGATGATGATGTTGAACACATAAGATATCCTGACATCGCCGTTGAGGGACACCAGAAAAGTGTTGATAAAAATATTCGGCAGCGCCCAGAAAGTGATAAAACTCGTGTGCATCGCGAAAAAAGAGAAAAAGGCCCTCGAAAGGGGTTCTCGGGCCGTATTTTTCGGGCGCGTCACAGGCATTTTTGCCTCCGGGCGGTGTTGCTGTACAGCGGCGAGTTTATCATATATAATGGTACGGTGTCAATTAATTCAAGCGATAAGGAGATACCGGCATGACGAAAAGAACCTATTACAACGGCGAATTCATTCAGCGTTCGAGGGACCTGTACACCGTAACCGAAGGCCTGCCTTCGGACGACATCCTCGCACTGGCCTACGATAAAAACGGGGTCCTTTACGCCGGTACGGCCAAAGGCCCCGCCCGGCTGGAAAACGGCGTTTTCGCCCCGGTCAAGCTGCCCGGCGAAGCAGCCGCGGCGACACAAATGCTTTTCACCGACGCGCAAGGCACGCTTTGGGCCGGCGCCGGCAGCACGCTGTTTACGCTCACGGGCAAAAAAGCCGCCGCCGTGCAGGGTTTCGGCGAACCGATAGCGGCCATGGCGCAGGGCGAGGACGGCAGACTGTGGCTGGCGACCGAAGACAACCTGTACCTGCGCGAGAACAGCCGGAGTGATTTCACCTTTTATCTCGATATTCCCGGCACCGCGACTTCGCTGGCGGTCAACGGGAGCAGAAACGTTTACGCCGGCACCGAAAGGAGCGGCCTGCTCGCCATTTCGGGCAAACGGCAGCACTGGTCGGAACTGCTCGCGCAGTTTTGCCCCATCCCCGATAACCGCGTCCTGAGCGTCGCCTTTGACTCGGTCGGCTACCTTTGGGTCGGCACCGGCGCGGGGCTGTGCGTCTACGACGGCAAGTCGAACTGGCTGGGCGCGGATAAAGTGCCCGGACTGCCGCAAGGCGTCGTGACGGCGATGGCGTTCGCCGAAAACGGCGAACGCTGGTTCGCCACCACGACGGGGCTGGTGCTTCTCAAAGACGGCGCGCTGAAATACCTCGGCTATAAACGCTGGGTGCCGCACCCGGGCGTCAAGGCGGTCGCGGTGCGGGGCGGGGAAA
>JAKJCA010000100.1 GCA_022706685.1 Bacillota bacterium
TATTTTCGTCCGCAGCACCGCCGATAATCGCCCAGGGCTGCGGTTCCAGCCAAAGCAAATCGTCGCCGAGCCAGCCGAGTTTTTCGCCGAGGAAGGCCCTTTTAAACCACTTGCCGTTCCATTGTGCCTGAACGGCCGCTTTCATTTCGTCCGCCGCCGCCAGGGAAACCGCGCCCGCTTCAGCCTGCCCGGCCGCCAGAAGCATTTCACCGAAAATGCGGAAAGAATAGGCCGCCATGGCGGAATTCAGCATGGATTCGCCGTGCTTCTGCGCGTATTTGATTTTAGTCGCGGGCACTCTGCCGTAAACCGCCTGGTCGTTCCAATCGCCGGTCTTCATTTTGACCAGCCCGTGCCGGCCTCTGCCGACTTTTTCGAGTATGTATCGGTAGGCGAGCATCAGCCCTTCCAGTACCGTTCTTTCCGTCTCGTGGCCGTCGAGCGGACCGGTATATTTGGCGTTTAAAAAATCGACGTCCCGCGTCGCCAGCACGTACTCTCCGGCAAAAGAAAGCAGCATCAGCTGCAAATCGGACGGGACCATGACCGCCGCCACCATCATGCCGTCGCCGTGTGTGGCGTACGGCAGTTCGCCCTCGGGCGACATTTCCCGCAGGGTGAAAAGGATATGCTCTCTGGCGATGCGGGGGTCCGTGTAGATGAAAGGCAGCGCGTGCTGCAACTGGTCGCGCGGCGCGCCTTGCAGGCCGATTAAATACTGATAGTGCCCGCCCTGGGAGAGAATATGCGTGCCGAAGTACGACGCGTACGTCATGGAACCGCGCAAACAGGCGTTATGCCACGTCAGTTCTCTGTCCAGCCACTCGACGCCCTCGAGGTGAAAGGCGGTTCTCTCGGTTTTAAAACTTGCCAGCGTATCCGTGAAAAGTTTTTCGATATCCTCGTTTTCGTACTTTTCCCGCAGAGCGTCGAGCGCGAAACCCGCCGGCTCGTAGATGAACGCGAACGACAGCGTCTTGCTTTCGCCCGGTTCCAGTTCAAGCTGCCGTTGAAGCGTCAGCATGGCGTTTTTGCCTTTGGCCCGCCTGTTCTTTTCGGTGAAATAATCCGGCGCGGAGGCAGTACCGCCGCCGAAGAACGCGCCCGCGTCCGTATGCGCCCTCACCGGCTCCTTGTCCAATGCGCATAAGCAGATTGCCGGCGGATTTTTATCCGTTCCGGCGTTGTTTTTGACCGTGTAAAAACGTCTGGAAAGCCGGCGGAACAACCATTCCGCCGCGGCTTCTCCCGCGCGAAGGAAAGCGTTGCCGCCTTTATACCGCATCGTGCGGTTGACGCCGCTTTCGAAAACCGCGTACTTTTTTTCAAAGTCCCTGCCGAACGCCCGGCGGAATCTCGCCACATTCGCGGTGTTAAAAGTCAACTGCGCCAGGCAGTAATGCGTGAAGGTGAATTCGTAAATCTCGCCCGCCCAGTAATCGAACCAAGAAAAACTCTTTTTCCGGTCCGTCTTGTTGGCGATGCGGACGGTTTTCAGCACCACGGGGTCGTCGCCGTACGGCGCGAAGAGGATCTCTTCCACCGCCGCCTCGCCGTTTTCCTTGCGCTTTTTAAAATAACCCGCGCCGTATTCCCGCAGCATCGGCGTGCCGTCGTAAAAAGTGCTCAGGAACGAGTCGCCTTTCAAATAACCGAACCCGCCGCCGTACTGGTGCGAAGGCGGATGATAATCGGTCAAATATTTCGGGCAGCCCTCGTCCTGCCGAATCTGGCAGTAACCGAAGTTGGAAGCCGTAACGGCGACCCTGTCGTTGCCGAAGACAAAGGTGTGGTTGCGCCTGTCGTTCCAGGCGGGCGTCGTCATGGTGACGGCTTTTTTGTCCGTCAACTGGTCGACGGCGTAGCGGTAAGCGGGCACGCCCTGTTCGCCGTCCACCCATTCGCCGAAATATCCGCTGCCGAACGCCTTGGCCATAGCGGTGTCCTCTCTTTTCGCGGCCGGTAGCCTGCTGTGTGTTCTTGCGCGGTCGCGCCGCGCGCCCGAAAATCGGGCTTTCGCCGCGGCATATCCCTATGTTTTCAACGTCCGCTCGGGATGTTTTTTAATCTGTTCGACCGTGTAATCGTGGAACGGCTCGGTGGGCTTGCGCACCATTTTGCGGACGCCTGCGGGGCAGGTGGTGACGCACAGGCCGCAGCCGAGGCAGCGGCTTTCGTCGTATACGGGTTTGCCGTCCTCCATTCGTATCGCGCCGAGTTGGCAGCGCGCGGCGCATACGCCGCAGGCCGTGCATTTTTCGAGCTCTTTTTGTTCGCATACAAAGCCGCTGCCCTTGACCATCGGGATGCCGTATTTCACTTTCAGGAACATCGGCACGCAGCCGCGGTTATCGCAATTGCACAGCACGTACATTTTTCTGCCCGCCGGGGCCGAAACGCACATAATCTGATGAATCAGCCCGAAGTCCTCGCATTCTTTCAGTTTGGCCAGCACCTCGCCGGCCGGCATAAAGCCGGTGTCCGGGTATTTGGTGACGCTGTCGTCCAGCGACGCGACTTCCGAAATCAGCATGCAGGTGTCGCGCGGCACCCCGTCGGCCGTTTTCCGGAAGGATTTGCATGAGCAGGGCCATATCTGCCCGACCTTGACCCGTTTGACCAGTTCCACGATGTTTTCGTAGGGCATCACCTCGACCCCTCGCCCGAGCGAATGGTCCGCCGGCACCAAATAGCCGGCATAGTAGCGCGTGAACCAGTCGAACAGCCGTTTGGCAAGCCTGCCGAATGTTTTGTGCGTGGTCTTTTCGCCCCACCAAAGAAAAAAGTCCAGGCTGCGGAATTCGCAGTAGTTGCCGAAGTAATTGACCAGGCGGTAATCGAGTTTGTCGAGCGCCTTGAGCTTTTTGGATGTCGGGTAGCGGTGCTCCGCCTTATTCTGCGGCGGGCTGTAGGGGCTGTGTTCTTGTTCGGCGACGTATTTTTTGATTTTTTCAGCCCAGTAGCCGCTCGAGTTGAGAACCCACAATTTATGCAGGCCGGCGAAGTCGGGATGTTTTTCGTAAAAATGCTCGATGTATGGGTCCTTGCAGGTGGCGAGCGCTTTGAAGTCCTCCAGGATGGTCCGGCAATATGCCGTATCGTACTTTTTATATTGTACGGCGCGGTGAAACTCCCGCCTGCGGCGGTGCTCCCATGTTTTGGCGACGGCGGTGAAAAACACCACCAGGTTGAACATGACGAAAATCTTCCAAACCGAAAGTTTCAGTTCTCCGTCTTTATCCGTGATTCTGCCCATGGGCGCCTCCTCTTTCCGTTCGTGCGTTACGATACAAATGATACAGGATTGTGAAAGATTACTCAACAATCAACTTGTGTTTAAGCCGCCCGTGCCGGTCGGTTTTAATCACGGGGATGTGACTTATTGTATGTAGACTTATTGTGTGCGTGAAATAGACTGTTCTATAAGGGGTGATTTGATGGATATCGTCAAAATTTTTGCATGTAATGTCAAAAAATATCGGGTCGAAAAAGGTCTGTCCCAAGAAGTTTTAGCTGATAAATCAGGGCTTCATCGCACTTATATCAGCGCTGTGGAGCGTGAACGGCGGAGTATTGCATTAGGGAACCGCTGATTAAAGAACCCATTTGAACCTTGAAGCAGCAAAACGATACTATTTTCGAGATTGAGCCCCCATACGACCCTATTTTATGCCATTTTAGCGCCTATATGGCGTATTTCCTCC
>JAKJCA010000060.1 GCA_022706685.1 Bacillota bacterium
GTACCTGCGTGCTCGTCACGGGAGGCAAGCCTTTGCGCGAGAGGTCCCAGGCCGATCGAGTGGTGGCCCGCCTCGGTGAATTGAAATTACCTTAAGAAACGGCTTTTCGGCCCGGCATGGCAATCAATTCCGTCAGCGGACGTGAAAAGTTGTTTTTATCAATACTGAATATAAAGGACGGCTGAAATGAAACTCTCAACACAGACACACGTATTCTCAAGGCGCTTCGGCGACGAGAAAGCAATCAAACTCTTGGCGGAGATCGGGTATGACATGCTGGACTATTCCATGTTCGCCAGTCCGCTAAAGCAACCAGACGTTTTCGGGGACGGTTACCTTGAAATCTGCAAAAAACTCAAAAAGACCGCGGACGATTGCGGTATCGGCTTCAACCAGACGCACGCGCCCTTTCCGTCTCATAAGGCGGACGATGAGGACTATAACAACTGGGTGTTCGGAGCGATTGTCAGGGCGATTGAGGTTACCTCCCTTATCGGGGCGAAAATTGTCGTCGTCCATCCAACAGCCGCTGTAAAAGAAAACAGGCGCAAAGAATTCAATTTGGCGTTCTTCAACCGGCTGAAACCCTATTGCGAAACGTACGGCGTCAAAGTGGCGCTTGAAAATATGTTCGGCAGCAATCCCAACAACGGGCAGATTATCCCCAATGTATGCAGTTTTACCAAAGAGTTTTGCGAATATCTCGACGAACTTGACGACAGGTACTTCACCGCATGCCTCGATGTCGGCCACAGCGGGCTCGTCGGCGAAACCGCGCAGAATATGATCGTCGGTCTTGGCCATGACAGGCTGCGGTCGCTGCATGTCCATGACAACAACTTCCTGCGTGACCTTCATACGCTGCCCTTTACACAGAACCTTGACTGGAAAGCCATCATGCTTGCGCTCAGAGAGATTGACTATACCGGCGAATTCACCTTTGAAGCCGACGGTTTCCTGACAAAAATGCCCGACGAACTGCTCGTACCCGCCTCGCGTTTTATGTGCGAAACCGGCCGTGTGCTGATTTCCTGGTTCGAGACCGGCAATATTCCGGCCGGCGATTCAAAAGGGGAGTGAACGGTTTGATTTTTGCCAACCATGCCCATCTGTACCCTTCCGTTTTGCGTGAAAACGGCGATCTTGACGCCCTGAAAAGGGTCATAGACGCCTGCGGTATCGACCGCTGCGTCGCCTTCGCTATCATGCCCGACCGTTTCAGGGAAGCCGGAATGGACGTTAACCAGAATGTGTGGCTGGCGCAAACCATAAAAAACGAGCCGAACCTGACGGGCTTCGGCAGCGTTGATTTTGAACTCGACAACCTGGAAGACCAGGTGGACGAAATCGCTCAGCTCGGTTTCAAAGGCATAAAAATCCATCCGCCGGTGCAAAACTTGCCCGTTCTTTCGCCCAAAGCGTTTCGTGTCTATGCCAAGGCGCAGGAGCTCAATCTTTTTTTGTCTTTCCACACGGGCGTCCACCGCTCCCGCCTTCGCGACAGCCTGCCGGTTCTATATGATGAGATTGCCTATCATTTTCCCCAACTGCGCTTCAGTATGGAACATATCGGCGGTTACGGCTTTTTCGGGGAAGCGCTTTCCGTCATCGCCAACAATACCCGCGGCGGCAGGCAGCCCAGGGTGTTTGCCGGCTGGACGAGTATCGACGCCGGAGAAAAAGCCGGTTTGTGGAGCCTGACGGACGAACAGCTTCTTGCCGTCATCGGCCAGACAGGGCCCGAGCGCAGTATTTTCGGGATCGACTTCCCCTTCAAGCAGGAAGAGCAGATTAGAGCAGCCATCGAGCGAATCCGTTCGCTGCCCTTGGATAATGAGACGATTGATTTAGTCCTCGGCGGCAATCTGGAGCGGGAATTGCTCGGCTGATATAATCGTGTAACGCTGATTCGTCGACATGCACCTCGGGGTTCGCGTTTGCCGCAGTCATCAACTTGTATGAAACATAAAAAATTTTAATCAGGACAAATAAAAAGAGCACCTGCCAAGCAAGTGCTCTTTTTGGTGGAGATGAGGGGGATCGAACCCCTTACCTCTTGAATGCCATTCAAGCGCTCTCCCAAGTGAGCTACACCCCCGCGGAAACGCCATGTTAATCGGCTTTTGTATTTTATCAGATGGCGTATGAAAAATCAATACGGCGCCTTTGTTTTTTTCTACGGGGCCGAACGGAGACGGGAAAGCGGTATTGCGGCAAGAATGTGTGCAGGAGTAACAAATAACACAGTAAAATATGCGGATAAATAGACAATATGACGAAATGATGAATAATGGTAACAAAATAATTACAAAAACACGCTTTTGTGATATAATAACGCTCGATGTTGACAAAATGAAAGGAGCGCTTTATGGATACGGTTCGTAAAGAAGGCACATTCGGCTCGACAACCGGTTTGGCCGATATTTATTACCGTTGCTGGGCGCCTGCCGACCCGGCCGATATTAAAGCGGTGTTTCAAATCGCGCACGGTATGGCGGAACATATCGAACGTTATGAATTATTCGCACAACACCTTTGCTCGAATGGTTATGCGGTCTACGCCAACGACCATATCGGTCACGGCAAATCCGTCAAGACGGATGACGACCTCGGCTATTTCGGCGAACGTGACGGATGGATGGCTTTTGTCAACGACTGCAAACTGCTTTCCGACATTGCCAGAGGAGAAAACCCGGGCAAACCGCTCATTTTCTTCGGCCACAGCATGGGCTCTTTTATCGCGAGAAAGTATGCTGAAAAGTTCGGCACCGAAATCGCCGGAGCCGTGTTCTGCGGTACCAGCGGCAATAACCCCGCGGCGGGTATCGGCAGTCTGCTGGCCGGCCTTATTGCCTCGGTGAAGGGAGCGCGCCACCGCAGCGATTTCTTGAACAAAATGTCTTTCGGCAGCTATAACAAGCGTATCACCAATCCTCGCACCGATTTTGACTGGCTGACCAGGGACAATACGGTTGTCGATGCGTATATTGAAGATAAATACTGCGGTTTTCTTTTCACGGCCGTCGGCTACAGGGATCTTGCCACGCTGCTGCATAACGTTTCGAGCAAAGCGTGGTATAACAATCTTCCTTATGCCTTGCCGATTCTCGTTGTGTCGGGCACGATGGACCCGGTGGGCGAATACGGGAAAGGCATCCGCCAATTTGTCGAAGACCTCAAACGAAGCGGCCACCGCAACGTGACGGTGAAAATGTACGAAGGAGACCGTCACGAAATCCTCAACGAACTTGACAAGCAGACGGTATTTGCCGACATTACGAATTGGGCCGACAAAATGGTATCGGCCGTTAAATAACAGCGGGAGGATACCGATTGATGAAGACGCTGTTGGTTTATTATTCCAATGAATCCGGTCTGGACGCTCTGTGCCGCGATTCTGCCAGAGAAGGCTCGGTCGATGTTCTTGCGCTCGAACCGCGTTATGAGAAAAGCGCGTTGTGGCACATGACCGCCGGAGCCTATAAAGCGGCGCGCGGCGACGGCATCCGGCTCGAACCGTTTTGCGTGGAAGCGGCCGATTACGATATCGTGATTATAGCGACCGACGTGATATTCGGCTTTCCCTGCTGTGCGGTCAATGAGTTTCTTCAACGCTGCAATCTCAACGCCCGCGAGGTGATCGGCATTATTGTGCATCCCGGCAAAGGTTCCGGCAGGCCCGGGGACATTCTTCGCAAACGTATCGCACTCGCGGGAGGGGACTGTAAGGCCGTTTTCCATATCCCGCGCAAAGAACTGCAAACAGCCGGCTGCAGTCTGTTGACGCTCATTCGCAAGAAGGCGGCGCAAACGGCCTGAGGTTAGGGCATAATAAAATCGGAGGGGCAGACATCCGTGTCTGCCCCTCTAGACGTCTGTTCGGTAATGCAATTTCACCGCGTCAGGTTTCGGCCGCTGCTTTGAATCCCCGGCTGATGAGGAACTTATTGATCCGGTCAACCGGGTCGAGCAGGCAGCTGACCGAATCCTCGTGGTTGAGCGTGTCGACGATCAGAGCGATGTATTTCGCCAAATCGACCTCGCAGTACCATTCGCGCGACAGGAGTTCCGGTGAACGGTAGATTAGGTTGGTGGTGAAAACTTTGCTGATAATGCCGGCTTGATACGCCGCGTCATACTTTTCAAGTCCATTACAGAACAGGCCGAAGCCGACGCAAATGAAGACTCGGTTGGCTTTCATCTCCATCAGCTTGCTGGCGACCTCCAGCGTGGATTCGCCGGATGAAATCATATCGTCAACGACCACGCAGTCCTTGCCCTTGACGTTATCGCCGAGAAATTCATGGGCGACAATCGGGCTTCGCCCTTTTTCCACGACAGCGTAATTGCGGCGCTTGTAAAACATGCCGAGATCGACGCCGAGCACGGTCGAGTAATAGATTGAACGGCTCATCGCGCCTTCGTCCGGTGAAATGATCATCAGATGTTCTTTGTCGATTTTAAGATCCGGCACGTTGTTGACGAGCGCCTTGATCATCTGATAGACAGGCATGACGTTCTCGAAGCCCGAGAGGGGAATGGCGTTTTGCACCCTTGAATCATGGGCGTCGAAGGTGATGATGTTGTCAACATGCATGAAATTGCAAAGTTCCTGCAGCGCGGTCGCGCAGTCGAGCGATTCGCGTGTCGCTCGCCTGTGCTGCCGCCCTTCGTACAGCATCGGCATAACGACCGTAACCTTGCGCGCCTTGCCGCCGATGGCGCTGATGACCCTTTTCAGGTTGGCGTAATGCGCGTCCGGGCACATCATGACGGATTTGTTGTACATTTCGAAGGTGATGCCGTAATTGAACATGTCGCAGATAATGTAAAGGTCGAGACCGCGCACGGAGTGTTTAATAACGGCTTTCGCTTCGCCGGTACCGAACCGGCTGATTTCGACATCGATACAGTAATTCTTTTTTACAAAACCGTCGAAACAGATTTTGCCGATATTCTCGTCGTCGATTTGCGCGCGCCTGTCGTAAAGAAAATCGCTGATTCGCTTTGCGAGTTCTTCACAACCGGGCAATGCAATGATGCCGATTTCGCCGATGGGGATGTTCTTGAGCTCTTCTTCGCCGCCAGCCATAAATCCTCCTCTTTGAGTCTATCTATTCGCATTTTATCTGATTATATTTTACATGATTTTCGGGCTGTTGCAACATCGAATAAGCAAAACGGCGTTAGAAATAAAGCGCACGAGACACAACAGGTTTGGTGCTTTTACCCAAACGGTTCCATATCTTGTGCCTCTGTCTGTGCCGTTAGATGATTTCAAGCCCGTCGCGGTCCGGCAGCGGCTCAAGCGGCCTGCCGGGCAGGGTCTGGTACCAGAAAGCGACCGAAGAGATGTCGTCCTGCAGGGGCAGGTAACGGCCGCCGTTTCTCCAACCGAGGGCTTGAATGGTCACGCGGATATCGTTTTCGAACCGGATGGGGTCTGTAATGTGCCAGCGGTACAAACCGAAACGTGTCTGGGCGTGATACAAACCGTCCGGGCGCAAAACCTGGCACAGCCCGCTGTAGGGGGTGCTGAATTCCTGATACTGGTGCGTGTTCCGGTTTTCAAAGTTATATGATCCGCAGAAGTAATCCTCCGTTCCGGTGCCGCAAATGGTCGGATACTCGCCGTCTCCGTCGAGGAAAAACTTAATCTCGCCTTCTCCCCACCAGCCGTTGTTATGAACTCCCCAGCACATATAGGTGCCGACATACTGCCCCTTGCCCTGCGCGCCGCCGAGAATGATGTGGTCGCTTTTATAGGGCAGCGGATTCGAACGGCGGAACTGGGCATGAAAATATGCGGCGTCGTCCGGCACTTCGGTCAGGCAGTAGTCGATTTGATAAAAGAAGGTGCTCGATTCGCCCAGGTTTTCCAGTGTCATCAGGCAGCGCTTCTTGAATGGCATTTGCCAGTAACAATTGAAAGCGCTTCCGGGATTGACACATACTGCCAGCGACGACACCTGCGCGTATTCGTTCCAGCCGCAGGCGAAGAAATCGCCGACAGGACATTCCACCGAGGGATAATCCTGCCCGTCCCAGTAAATACGCAGTATTTTGTCGCGCCATCTTTTATCCGGGGTCATCCAGATATGTTCAATGCAGCCCGGGCCTTCAATATCCGCCAGAACCACCGTCGAATTGGGCGCGATTGCCATGAAGGGGTTGACCTTCCAACCTTTTCCGAGGTCTCGCGCCGCAAGAGCGGCTGAGCCGTCTTCCAGTTCGCACATCGCGCCGGCCCCCTTGCCGCCGGTCGGGTTTTCGCAGCAGATGGATCGTGTCTTCGCATCGGAAAGCTGCCAAAGATTGGCCATGGAATTGTTTAAGCCATTGTAACGCATGGGCTTTTCCTCCTTATGATATGGTTGGTGCCGGGCATGCTTTTGCAACGAATACAATCAGAAGGCCGTCGAGTACCTCGATGTTCGCAGTCTCGGTTTCGAACTCATTACTCAAACCGACAGGGCAGTCCGCGCTCAACTGTGCTCCGCTGAGAGGGTACTTCACACCTTGCAGCGATACGCCGCGTGAAAGCTCGGCAAACGAAAAAACGGATAGAAAACAACCCTCTTTCTTCTCGAGGGTCAGTTTGCCGTTGTGGACAAAATAAATATCGCAGTCTTTCCCCGCCATTGCGCATTCCCCGCCATGCATGGCGATATGCGCGCCTGCGCAGATGTTGGAATGCTGATGATCAAGCCGGCCGCCCAGGGCGCCCAGCAGCAAAAATCGGCGGTACCCCTCGCTCAGCGCGTGCCTGACCGCCAGCATCGTGTCCGAATCGTCTTTGACGCTGCCGAAACGGATGACGCGTGTCGGAGGTCGTACCGTTCCGCAAAAAGAATCAAAATCGCCCATCGCGAGATCCGGCACGATGCCAGCGGCAACAGCATGACCATATCCCGCGTCGCAAGCGATAACATAGTCGTCCGGGCGGACTTCCCGTGCGACGAATTCCGGAGAGCCCGCTATAATAACACAACGTCCCGGGCGGGACCTGTCCTGCGGGTGAGAACGTGGCGTGCGCAATCCTCCCTTCAGGTGTGGCTAACTCGCCGGCGCGAGATATTTACTGCCATGTTTTCCGATGACTTTATTGTACCAACATCGCGCGGCTGTGTAAACCGCCAGGATTCAATCGAGTTTATTGTTCGGGCTTTCAATCCATTGCGGCGTTGACACGGGCGGATGTTTTGGGATAAGATAAGCGGGAACATTGACGGGGAGGTATTATTATGCCGCTGCCGGTCGCGATACAACTGTATTCGGTCAGGGAAGAGGCCTCGCGGGACTTGGCGGGGACGCTTGCTTCGCTAGCCGAAATGGGTTATACCGGGGTGGAATTCGCGGGCCTGTATGGCTTTGAGCCCGAAGCTATTCTGCCGCTGCTTGAAAAAAACAAACTGGCGGCTGTTTCGGCGCATGTGCCGCTCGAAGAAATGCTCGAAAAACCTCAAGAGGTCATCCGAGATTATCAACTTCTCGGCTGCAGATACCTCGCGATGCCTTATCTGACTCCGGACCGCCGGCCGGGCAGCGACGGCTTTCAAAAAACCATTCGTGATATTGAAACGTTCGGGCGGCTCTGCGCGGCGGCCGGCATGACGCTGCTTTACCACAACCATGATTTCGAGTTTGAAAAAATCGGCGGCGAATACGCGCTGGATATGATCTACCGCACCATTTCGCCGGAATATCTTCAAACCGAAATTGATACCTGCTGGGTGCATGTGGCGGGGGAAGACCCGGCTGCCTATATCATGAAATACACCGGCAGGGCCCCGCTGGTCCATCTCAAAGATTTTGTTATGCCCGGCAAGAGCAAGCCTGCGAAACTTTATGAATTGATCGGTATCGAAGACAAGGATAAAGAACCGGAAGCGCCGGAGTTCAGCTTTATGCCGCTCGGTTCGGGCGTGCAGGATATGCCGGCAATTCTCGACGCTTCACTGCGGGCGGGAGCCTCGTGGGTCGTTGTCGAACAGGACAGGCCCGCAGCGGGTGCAACACCCCTCGAATCGGCCAAGCGCAGCCGCGATTATCTCGGAAACCTGGGTTGGTAAAACCCGATTGATATTATAAAGGAAGGGTTCTAAATGGCAGACAATATTCTCGATCGTTTCAAGGAAGTATTCGACCCCGAAGAGGCCAAAACCGCAGGGCGGAAACTGAAGGTTGCCATCATCGGCTGCGGATGGATTGCCGAGGCGCATGTAAAAAGCTACCTTAAATGCGACGACGTCGACATCGTCGCTGCGGCGGACCTGGTCCCGGGCAAAGCGGAGGCTTTCTTCGCAAAAATGGGTGTCAAAAATGCCCGTTTTTACCCCAGCCACAAAGAACTGCTCGACACAGAGGAACTCGACGCCGTCAGCGTCTGCACCTACAACGCCACACACGCAGAGTGCACCATCTACGCGCTTGAAAAAGGCGTCAGTGTCTTACTTGAAAAACCGATGTGCGTCACCCTTGACGAGGCGGTTGCGATTTGCAGAGCGGAGAAAAAGAGCGGCAAGGTGCTCTCCATCGGTTTTCAGCCGCGCTTTGACGCCAATATGAAGATGATTAAAAAAATCGTCCAGTCGGGGGAACTCGGCGATATCTATTATATTCAGACCGGGGGCGGGCGCCGCAGGGGGATTCCGACGCCTTTCGGCACTTCCTTTATTGAGAAAGAAACGGCCGGTCTCGGCGCTCTTGGCGATATCGGCTGCTATTCGCTGGATATGGTGCTCAATGCAGTCGGCTATCCCAAACCGCTGACGGTGACCGGCTACAAATCCGATTTCTTCGGGAAAAGCCCGAAATATTCCAACAAACCCGAGTATGTCGATATTTTCGGCGTCGATGATTTTGCGGCCGCATTTGTGCGCCTGGAGGGCGGCATCATCCTCGATTTCAGAATCGCGTGGGCGATGCACATGGACACTCCCGGCGACTCGCTGATTTTCGGCAAAGACGGCGGCTTGCGTATCCCGTCAACCGATTGCTGGAACGGCAGCGTCGGCGGTAAAATGAAAGTCTATCACGATGTCGGCGGCGCCCAGGTGGAGACGGAGGTCCCGATTCTCAACAACGGCGGGCGCGACCTCTTTGATATGAAAATCCGCTCGTTCCTCGACGCTGTTGTCACCGGAGGTCCGGCTCCGGTGCCATCGAGCGAAATCCTTTATAATCAAGCGATTATCGACGGCATTTCCAGATCGGCCGAACTGGGCAGGGAAATCGAAATCAGCATCCCCGAGATTTAAAGCGAATCAGACAAAAACGCCGCCCCGGCAAAGGGCGGCGTTTTAATATATCAAAAGACGGCTTTATCCTACCGGCAGATTGAAGCAATGCGTATGAAAAGCCGAAATAACTCGAAACACTTCGACGCTTTCATAGAGTGTTTCGGCGGCGAATTGCTGCGCGAGCAGTTTGATCAATTCCTTGAAACCGGGCACCATTTGCGAGCGGTGGCAGCCAATGGCCTGCATCTTCAATTCTTCGTATTCCGAGATGTCCACAACCGTATTGGCTTTGTCGGTATAATAGAAGGCGATAGTGCCGACCTTCCACGTATCCTGACGCGGTTTGCCGTCGATATACTCGGGATAAAAGTTGAAAGTAGCGTCCAGTACGGCATATTTGACGGCGTCCGCCACCTTGATATGGTCTTCGTGACACTCGTTTTCCAGGTTCGGGTCGGCGGTGAATACGGCGTCGGGTTTAATTTCACGCAAGACTTTAACAATGGCGACGGAAATTTCGCGCGCGCTTGCCGGCGTCCTGTCGCCGAAACCGAGAAAACCAGCGTTTTTCATGCCGAGGCATTCCTGCGCTGCGAGGGCCTCTTTTTGCCTGACGGTGTAACCTTCGCCGGAGTAACTCAAATCCGTGTAGCGGTCGTCAAGTACCGTTAGCTCAAACACTTCGACACCCGAGGCGACCAGCTTTGCGATGGTGCCGCCCGCTGCGATCTGATTGTCGTCGGGATGAGGCTGGATGAACAGCGCGCGCTTGATGGAATCGAGTTTTGGGGGCCTGCATATGGATTCCACGGCAGGGGAAATGGCGCGTAGAATTTTTCTTTCCGCCATCAGCCGGCGGGATATTCTTTTACGCATCGACAAGAACATTCCTTTCGTTTTGATTATCGTCGGACGTGCGTGATTCGCCGTTTTCGGGGCGAATCATGGTTAATCCGATACGTTGTTTGGCGGTATCGACCTGAAGTACCCAAACCGTAACGATGTCTCCGACGTGCAGCACATCCGAAGGATACCGGATATAGCGGTTCGCGATTTGGGAAATATGGACAAGCCCGTCCGCATGGACACCAATATCGACAAACGCGCCGAAATCGATAACGTTGCGTACGGTGCCCTGAAGCTCCATGCCGGGCTTCAGGTCGCCGATGCCCATCACATCCCGCCTGAGCATCGGAGCGGGCAGTTCGCGCCGCGGGTCGCGGCCGGGATTTTTCAGCTCCTTGACGATGTCGCGCAGCGTCGGTACCCCGATGCCGAGTTGCTGCGCGGCTTTTTCATATCCGTATGCTTCAAGAAGACCGTCGAGTCCTTTCAGTTTTTCGCTGCCGGTATCCGCGGCGGTGAAGCCGAAAAGTTCCAGCAGTTTCCCGGCCGCGGCGTAACTTTCCGGATGGACGCTTGTTGAATCCAACGCGTTGGCGCTTTCCGCGACGCGCAGGAATCCCGCGCACTGTTCGTATGCTTTCCTGCCGAGTTTCGGCACTTTCAGCAACTCTTCGCGCGAAGCGAATGCGCCGTATTGCTCGCGGTATGCGACGATGTTTGCGGCAAGCGAAGGACCGATGCCTGCGATATAGGTCAGCAGAGACGCGGACGCGGTGTTCAGTTGCGCTCCGACGCTGTTGACGCATTGTTCGACAACACCCGCAAGCGCTTTATCCAGCTGTGCCTGCGGCATATCGTGCTGATACTGGCCGACGCCGATGGATTTGGGATCAACCTTGACCAGTTCGGCCAGCGGGTCCTGCAGCCGCCGTGCAATGGAGACCGCGCTTCTGAGCGAAACGTCGAACTGGGGAAATTCGGCCGCCGCGAGTTTTGATGCGGAATAGACGGAGGCGCCCGCCTCGCTGACAACCATATAGGATAAGTCTTTTTTTGCCCGGGCAATGGTCTCGCTGACGAAAATTTCCGTTTCACGCGATGCCGTGCCGTTGCCGATGGCAATGACGTCGAGCGGGTAGTCGTTTGCCATAGCTAAAACGGCGTCCGCCGCCGCCGCGCGCTGGGCATCGGAGTGTGTAATATAGAGCACGCCTGTTTTCAGCACCTTGCCGGTCGGGTCGGCCAGGGCGTATTTGCAGCCGGTCCGGTAGCCGGGGTCGAGGCCCAAAACGGTTTTGCCGAGCAGCGGCGGCTGCATCAGTAATTGTTTGAGATTGACGGCAAAAAGGCGTATTGCCGCCGTAGAAGCTTTTTCGCTGAGCGTGTTTCTGATTTCTCTGGCGATAGCCGGGTACAGAAGCCTGCTGTATGCGTCGGCGGCTGCTTCGGCGGCCGCTTTTGCGCAGGGCATTGTTCCTTTGACCGGCAGGGAGGCTTGCGTATAAGCCAACGCGGCTGTTTTGTCAATCAGCAAAACGGCTTTCAGATATCCCTCTTTCTCGCCGCGGTCAATGGCGAGGACTCGATGACCCGGAAGAGAGCGGACCGCCTGTCTGAAATCATAGTACATGGTATAGACGCTTTCGGCGTCTTTATCGCTTGCCTTGGTCTCCAGCACGCCGGTGCTGCTGAAAAAATCACGCAGCTTTTTCCGCAGGGCTGCGTTTTCCGCGATATTCTCTGCGAGAATATCGAGCGCGCCTTTCAAAGCGTCCTCCGCGCTGCCGACGCCCTTTTCGGCGTCGACATAAGCGGCGGCGAGTTCGAGAGGTTCCGCATCCGCCTGCTCCTGCGCGCCGGCAATAGCCAGCGCGAGCGGCTCAAGGCCTTTTGCCCGCGCGACGCTGGCCCGCGTCGTTTTTTTCGGCCGGTAGGGGAGATAAATATCTTCCGCTTCCGCCAGGGTTTTCGCGTTCTCGAGCGCTTGCGCTATTTCCGGAGTCATCTTCTCCTGCGCTTCAATCGACGCTACAATCTCGGCTTTGCGTTTTTCCAGTGAACGTAAATATTCCAGCCTCTCGGAGATTTCCCTGAGAAGCTGGTCGTCAAGCCCGCCGTGGACCTCTTTGCGGTAACGCGCGATGAAAGGAATGGTGTTGCCTTCGTCGATCAGCCTGACGGTGTTTCCGGCCTGCTGCTCGGAAATGCCGAATTGCGCCGTGAGCTGTCGTATGATATCCATTGATTTACTCCGTGGCTGATTTAATTTGGCGGATATCGCGGCCGAAAAATGCAAGGGAAACATAGCAGCCGGTAATCCTGGAGGTGATACGCTCGGCATACCGGGCTTCCAGTTCCTCCGGAGTCAGGTTGGTGCTGATGATGGTCGGCAGATTCCTCATCAAGCGCGTGTTGATGATATTATATAACCATGCGAGTGTGAAGGAAGTGGAAAATTCGGTTCCAAGGTCGTCAAGCACGAGCAGGTCGCAGCCCAAGAGCGATTCTTCAGCCTCTCCGTGGTCGGCGCTGCTTTTATCAAAGCGTTCCTTTTCCAGTTTGCCCAGCAGCGTCTGTACCGAGCCGTAAACGACGCCGTAGCCCTTTTCCACGGCGGCCATGGCAATGGCGAGCGACAGATGCGTTTTGCCGAGCCCTGTTTTGCCATGCATAAAAAGACTGGGGGAAGAAAGGTCGAAATCTTCCGCATACGCGCGGCAGTAATCAAGCAGTTTTTTCATATTATTACAAGGCACGACGCCGCTCGCTGGGTCCTCTTCGTTGCCGCACAAACGTACATCGAAACTGCCGAAAGCAAAATCGTAGGCAGGCGCGCAGGCGCGCAAAGCTTCTTGAGCGGCCTTAGTCAGCAGCTGCCGATGGCATTCGCACAGCCCATCTCGCAGATAACCGGTATCCCCGCATAACCCGCAGACCGGTTGCGGCTCCAGAAAATCGGTAGGAAATCCCGCTTGCGCGAGCAAGGCGTCCATCTGCGCGCGCACTTCGCGGCTTTCCGCCTCTAGCTGTTTCATCGCGGCCTGCAGATCTCCGCCTTTTCCGATTTCGGACATTAAACGGCCTCCGATGGCGGCCAAGCGGCGTTCGGTGTCTTCCAGCGCGGGCACCGCCGCATAGGCAACCGACTTGTTGTGCTGAAGCTTGCGCCGGGTTTCTTTTCCGCGGCTTTCCAGCGCTGCTGCTGCGGCGGTATAAATTTCTTTTGAGTAACCCATTATTTCTCCTTCTTCTTATAGACGGGCGGCTCTTTTGATTTGCGCTTGAACGTGTCAAGGTCGTAGGAGGGCGGTTCTTTGGCCCGGGCGCCGTTTTGCCGCGCGCCTTGCTTATCGGCAAGGGCCTTCAAAGCCTGGTCGGCTGTTTTAATGCCGGCCGTGTGCCAGTTGCCGAGGACCTTGTGCATATAGGGGAAACTCAGCGAGCGGCAGTGGTTAGCCATTTCTTCATAGGCGATGTAGATGATGTCGGTGTCAAAACCGAATTCGTCCGTCCAAATGCCGATATACTTCAACTGGGCGGAGGTCGGCGAGGCGTTCAAATGCGCCTGCGCGGCGAATTTCCGCCAGGCCGTATTGGCGTTTTTCAAGGCGGTAATGACAGCGTCTGCCTTCACGATATCAAAAATCTCCTTTTCTCCCCAGTCCTTACCGACTTTGGCGATATAAGAAAAAGAGAAAACACCTGAACTGACACAGTATTCGATCATCATCAGGATTACTTCGACAGGCAAACCGTATTGGTCGTGCAGCATCAACAATGTACATTGACCGTCGTATCCGATGGTGCGGCCCATTTTTACCTGTGCTTCGTTGAATAGATAACGGATATCTTTTGATTCCGCGCAACGGGCAGCCACCTGTTCCGGAGATGGTCGGACAGCCGGCAAAACCGGCAGCGCCGCGGCCGGTGCTTGCGGATGCACGCAATCAACCGCCGAAGCAGGCTGAGCGGTATGATTTATGCCGGAATCCGGCATTACATCATCAACGGTGTTTTCAGCGATAAGAATACCGCATTCGACCCAGTAATGCAGCGCGTCGACCGTATCCGCTTTCTGCTGGCCGATCGCTTTGGCGATTTGGGCTTCGTCGGCTGCTTCACCGGAATGCCGAAGCAGCCAAAGCAATGCCTTCAGTTGTGCCGCTCCGGCCAATTTAAGGTGTTTATCCACAACAGCGGCCGGTACCGGAAAAGCCGCGCCCCAGGCAGACGGGCTGATGGTGTATTTCACCGGGGAACCTCCCATATCTATCGGTAAACAGTATTATACACATCGCGGCATAAAAATGATACGTCCGTCGGAATTTGCCTTTTTGTGCATAGTGCACGGATTGTCTGCGCCGCAGGGTGTGAAAAAAGCCGAAGACGGCCGCTGCTGAAGGCCTCTGTTTGGCTGAATATAACAAAAACAGAGCGAATATCGTGCGAAAGAGAAACAATAAGAGCGACCAATGTTCCTAATAGTAACTATAAATAAAAACTATTGTCATAAATGTACAAAATATATCGCTGATAATTGTGCACTCATACAAAATCAGCAAAATTAGTCAAAATAGACGAAAATACAGTGAAAAATCTGTTGACACCTGTGAATTCCTATGATAGTATTGGCGTGTCGATAACACATTGCACAAAAAAAGAGCCGCATTTCGACTTTTTGGTATCCGATTTGTACATTCATCCGTAACACGGTTCCTCGGAGGGAAAAACGTGCCCGATATTTTAATCGCTTCTCTCGCGGGTTTGCTGGCAGGTTTTCTCTTCCACACATTAGCGGTTATCCAGGTAAACAAACGGGCAAAAGAAGAACGTCAGAAAAAAATCATCCGGCAACCTTATATACTGATATCGTGGATGTTGCTGTCGGCGCTGCTGTTCAACCTTCTGTTTCTAAGAACAGAAAACATTTTCCAAAGGATCGAATACTGCATCTACATTTCCATTGCGCTCAACATCGCCGCGGTTGACAAACTGGTCTGCAAGATCCCGAACATGCTCCTGCTGGCGTTAATGCTGACCAAAACAATTTTCATTATACTCGGAATTGTTCGCGGCGAAAAGGTATTCGATACGATTGTATATCCTCTCATCGGTCTCGGCTGCGGTTTTGTTTTGTTCCTCATCCCGTCTCTTTTCCATGTGAAAATCGGAGCGGGTGATCTCAAGTTCAGCGGAGTCATCGGTTTCTGCCTCGGCATTTTCAACTTTATCCAGGCAATGATTATCATGTCGGCCGCCCTGCTCGTTTATCTCGTCTATCTATTGCTTACCAAAAAAGGCAATCTAAAAACGGCGGCGGCGATGGGTCCCTTCCTTTCATTCGGATGCGTATTAACGATGCTGTACCCGCTCTACGAAGTTTTTCTGGCGCAGCATCTTTAATAAAAGAATACAAACAGGCATCAGCACAGCGGAATCTTGCGAAAAGGAGGTTAACAGCATGAAAAAGCTTATGGCGTGGTTCAAGGATGAGGAAGGACAGGGCATGGTCGAATACGGTCTGCTCATCGGCCTTATCGCGGTCGTCGTCGTCGTGGCGCTTCTTGTTCTCGGTCCCAGAATCAGGGATATGTTCCAGAGCGCGGCCGACAACCTGACCACTGCGGCAGCAGCCACCTGAGTACCTGCAGCAACGTCACGTTAGTCCAAAAAATGAAACGGAGGGTTAACACATGAAAAAGCTTATGGCATGGTTCAAGGATGAGGAAGGACAGGGCATGGTCGAATACGGTCTGCTCATCGGCCTTATCGCGGTCGTCGTCGTCGTGGCGCTTCTTGTTCTCGGCCCCAGAATCAGGGATATGTTCCAGAGCGCGGCTGACAACCTGACCACTGCGGCAGCAGCCACCTGAGT
>JAKJCA010000061.1 GCA_022706685.1 Bacillota bacterium
GTTTCTTCATCAATTCAATTTTAACGCAAAACGGTGAACCGGCCAACCCTTTTGGGCTGACTGGTTCATTGTTTGCTCCTGGGCTCGTTTTGCAACGTGCCCTTTTGTGCGCCCGGGCATGAGGAGCCTTCATCCAAGGGATAAAGGACGCGGCGGCGCGGCGAGGTACCGCATGAACGAACGGGCGCGTGCCGCCGGAGAATGTGCCGCGTGCCGTCCTTTCTCGCGCGCCATGCTTGATTTTCCAAACCGATAAGCATGAAGAGCCGGGACGCGGGCTGCCGGCGCGCCCGCAAAACGCAGACGGTCCCTTCGACAAACAGGCGCCTGTCAAAAATAAAAAACACGCACAGCCAAGCGCTGCGCGTGAGGAGTTGAAGGAGGATGAAAGATTACTGCTCGAGCGGCATGATGCATTCGGCAGGGGAGCAAACCGTGCTGTTGACCAGCGCGAGGGCGGAACTCTGCGAGTTGCCGATGAGCGGGTTAAAGGCAGCCGCGGACTCTTTCCCTGTGATGGGCGCCGCCAGATCGGGCAGGGTGGTGAATTCGGCGACGGGCCCCGTGAAAGTCCTGCCGTTGACGACGGCCCAAATCCTGTAGTAATACTGCGTCCCGGCTTTGACCGTTTCCATATACGAGGCGATATTGCACGTCTGCCCGGAGCGCGAAACCGTCTTTTTGCATTCCCGCGCCTGGCCGGCGACATTCTGCTTAATAGGGCTGATATAAAAGCCCCAGTCGGCCACATAACCGTCCGGGCTGACGGCGAAAGCGACGGTGGCGTCCGACTCGCCGACGCCGCTGACGGCCTTGTTGACGATTTTATAGTTGATGTTCTGGCCGAGGGTGGGGGCTTTGGGGGATTTGATATATTTGAAGTACCTGTACCGCGAACCCATCCAGCCGTTTGAAAAGTCCGAATAAGTGTAATAGTGGCAGTGGGTGCCGCTGTCCCAGCTTTCCAGCGCGGTGAAACCGCCGGAATCTTTGGCGACGAGGATGAAACTGTGGCCGTACATCCCGTCGTAAGAGGACATATCGCTGTTGAAACCCGAGGTAGTGCTGGGGATGGAGTTGATGCGGACCACGCTGCCCAGCGGCGCGTTGGAAATCAGTTTCCTTGCGTTCTCGGTGGTGATGCGCCGTTCGGCGTCGCTGAGGTTAACGAGCATGTTGTAGTCCGTCTCAAAATTGCCGCAGAAACTCCCGTCATGCCCGCAGCCCCAAATCCGGCGGTAGAGGTTCTGCGCGTAGATAAAGCATTTGCCGGGACCCGGCCAGGGGGCGGAATTGCGGTAGACGGTGACGCCGTTGATGGTGAAGCCGCCGGAAACTTCCGAGTATGCCCGGGCTTCGAGCGCAAAAGGCGAGGAGGGGGAGGAACCTGTCAGCGCCGCCAAAGGGGCCGCACCGAAAACGAGAACGAGGGTCAGCAGAAAGGTAAGCGCCCGCTTACATGATTTGGCCATGAAAAAATCTCTCCGAATATCAATTGCCCGCGGGGAGGGCGGAAAAACAACATAAACAGGCGCATTATACATGAAAAAACAAATAATGTCAAATAAATTGCAAATTATTTCAAAAAAATGACAAAGCCGCTTCCACAAAAAGAAGTGGAAGCGGCTCACATACTCTACCATATCGGGTATGTCACGCCCGATTCGGCCCGGCAGAAGCCGCGGGCGGAAAAAGCGGAGGCGCCGCAAAGGAGCCTTCGCCCTGACGGCGCGGCGTATTTCAAACCAGCCGGTTCAGCACCGAGGTGTCGGGCTGCTCGCCGGCCTTTTTGGCCGCGAGCGCGGCCTGCAGCAAATGATACTTTTTTTTGCTGACCGGGAACAGGATAACGCCGAATATCGAAACCAGCAGCAGCGCGGCCGGGATAACGGTAGACGAGTTTTCGATGATATGCGGGTTGACAATGCCGCTGTCATAGCCCGAAAGCTTGAGGATCAGCCCGACGCTCCAGACGCCGACGGCTGAGCCGAACTTCTGGAAAAACTGCGGCAGCGACGTGATGATGCCTTCGCGCCTTTCGCCGTGAAGGAACTCGTCGACTTCGACCAGGTCGTAAGCCATGGGGTAAAACACCGTCCAGAAATCCGCCGCGCCCAGCGCCATGAAAAAGGCGATATAAAACAGCATCGGCAGCGAATCGACGCCGATAAGCTTTCCAGCGAAAAGGCCGGCGGCGGTAATGCCCAGGAAGAGGATCGTCGTTGTGCGGCGGTCCGTTTTTTCCGATATTTTTGTCACGACCGGCGTGAATACGGCGATGGTCGCGACCAGCAGGACGATGACGTAAACCATCACCTCGTCGTAATCCATGCGAAGGCACTCCTGGATGAGATAGACGAAGTTCGACTGAATCATCGAGAAGGTCATCAGGAAGAAAAAGATGAAAATCATAAACCATTTGAAAGGTTTGAGTTTCGCCACCTCGATGAAGGCAAGCAGCACCGTTTTAACGCTCTTTTTCTGCCCGCCCGGGGCAACCGGAGTTCTCTGCAGGGAGGCTCTTTTCAGCGAAACGACGGTAATCAGCGCGAAAACAACGCTCACGACGCCGAGAATGGCGGCGGTGAGGGTCCAGCCCAAAGCGGCGGAGGCGACCAGGGCGGCGATAGCCGCGGGCAGCAGCGCGGGCAGGGCGTTCCCGGTGAAAATACCGGCGGCGTTGATTAAGGCGCTGGTGCCCCGGATATCGGTCCGTTCATCGTAGTCGGGCGTAATATCCGCCACAACGGCGTAATAGGGGATGGTATAGACGGTGTAGGCCAGCCAGAACAGCATCGTGACGGCGACGTAGTAGATGAACTTGCCGGTGCTGCCCAGAAAACCGACCCGGACAAAGCAGGCGATAAACGTGACGGCCATCGGCACGGCGGCTTTGGCCATGAACCTGCGTTTGTCCGCACCCTCCAAATCCGCGTACGCGCCGACGATGGGGTCCGTCACCGCGTCCCAGACGATGGAAACAAAGAGGACCGTTCCGGCAAGGATGCTTTCGAGATGCGCGACATCCGTCAGAAAGAAAAGATAGAACGTGTAGTACATGTTGTAAAGCAGCGATTCCGCCAAAATGCCGCTGCAGTAGCCGAGTTTCTGTTTTTTTGAGAGACCGCCGGCCTGCGCCATGAAACACCCCCCGAAAAGATGAATCCAACCCGCCCATTATAGACCCGCGGCGGGAAATAAGCAAACAACAGCGCTGCGGTGTGAATATGCCGTCTTATCCGGCGCCGTCAGTGATATTGAACAAAAGAAGAGAACGGAATTTTGCGGTTTTTTCATATTGTATTTTATATAAGGCAAGAATATACTGAATTTGCATTGCGGCGCGGATGACTGCGCTACGTACTAAATCAAATAACGGGAGAAACGGACATGAAAAAATCACTCAAAGGCTTCCTCGCCCTCTTCCTGGCGGCTGTCCTGGCGCTGGGCGCGGCCCCGCTGGCCGGCGTAGCCTCCCTGCATCTTTCCCTGCCGCTGCGCGGCCTTTTCACTGTGCGTTCCAGCGCCGCCACGAGCGGCTCTTGCGGCAGCAACGCGACTTTCACTATCAGCGGCGGTACCTTGACGGTGTCGGGTACCGGCAATATCGACGATTATTACGGCGAGGTCGATCCTCCCTGGTATGGCGAAACGTTCACCAGGGTGGTCGTCCAAAGCGGCATCACGGGTATCGGCGCCTATGCTTTTTATGACAATGGGAACCTGACCGGCGTCACGCTTCCCAATACGGTCACAGCGATCGGCAACGGTGCTTTTTGCTACTGCCCCTCCTTGACGTCGTTTACCGTCCCTGATTCGGTTACTGAAGTCGGCACCGGCGTTTTTGCGGAGGATCACGCCCTCGTCAGCGTCCACATCGGCGCGGGGCTGAACGACGAAGACACCGATTTCGATTACTTTTTTGACGGAGCGTACGCGCTGGCCTCTGTGACCGCCGCTGCCGGCCATCCAACCCTCTATACCGAAAACGGCATCCTCTACAACAAAGCCAAAACCGCCCTGATCTTCTGTCCCGAGGCTAAAACAGGCGCGGTGACGATGCCCGCCACGGTCGTTACCGTCTTCGACTACGCATGTGAATACTGCGCTCAAATCACCGGCATAACATTCAGCAACGCGCTGAAATATATCGGAGAATATGCGTTTTGCGGTTGTGATTCGCTGACCAATCTGAATATCCCCGACAGCGTCACCGCCATCGGGGATTACGCTTTTGAGTATTGCATCGATTTGACAACCGCCTCGATCGGTTCGGGGCTCGAAACATTCAACAACACGATGTTTGACGGGTGCGGAAATATGACGGCCGTGAACTTCAGCGCCGCGAACCCGAACTATGCCTCGCACGACGGGGCGGTCTACGACAAAGGCAAAACCACGCTGCTGTTATGTCCCATAGGAAAAACCGCTGTCGTTTTTCCTGCCACAGTAACCGCTATCGGTGAACGCGCATTTGCGAACTGTGCCGAACTGACAAGCATCAGTCTGCCCAATTCTGTCCAGTCCGTCGAAGACGAGGCCTTTAATTATTGTGAAAAACTGCAAACCGTTGCCTTCGGCACCGGCCTGGCCGACCTCGGCTATGATGTCTTCTTTTTCTGCAACGAATTAAAATCCATCTCGGTTGCGGCGGGCAATACCAGTTTCAAAGCCGAGTCGGGTGTCCTGTTTAATTTCGCCAAAACGGTGCTGCTGGCCTACCCGCAGAACAAGGCTGGCACATCCTATGCGGTTCCTTCCACCGTCAAAACCATCGGCGACAATGCCTTTCAGCAGAATGCGAACCTCACAACCGTCAGTTTTCCGGCCGGTTTGACGCGTATCGGCGACTATGCTTTCTACTGGTCCGAGGTGTTTAAAAACTTCGCAGTACCGGAGGGCCTGCTGGATATCGGTTACGATGCCTTTTACGGCACATACTGGCATGATCATTTACCCGAAGGGCAGGTTGCCTATGCCGGGAAAGTCGCCTATGAATATATCGTTTCCAGAGCGTACGATTACGAGATGCCGGAGGGCTATGTACTTACCTTCAAGGCCGATACAACAGCCGTCGCGGCAGGCGCTTTTGCGGATGAAACCAACCTCGCCGGTGTCACGTTCCCCGCTTCGATGACATGGATCGGCGCGGACGCGTTCTACGCCTGCGAATCACTCAAGCAGGTCGCAGTGCCGAAAACCGTCAAAACCATCGGGGACTATGCTTTCGGGTATACCTACGGCGAGGATAACTCTGAACTGGTGCCCGGTTTCAAGATGTACTGCTCGGCGGGCTCCGCGGCCCATATCTATGCGCGTGATAACGGCATCAGCCGTTATGTGCCCACGACGCCCGGCTCACCCAAAGCAGCCTCCGCCTCGTACAACAGCATCAAAGTCAGCTGGTCGAAAGCCGACGACTACGTCACCGCCTACCTTGTCTACCGCGCGACCTCCGCGGGCGGTTCATATTCTTATATCGGCAGCACGGGCAAGACGACGCTTTCCTACACCGATACGGGCAGGACCACCGGCGTCACCTACTACTACAAAATTATCGCGCAGAGGGTGGTGTTCGGTACCAAACTCTACTCGGCTGCGACCGCCGCCGTGTCCGCCGTGCCGGTACCCGCAGTACCGGGCTCGGTAAAAGCGGCGAGGTACTCCTCCACAAGCATCAAAGTCTCATGGGCCGCCGTCCCCGGCGCGACCGGTTACGCGGTGTACCGTTACAGCCCCTCGACAGGGACGTATGTCAGTATCAAAACGACCACATCCACCAGTTACGTCAACGGCGGTCTGAACAGAGGCGTCACCTACTATTACAAAGTCCGCGCCTACCGTACCGTCAGCGGCAAGAACTGGTACGGCGGCTATTCCGCGAGGGTTTCCGCCAAGACCTATTAAACATCAGCAGCCATCAACCGGCCGGCAGGGCAGACGCTCTGCCGGCCTTTGGTTGCATAAATAAATCAAGAGGTATATAATGAACATACTGTCCAACAAGAACAATGTCCGCGGCGAGCGCCGGTAAACCGTACGGCGCAATCGGGCGGGTAGCCACCGACCGGGAAAGGAAGCGTCACATGAACAAAACGCTTAAAAAACTCTCCGCGCTCTTTTTCGTTTCGCTGTTCGTTTTAACGGCCTGCGCGCCCGCGTTCACGGCCTTCGCCGTGGGCAATCCGTGCGGTCCGAACACCTTCTGGTCGCTGACGGGCAAAACGCTGAGCATCACCGGCAGCGGCGCCGTCAATGACTATCCGAAGTCCGCCGAGAACCCGCCCCCCTGGTACGGCAAGACCTATACGAAAATTGTCATCGGCAGCCAGATTACCCGCATCGGCGACTATGCCTTTTACGACAACGCCCAACTGACGCAGGTCACGGGGGGCAGCAATTTGCTGGAAATCGGCAACGGCGCCTTCGACTCGACGAAATGGCAGGAGAACCTGCCGGCCGGGAAGGTTATTCATGTCGGGCATGTGGCTTACACCTACAAAGGCGTAATGCCGGTCAACACCGCCCTGGCCCTTGACGGTAAAACCAAGGGCATCGCCGAAAACGCCTTTTATGGGCAAACGGGGCTTACGCGCGTTACGATACCCATGGGCGTCACCCATATCGGGCCTTCGGCCTTTATGAACTGCACGGCGCTGAAAAAGGTCGCCCTGCCCAAAAGCGTCACGAATATCGGCGAAGCGGCTTTCGGTTATTATTTCGAAAAAAACCCGCAAACCAACCTTTTGGAGAACATCCCAATCAAAGGCTTCAAGATGTACTGCACCGCCCGTTCCGCCGCCCACCGCTACGCCATCGCCAACAATTTCAGCCGCTATGTCCCGCCCGCGCCCCTTTCGCCGAAGGCCGCGCCGCTTTCTTCCGGCGGCATCCGCGTCAACTGGTCCAAGGCCGACGACTATGTCACCGGCTATCTGGTCTACCGCTCGCTGAGCGAAACGGGCGGCTACGCCCTGCTGGGCAGAGCGGGGAAATCGGCCCGCGCTTATATCGATACGACCGCGCAGGCCGGGAAGACTTATTACTATAAAGTCTTCTCCTGCCGCAGCGTGCTCGGCGCCGCCGTCTATTCCGTCGCCGCGCCAACCGTCCGCGCCGCCGGCTGACTGCCTTGCGCAAACGGTATAGGACAAAACACCGCCCCGGCGACGAGCCGGGGCGGGTTGCGCATCATAAGGTATGTGTTTACATCTTTTTCATCGCTTCGAGCAGACCGCCCGCGTCGATGATGTTCTGCAGAAAATCGGGGAAAGGCGGGAAAGAGGCCTCGGTACCTTTGGTCAGGTTCTTGAGCGTCCCCGCCGCCAGGTCGATTTCCAGTTCGTCGCCGGTATCGATTTCGGCGCCGGTCTCGACGATGGGCAGTCCCGTATTGACGGCATTGCGGTAAAAGATGCGCGCGAAACTCCTGGCGACGACGCAGGCGATGCCCGCGTTTTTAATGGCGATGGGCGCGTGCTCGCGCGAGGAGCCGCAGCCGAAGTTGCTGCCGGCCGCGATAATGTCGCCGGGTTTGATTTTTTTCAGGAAGTCGGGGTCGATATCCTCCATGCAGTGGGCCGCCAGTTCCTTGGGGTCGGAGGTGTTGAGGTAGCGCGCGGGGATGATGACGTCCGTGTCGACGTTATCGCCGTAGCGGATGGCTCTGCCTTTGATAGTCAAAATACGTTTCCCCCTTTCACAGTGCGTACGGCGAGGCGATTTTGCCGGCCAGCGCCGACGCCGCCGCGACGGCCGGGCTCGCGAGGTAGACCTCGCTTTTCGGGTCGCCCATTCTGCCGACGAAGTTGCGGTTGGTGGTCGCCACGCAGCGCTCGCCCGCGGCGAGGATGCCCATGTGGCCGCCCAGGCAGGGGCCGCAGGTCGGGGCGGAAACGGCGCAGCCCGCTTCGATAAAGGTTTCGAGCAGACCGGCCCGCAGCGCGTCGAGGTAAATCTGCTGTGTTGCGGGGATGATGAGTACCCGGACGCCTTTGGCGACCTTGTTGCCTTTGAGGATTTCGGCGGCCGTCTCGAAATCGGAGTAACGCCCGTTGGTGCAGGAACCGATGACGACCTGGTCGATTTTGATATCCCCGAATTCCGAAAAGGTTTTCACGTTCTCGGGCAGGTGGGGGAAGGCGACGCAGGGCTCGAGCGCGCCGAGGTCGATTTCCGTCACCGAGTCGTACGCGGCGTCCTCGTCGGCGGTATAGACTTTCGGCTCCTTCGCCCCGTGCGCCTTCAGGTATTCGAGCGTCTGTTCGTCGGCGGGGAAAAAGCCGTTTTTCGCGCCGGCTTCGATGGCCATGTTGCACACGCACAGGCGGTCGTCGACCGTCAGGTTTATGATGCCGTCGCCGGTGAATTCCATGGATTTGTACAGCGCCCCGTCGACGCCGATCTTGCCGATGATGTGCAGAATCAGGTCCTTGCCGGACACCCATTTGCGCGGTTTGCCGCGCAGCGCAAATTGCATCGCGGAAGGCACGCGCAGCCACACTTTCCCGTAGGCCATGCCGGCGGCCATATCCGTCGAGCCGACACCGGTGGAAAAAGCGCCCAGCGCGCCGTAAGTGCAGGTGTGGCTGTCCGCCCCGATGACCAGGTCGCCCGCGGTCACCATGCCCCGTTCGGGCAGCAGGGCGTGTTCCACGCCGACTTCGCCGGTGTCGAAAAAGTTTACGATACCTTTTTCGCGCGCGAACTCGCGCACTTTCTTGCACTGTTCGGCGGCTTTGATGTCCTTGTTGGGCGTGAAATGGTCGAGCACAAGCGCGACCTTTTCCCTGTCGAAAATGCCGCCGCAGCCCGCCTTGCGGTATTCGTTGACCGCCACGGGCGCGGTGATGTCGTTGGCAAGCACCAGGTCAAGGTCAGCCAGAATCATGTCGCCGGGCGCGACGCTCTCCCTGCCGCAGTGGGCCGCCAGGATTTTTTGGCTGGCAGTCATACCGCTTCCCTCTCTTTCTTGTTGAGTAAGTATTCGATGGAATCCGTCAGCGCTTTCCAGCTCGCCGCGATGATGTCGGTCGAGACGCCGACGGTCGTCCAGGTATCCGTGCCGTCCGTGCTTTCGATGAGCACGCGCACCTTTGCCGCGGAGGCCTTTTCCGCGGTCAGCACGCGCACCTTGTAGTCGGTCAGGTGGACCTTTGAAAGTTCCGGGAAAAACACCGACAGCGCTTTGCGCAGCGCGATGTCGAGCGCGTTGACCGGACCGTTGCCCATCGCGGCCGAGGTTTCGACCTTGCCGCCGACCTCGATGCTTAAAATGGCCGACGCGCTCTTGTCGCCGTCGGGCGAGGGGAACTCGCCGCTGGTACGGTACATGCATAGGCGGAAATGTTCCTTGAAACGCCCGAGCACGCCGAGCACAAGCAATTCAAAACTCGCGTCGGCCGACTCGAACTGATAGCCCTCGTGCTCAAGCTGCTTGATGCGCTTGACAATTTCCGCCGTCTGCGGGCTGTCTTTGCCGATTTCCGGCGCGATGGTTTCGAGTTTTTTGAGTACGGTCGTCCTGCCCGACACCTCGCTCATGAGGAAACGGCGCTTGTTGCCCACGGCGGCCGGGTCGATGTGCTCGAAAGAAACGGGCAGTTTATAGACCCCGTCGATATGCATGCCGCCCTTGTGGGCGAAGGCGCTCGCGCCGGTGTAGGGCTTATTGCCCGGCAGCACGAGGTTCGCGATTTCGGAAAGTTTCAGCACCGTGTCCGTCAGCGAGGTCAGGTCGCCCTCGACGCAGCGGTAACCGCCTTTCAGTTGCAGGTTCGGGATGAGCACGCTCAAATCCGCGTTGCCGCAGCGCTCGCCGATGCCGATAAAGGTGCCCTGCACCTGCACCGCGCCCGCTTCGACCGCGAGCATGGAAGAGGCGACCGCGCAGCCCGTATCGTTGTGGCAGTGGATGCCGACGCGCGCGCCGGGATATAATTCGCACACCTCGCGCGTGAAATCGCGCACTTCCATCGGGGAGGCGCCGCCGTTGGTGTCGCAAAGGCACAGCACGTCCGCCCCCGCTTTGAAAGCGGCTTCGAGCACTTTCAACGCGTAGGCGTGATTGTTTTTGGCGGCGTCGAAATAGTGCTCGGCGTCGAAAATGACCTCGCGCCCGCGGCTTTTGAAAAACGCCACGGTCTCGCTGACAAGGGCGAGGTTTTCTTTCAGCGTCGCTTTCAGGATTTTCTCGACGTGGATATCCCACGCCTTGCCGAAGATGGCCACGCTTTGCGTGCCGGCTTCCAGCAGGGAGCGGATGTTCTCGTCGTCTTCGACGGCGGTGTTTTTGCGGTGTGTGGCGCCGAACGCGCAAAGCCGCGCGTGGCCGAGTTTCATTCCCGCCGCTTTTTGGAAAAATTCGATATCCTTGGGGTTCGAGCCCGGGTTGCCCGCCTCGATGTAGTCCACGCCGAAATTGTCCAGGGTTTTGACAATATTCAGTTTGTCGCTCACCGAGAACGAGATGCCCTCGCTCTGCGCGCCGTCGCGCAGGGTGGAGTCGAATACTTCGATTTTCATATTTCCTCCCGGCCGCTCCGCCGTTTTTACGGAATCGTTCGATACACCGCGCCGCTGTCCGCCGAGGACACCTCCGCCGCGTAACGTTTAAGGAAACCGGTCAGCTCGGGTTTCGCAAGAGGCTTGAAGTCCCTTCTGCGGCGCTCGATTTCCTCGTCGGGCACCCGCAGCGACAGACTGCGCCCGGGGATATCGATATCGATGATATCGCCGTTCTCGACCAAAGCGATTAAGCCGCCCGCGGAGGCCTCGGGCGAGATGTGGCCGATGGCCGCGCCTCTCGTCGCGCCCGAAAAGCGCCCGTCGGTAATCAGGGCGACGCTCTCGTCGAGCCCCATGCCGGCGATGGCGGAGGTGGGGGAGAGCATCTCCCGCATCCCGGGTCCGCCCGCAGGGCCTTCGTACCGGATCACCAGCACGTCGCCGGGGGCGATGACGCCGTCGTAAATGGCCTGAACGGCGTCTTCTTCGCAGTTGAACACCTTCGCCGGACCGGAATGTTTCAGCATACCGGGCGAGACGGCGCTCTGCTTGACGATGCCGCCGCCGGGCGCAAGGTTGCCGAACATCGCGGCGAGGCCGCCGGTCGCGGAATACGGCTCGGCCGCGGGGCGTATAACGTCGTGGTTTTTCACCCGGATGTCCGCGATGTTTTCGCCGACCGTATGTCCGGTGACGGTGGGCAGCGAGGTATCCAGCAGGCCGAGCGAATGAAGTTCCGCCATGACGGCCGGCACGCCGCCGGCGGCGTTCAGGTCCTGCATGTGATGCGGGCCCGCGGGCGCCAGATGGCACAGGTTCGGGGTGACGGCGCTGATTTCATTGATCAATTTCAGTGAAAAATCAATGCCGGCCTCGTGCGCGACAGCGGCCAGGTGCAGCGCCGTATTGGTCGAGCAGCCCAGCGCCATGTCGACCGTCAGCGCGTTGCGGACGGCCTGCGGGGTCAAGATATCCCTGACGCGGAGGTTCTTTTCAAGCAGCGCCATAATCTGCCCGCCCGCCCGCTTGGCCATGCGCATGCGCTCGGCGTACACCGCCGGTACGGTGCCGTTGCCGGGCAAGCCGATCCCGAGGGCTTCGGTCAGGCAGTTCATCGAGTTCGCCGTGAACATGCCCGCGCAGGAGCCGCAGCCCGGGCAGGCGCTGTCCTCGATTCGCGCAAGTTCGCTCGCGTCGATTTTGCCGGCTTTCAGGGCGCCGACCGCCTCGAACACGCTGTTGAGGTCCAGGCTGCGCCCCCCGTCGTCGAGCGACAGCATGGGGCCGCCGGAGATGAAGATGGAAGGCAGGTTCAGCCTGGCGGCCGCCATAAGCATGCCGGGGATGATTTTATCGCAGTTGGGGATAAAGACCAGCGCGTCGAAACAGTGCGCCCGGACCATGCACTCGACGCTGTCGGCGATGAGTTCGCGCGTGCACAGCGAGTATTTCATACCCTCGTGCCCCATCGCGATGCCGTCGCAGACGCCGATGGTGTTGAACTCCAGCGGGGTGCCGCCCGCGGCGAGCACGCCGTCCTTGACCGCGCGCGCGATTTGATTGAGGTGAATGTGCCCGGGCACGACTTCGTTAAACGAGTTGACGATGCCGATAATCGGACGCTCGATCTGGCTGCTTGTCAGGCCGCAGGCCTTCAGCAGCGAACGCTGCGGAGCGCGGTGGCTGCCGCTTTTCATAGCATCGGATTTCATCTGGAATTCCTCCTTCGAGCCGGGATATCATTTCCCCGACCACGAACTACTAATCACTAACCACTGACCACTGACCACTTGCTTTCGTCAGTCTTTCTTCTGCCAGCTCATTTTTGCGCGCAGGTCTTTGCCCGTGGTCTCAAGCAGGCTGTTCTGCGCCGCTTTTCTGCGGGCGTTGAAACCGGGGCGGCCGACCTGGTTCTCAAGGATCCAGTCGCGCGCAAAGGTGCCGTTCTGGATTTCGGCGAGAACCTTCTTCATTTCCTTTTTGGTTTCTTCGGTGATGATGCGGTCGCCGACCATGTAGTCGCCGTACTCGGCGGTGTCGCTGATGGAATAGCGCATGAAGGACAGGCCGCCGCTGACGACGAGGTCAATGATAAGTTTCATCTCGTGCACGCACTCGAAGTACGCGTTCTCGGGCTGGTAACCCGCTTCGACGAGGGTGTCGAAACCGGCCTTCATCAGGGCGGAAACACCGCCGCACAGCACCGCCTGCTCGCCGAACAAATCGGTCTCCGTCTCCTCGCGGAAAGTCGTCTCGAGGATGCCGGCCCTGGCGCCGCCGATGCCCATCGCGTACGCGAGCGCGGTCTGTTTGGCCGTGCCGTCGGCGTCGCGGTAAACGGCGATCAGGCAGGGGACCCCCTTGCCTTCCTGGTACTGGCTGCGGACGGTGTGGCCGGGCCCCTTGGGGGCAATCATAATGACGTTGACATTCTCGGGCGGCACGATCTGGCCGAAATGGATGTTGAAGCCGTGCGCGAACGCGAGCGTCATGCCGGCGCTCAGGTTGGGCTCGATGTCTTTTTTGTAGAGCGCCGCCTGCTTCTCGTCGTTGACGAGAATCATGACGATGTCGGCCGCCTTGACCGCGTCGGCGGTCAGCATGACGGTCAGGCCCGCCTCTTTGGCCGCCTGTGCGGATTTCGAACCCTCATACAGGCCGACGATGACGTCCGCGCCGCTGTCGTGCAGGTTGAGCGCGTGCGCGTGGCCCTGGCTGCCGTAACCGATGACGGCGATTTTTCTGCCCCTCAGAACCCCGAAGTCGCAATCCTTTTCATAGTACATGGTCGCCATTTCAATCTTCCTCCCTGTTTTTGATTTGTGACAGTATGTAGTTGCCCCTTCCGATCGCCGTGACGCCCGTACGGCAGAGTTCGGCGATTCCGAAAGGCCTCAGGTACTCGATAAATGCGTTGAGCTTCGACGGCTCGCCCGTGATTTCAACCGAGAGCGAGTCGGCGGCCAGGTCGATGACCTTGGCGCGGAACACTTCGACCGCCTGAAAAATCTGGTTGCGGCTTTCCAGGTCGGCCATCACCTTGATAAGCATCAGTTCGCGCGTGACGGTTTTGCTCAGGTCCATCAGCTCGACGACTTTGACGTCGTGGAGCTTGCTCAGCTGCAGCACCACCTGGTCTTTGAAATTGTCGTCCCCGTTGGCTGCGATGGTAATCCTCGAAATGTGCGGGTCATCCGTTTCGCCGACCGACAGGCTGTCGATGTTGAAACTTCGCCTGGCAAACAGGCCCGAAACCCTTGTCAGGACGCCCGCCTCGTTGTTGACCAGGACGCTGAGCAAAAATCTGTCGTCTGCCATTTTTCTCACCCCTTCAAAATAATATCATGAATCGTGCCGCCCGGAGGGATCATCGGCAGCACTTTTTCGTCGCTGTCGATCTTGACCTCGACGAGCACGGGCCCTTCGCATGCAAAAGCGGCGTCGAGAACCTCCGGCATTTTCTCGAGGCTGTCGCAAAGCAGGCCTTCGATGCCGAACGCTTTCGCGGCCGCGACAAAATCCGTCTTCCGGTTGAGCGTGGTGTTGGAGTAACGGCACTCGTAAAAGATGGTCTGCCACTGGCGGACCATGCCCAGGGCGTTGTTATTGAGCACCGCGATGACCAGCGGCAGGCGGTAGCTGGCCGCCGTCGCCATTTCGTTCATGTTCATGTGGAAACTGCCGTCGCTGGTGAACAGCACCGTTTTCACGTCGCCCGAGCCGATGCAGGCGCCGATGGCGGAACCCATACCGAAGCCCATAGTGCCCAGGCCGCCCGAGGTAATCAGCGAACGCGGCCGGCGGAAGTGGTAGTACTGCGCCGTCCACAGCTGATGCTGGCCGACGTCCGTCGCGACGATTCCCTCGTAAGGCATCCTCGCTTTCACGGCCTTGATGAAGGCCTCCGGCGTCAGTTTGCCTTCCGCCATGCCCAGGTGGTTGTCCGGCGCGTTTTTCAGTTCGGCGACCTCGTTGCGCCACGCTTTGGAAGAGGGCTTGATTTTTTCCGCGAGCAGCCGGCCGAGAATTTCTTTGACGTCGCCGACCAGCGAGACGTAAGCGGGGATGTTCTTCCCGATTTCGGCGGGGTCAATATCGATATGCAGGATTTTTCTGTCGCGGGAGAATTCCGTCTTGTTGCCCGTCGCGCGGTCGGAAAATCGGGTGCCCACCGCGATAATCAGGTCGGACAGCGACATCACCTTCGACGCGGCGTAGCGCCCGTGCATGCCCGTCATCCCCAGAAAGAGCGGATGGTCGTACTCCATGGCGGTCAGGCCCATCATGCTTGTCCCGACCGGCGCGCCGAGCGCTTCGGCAAACTCGACGAGTTCTTTCGAGGCGCCCGAGTTGACGACGCCGCCTCCCGCATAGATGAAGGGCTTTTTCGAACGGGCGATGAGTTCCACGGCGTTGGCGATGCTTTTGTCGGAAGGTTTCCGCCCCGGCGCTTTTTCCGCGGGCGGCTTGTGTTCAAAGTCGGTTTCGGCCGCCTGGATATCTTTCGGGATATCGATAAGCACCGGTCCCGGCCTGCCGCTGTTGGCGATTTCGAACGCTTCGCGGATGATATCCGCCAGGCGCCCGATGTCCTTGACAATATAGTTGTGTTTGGTAATCGGCATCGTAATGCCGCAGATGTCGACCTCCTGGAAACTGTCTTTGCCGATGAGCGCCCTGGCCACGTTGCCGGTGAAGGCGACCATGGGGGTCGAATCGAGATAAGCGGTCGCGATGCCTGTGACAAGGTTCGTCGCGCCCGGCCCGGACGTCGCGATGACGACGCCTGTTTTGCCCGTCGCCCTGGCGTAGCCGTCGGCGGCGTGCGCGGCGCCCTGTTCGTGGCAGGTGATGATGTGGCGGATGCGTCCGCAGGATTTGTAGAGTTCGTCGTAGATATGGAGCACGGAGCCGCCGGGGTAACCGAATACGGTGTCGACACCTTGCTCAATGAGTGTTTCTACGAGAATCTGGGCTCCGGTCAGCTTCATGTCTTTTCCTCCATTCGTTGATTTTATAAAAAAGAGCCCGTGGTGAGTTTTACCACAGGCTCTTTATGACGTTTCGTTCTCAGGGGGTTTCGTCATATGCTGTTTTCGGTAAAACTCGTCCGCCACCGCCGGTAATAATGACGATGACGCTAATGAGTATTACTACGAGCCCGAAAAAGCTTGGCATACGCCTCTCCTTTTTTCAAAAATGCCCAGCAGGAGAAAGGAACAAAAAACGAAAGATTAAAGAAATAGTATCACAGCGGTTTTTCCGTGTCAACTGCTTGTGAAAAAATAATTTCAATCGGCGGATTGTAACATCAACTGCCCCGGTTGAGGAAAAAGAATAGCTCAACGGAGCGACTTCTTGTAGACTGTTGGTTACTACACTAACAAAGCACAAGGAGGCAGCCCGATGAGCCAAGAAGAATA
>JAKJCA010000062.1 GCA_022706685.1 Bacillota bacterium
CGAGGCCGTTGACGGCGGTGCTGAAACGCTCGGCGAGCGCCCAGCGCGCCCATTTCTGCGTCAGGTCGGGCCGCCCCGCGTCGTCAAAAAGATAAGGCGCGTGCATATCGTGTTCGTTGCCCATCCAAAAACCGGAACCCGGCACAACGGCGGAGAGGTTTTTGCTGGCGTCGGCCATAAACTGATTCAGTTCTCTGACAAAATATTCTCTGCTGCCGAAAAGCGCTATCAGCCCCGCGGTATCCTGCGGAGCGGTCCATCGCCACTGGCGCGGGCTGCCTTCGCAATATGCGGTAGATACTTTTATAGGCAGAATCTCATCATAATAGCTTAAAATGTTCGGCAGAAACGGCTGTTGCCAGGAACCGTCGGCATTTCGCCCCTGAAAATACTTGGTGGCGGGATTGAAGATGTTTTTATAAGACATGGATTTACCGGTGAAAAGAGCGGCGTCTTCCGTGTTGCCCAGCGCATCTGCCAGCAACGCGATGCTGCCGGCCGCCCAGGACAGTTCCAGCGTCTTACTGACAGATATATTTTCCAAATCGGCGGGAACATAACCGTAGCGGTTCAGCGCTTGAATATCGGGATGGCTTTCGGGGTGCGCCCCTGTTTCGAGGGCGGTGTTTTTCATAAAGGCGTAAGCTTCCGCCGCTTCAAAATCGGTAATCCCTTTCAAATAGCTTTCCGCAATCACCATATTCGCCGGCGTGCCGAACATGGAACCCGTATCCCGGCTTTCCGAGGCCCAGCGCGGCAGGCTGCCGTTTGCGCGCGCCATCAGGACAAGGCTTTTCAAGCAGTCGCGCTGGGTATCCGGGGCAATCAAATTCAGCAGCGGGTGCAGTGTTCTGAAGGTATCCCACAACGCCATGTCGGTGCGGTAGGTAAAGCCTTCTGCAGTTCCCGCCTGTTCTTTGAAGCCGAGATACTGCCCGTTGACATCGGTAAAATCCGTAGGCATCATCATGGAATGATACAAAGCTGTATAGAAAATGGTTTTCATTTCACGGTCCGGGCTTTCGATTTTGATTTTCGAAAGCGCCGTGTCCCAGGTGTCGCGCGCGGCGTCCCGGACACCCTCGAAATCGAGGCCTCCGGTTTCCGCGTCGAGGTTGAGTCTCGCGTTTTCCAAACTGACAAAGCTGATGCCGAGCTTCAGTTCTACCGGCTCGTTTTTTATATTGCTGAAATTGATGTCTGCGCCCGTGTCGTCGCCCGCCGCTTCGGTACTCCCCGCGGCGCTGACGCCATTGGTCCATGTGGCGCATGATTTGAATGGCTTACTGAAACGAGCGACGAAGTATCCCTTGAGCCCGCCGTTCGAATGAATCAGTCCTTCCCCCTCGATTTCCATCGCATCGGGGAGGATTCTGACTTTCCCGTCGGCAGCGCTGCCTGCCGTCCTGAAACTGGTCGCGTCAATGAAAAGGTGGGCGTCTTTTTCCGAACGGAAGGTATAGCGGTGTACGCCGGCGTGCGTTGTCGCGGTCAGTTCTGCCATGCAGTCAATGCCAGGCAGATTAACGGCATAGTAACCGGCGGTGGCTTCTTCCTGCTCGTGGGTAAAGACAAGCGGATGGGTCAGTCTGTCGGCCGGTTTGGTATTGCCGATAGCGGGCGTAACCCTGAAATGCCCCATATCTCCCGTGCCGGCCCCGACAAGGCGGGTATGGCTGAAACCCCGGAGATGCCGGTACGGATAATAATAGCCGGCAAAGCCGAGGTTCACAAAATCCGCGCCGCCGGGCAGGATGGTATCCGGGCTTAACCGGACCATGCCGAAAGGCGTTGCGGCGCCGGGGAAAAGCATGGCGCATACCCAGGGGTAACCGCCCGTGCCGATAAACGGGTTCACCCAGCGGCCGTAAACACCGGCTTTCAAATCCGGCATTGTTACAGACGCCGGAGGGGCTCCTGTCGTGAATACGGCTGAAAGAAAGATAACCAAAGTCAGCAGCAGGCTTTGCAGTTTTTTGATCGTTGCCAGCATATCCGCCCCTCTGAACGTGCGCCCAAGACTGCCGGTTTGCCGTTCGCGTCATCTTTAAGCGGAAAAAATGCTTGGTATTATCAAAACCGCCAACCGCTTTCACGGATGGTGGTTTTTACGGCCGCGTGATTAAAATCCCCCGTTCGCCGCCGGCGCGGGTCCCATCACAAAGGTCATCGTGCCGCCGTCCGCAATCTGTGAATGAACGATAGACGGCTCGGTGAGGCGGACGCCGTTGAGCGTGACGCTTTGTACGTAGATGTTTTCGGGCGACTGGTTTTCGGCTTTGACGGTGAGCGTTTTGCCCGTGCCGAGGTTGATTTCGGCCTTTTCCACGTTGGGCGAGCCGAGCCAGTAGCGGTCTGTTCCGGCGACGGGGTAAAGGCCCATGGCGGAGAAAACGTACCACGCGCTCAGCGTGCCGCCGTCGTCGTTGCCGTCGAGGCCGTTGATATCCGTGCTGTGGCGCTCGGCCAGGCACCAGCGTACCCACTTCTGCGTCAGGTCGGGTCGTCCCGCCTCGTCGAACAAATACGGCGCGTGGATATCGTGCTGATTGCCCTGCCAGTAGCCCGCACCCGGGTTGAGCGCCGCGCGGTTTTTGCTGGCGTCTACCATAAACTGATTGAGCTCGCTGACAAAATACTCTCTGCCGAAAAGAGCGACCAGCCCCTGCGGGTCCTGCGGCGCTGACCAGCGCCACTGCCGCGCGCTGCCTTCGCAGTAAGCCGAGGAAACCTCTTTGGGCAAAATCTCGTCGTAATAACTGGTGAAGTTTGGCAGCAGCGGCGTCACCCAGGTGCCGTCGATATAACGGCCCTGGAAATATTTTGTTTCTGGGTTCCACAAATTTTTATAACCCAGCGATTTTTCGGTGAAAAACGCCGCGTCCTGCGTTTTCCCCAAAGCGGCCGCCAGCAGGGCCGTGCTGCCGTCCGCCCAGGCCAGTTCCAGCGTCTTGCTGACAGAGATGTCCTCGTTGTCCGCCGGCACATATCCGTAATCTTTGAACGCCTGCACATCCGACTGCGCCCGGGTTCCCTCGGCCAGTATTTGCAGCGAGGTGTTCTTCATATACCCGTAGGCTTCTTCGGCCTCGAAATCCGTAATGCCTTTGAGGTAACTTTCCGCCACCACCATGTTGGCGGGCGTGCCGAACATCGAGCCCGTTTCCCCGGTGCCGGAAGGCCAGCGCGGCAGCGTGCCGTCGGCGCGCGCCATCCGGACAAGGCTTTTCAGGCAGTCGCGCTGGATGTCGGGCGCGATGAGGTTCAGCAGCGGATGCTCCGTTCTGTAGGTATCCCAGATGGACATATCGGTTCGGTAGGTAAAGTCCCCGACGGTCGAGACCTGTTCTTTGAAGCCGAGATACTGCCCGTTGACGTCGGTGAAGTTGGTGGGCATAATCATCGAATGGTATAAAGCTGTATAGAAAATCGTTTTGATCTCGGGGTCCGGGCTTTCGATTTTAATACGCGACAGCCAGGTATCCCACGCCGCGCGCGCGGCGTCCCGAACGCCTTCGAAATCAAGGCCGGCCGTTTCGGTGTCGAGATTCTCCCTCGCGTTTTCAAGGCTGACGAAACTGATGCCGAGTTTCAGTTCGACCGGTTCGTTTTTAATATTGCCGAAGTTGATGTCCGCGCCCGTATCGCTGCCCGCCGATTGTGTGCTGCCGGGGGCGGCAGTTTCTCCCGTCCATGTGCCGAAGGATTTGAAAGGCTTGTTGAAACGCGCGACGAAATAACCCTTCAAGCCGCCGTAACGGCCCGTAAAGCCCGTAAATACACGCGCTTCCCCCTCCACTTCCATCGCCTCGGGGATAATGTTGATTTTACCGTCCTGAGCGCGGCCGCCCGCGAGGAAACTGGTCGCATCGATGAGCAGGTGCGCGTCCTTGCCGGTGCTGAAGGTATAGCGGTGCGCGCCTGTGTGGACGGTGGTTGTCAGTTCAGCCAGACAGTCGATACCGGGAAGCATCACCGCGTAATAGCCGGCCGTGGCAACCTCCTGTTTGTGGGAATAGACCAGCGGTTTCGACAGCCGATCGGCGGGATTGGTGTCGCCGGCGGCCGGCGTGACCCTGAAATGGCCCATATCCATCACGCCCGTACCCGACAGGCGGGTATGGCTGAAGCCCCAAATGTAATTATGCGCGTAATAATAGCCGGCGTTGCCGGTCTTGAAGGCGTTGATGCCGCCCGGAAACGTGGTATCCGCATTCAGCCGTACCATGCCGAAAGGCGAGGTCGGCCCGGGGGAAAGCATCGCGCAGGCCCAGGGCAGGCCGCCCGTGCCGATAAAAGGGTCCACCCATTGGCCGTATTCGCCGGGTTTCGTATCCGGCATTCCCGTGCGCGAGGGCAGCCCGGTTTGGAAAAGGGCCGTAAAAAACGAGACGAGAACCATCAAGGCAGAAATCAGACGGAACATCCATTTACCGCTGGTCATCGGTTTTCCTCCTTTGTCCGCCGGCGTCTATCCGGCCGTTTTGCGCTGCGCGGGCCGGTAATGCCTCTGTCACGCGGTTTTGGCCTTCTTGAGTTTCCGGTTGGTTTTAGCGGCTTTTTTAGCCGCTTTTTCGTTCGCACGGCGAAGTTTTTCTTTATCGTCTTCCGTTAATATAAACGCCAGGGTCCATAGAATTATCGCGGCAAAACATAAAATCATGAAAAACGGCGCGGATATCAGCCGCAGAACGGCGAGTTTCACCGCGGCGCCGATCAGCGTCGAGCTGATGAAACCGAGGTCGAGCAGTTCCGGCAGGCTGATCGAACCGTCCAGCAGCGGCTTTGCCATCCTGCCAAAAGCGATATAACTCCCGATCATGCAGATGATTCCGGCCGCGCCGAGTATGCCGATGACCAGTTTGCGGTTGCTCAAAACCGCAAAAAACCATGTAATCAGGGCGATCAGCAGCGCCGCCGCGAAGAAAGCCGCGAAAGTGACCGCCGCGGGCATTAAGTGCTTGATATAGGGGTTGTCCAAAAAATCGCCGTTCCCGGTGAAGAGCCCGTCAAGGGTCCCGTTGGGCTTCAAATAATTATAAAGTCTGTAAATGCTGAAGTCTTCCTGGATGTCCGCTTCCATCAGCGTGACGCCGATGCGGATCCTGAACAGCGGCAGAAAAACCGCGCTGGCAAAAACGCCCATACTCAGCAGCGCGGCGACGATTCGGTAGACGGCTTTCATGGTTTCACTTCTTTCTTTTCGGTCCAAGACGAGTTGAGCGCAACGGTACGGTTAAAGACCGGGTGTTCGCCGGTCGAGTCCGGGTCGGCGCAGAAATAACCCTGCCGCATGAACTGGAACACATCGCCAGGTTTGGCGCCCATCAGGCTGTTTTCGAGCAGGCAGCCGGCGGCGACGGTCAGGGATTCGGGGTTGAGTTTGCTTTCCAGGCTCGCGCCGTCGCTTTCGTCGCCGGGGTTTTCCACGTTGAAAAGCCGGTCGTAAAGCCGGACTTCGGCGGCAAAACTGCCTTCCCGGCTAACCCAGTGCAGCGTTCCCCTGACCTTGCGCCCGTCGGGAGAAGTGCCGCCCTTGCTTTCGGGGTCGTAACGGCAGTGCAGGCAGGTCACGGCGCCCGTTTCGTCGGTGTCATAGCCGGTGCAGGTGATGTAGTAAGCGCTTTTAAGCCGGACTTCGCCGCCGGGAAACAGGCGGAAATATTTTTTGACCGGTTCGGCCATAAAATCATCGCTCTCGATATACAGATGGCGGGAGAAAAGGACTTTTCTCGTCCCCAGTTCCGGCCTGTCGGGATTGTTTTCGACCTCGATTTCCTCGGTTTGACCTTCCGGATAATTGTCGACAATCACTTCCAGGGGCTGCAGTACCGCCATGGCGCGCGGGGCGTTCCGGTTGAGGTGGTCGCGGACACACGCCTCGAGCAGGCCGTAGTCGACGATGCTGAACGCCTTGGCGACGCCGACGCGCTCGATGAAGTCCCGAATGGCTTCGGGCGGGTAACCTCTGCGGCGCATGCCGCAAAGGGTGACCATGCGCGGGTCGTCCCAGCCGCTGACAAGGCCCTTGTTGACCATATAAAGGCATTTGCGTTTGCTGGTCACGCAGTAGTTGAGGTTCAGCCGGGCGAACTCGATTTGCCGCGGCGGCTCTTTAAAACCGATTTGTTCGATAAACCAGTTATACAGCGGCCGGTGGTTCTCGAACTCGAGGGAACACAGCGAGTAGGTCACCTTTTCCGCCGCGTCCGACAACGGGTGCGCGAAATCGTACATCGGGTAGACGCACCACTTGTCACCCGTCTGGTGGTGCGGCACATGGGCGATTCTGTATATGACGGGGTCGCGCATATTCAGGTTCGGCGATGCCATGTCGATTTTGGCGCGCAGAACCCGCGCGCCGTTTTCAAATTCGCCGTCCGTCATCCGTTTGAAAAGATCGAGGTTTTCTTCAACGCTGCGGTTTCTGTACGGGCTGTCTTTCCCCGGTTCGGTCAGCGTTCCCCGGTATTCGCGGATTTCGTCGGCGCTCAGGTCGCAGACGTAAGCGAGCCCTTTTTCAATGAGTTTGACGGCGCATTCATAGATAAAATCAAAATATCCCGAGGCGTAGTACAGGCTGTTCCATTCGTAGCCAAGCCAGCGGATATCCTCCATGATGGCTTCGACATATTCGGTGTCCTCTTTCGACGGGTTGGTGTCGTCGAGCCGCAGGTTGCAGATGCCGCCGTATTTTTTGGCCGTCTCGAAGTTGATGCAGACCGCCTTCGCGTGGCCGATATGCAGATAGCCGTTGGGTTCGGGCGGGAACCTTGTCTGCACCCGGCTGTTGACGCCTGCGGCAAGGTCCTCGTCGATAAAATCATGGATGAAATTCGATATTCTGCCGGTATTTTCTTCCATATTCCTCATCCTTGTCGATAAAGATTCAGGTGGCGGCGCGAACAGGCTCGTTGCCTTCGTAATAGCGTATGACGTTTTGCAGCCGCTGTCGTACCCGTTCCCCGCCGAGAAGCCGCATAATGGCGTGAAGGTCGGGTGTGTTGCGGCGCGAGGTGACGGCAAGGCGGATGATTGTCGAAACGTCGCCCACATGCCCTTTGAACTGTTCCGGATGAAGTTTGTATTCCTTGACGTTCGGCGTGTAGCCGAAAGCCGGGCACAACGCCTTGATACGGGCGAACCAGGCCTCTTTGTCGTCCGCGGCGTCGAAAATCTCGAGGTAGGCTTTCAGGACCGCGGCGGCGTCCGCGGGGGCGGTGTTGTCGGGCAGCGTATAATCGGGCACATACAATTCGTCATAAAAATATTCGACATACGCTTTGACTTCCGACCATTGGGCGATGTCCTTGCGGGGCTTTTCGCCGCCCCGGTCGATGCGCAGGATCTGCCTGGCGTATTCCGGGTTTTTCGCCAACAGGGCATGCAATTCTTCGTCGTATACCGCGGCCCAGGCGAGCGTTTTGTCATAAACCTCTTCCGCCGTCATAGCCGCGATGATGTTTTTGCTGACGTCGATAAACTTCGGCATGTCGAACAAGGCGCCGCTGGGGCTCATCTTGCGGAAACTGAAGGGGAAAGCGCTGCGCGGCAGGTCCGGATTCGCCCTGCGCCATTCCTCATAATTGGAGTTGATGAGTGTCAGCAGGTATTCGAGCACGCTGTCCCCGGGGAAGCCTTTTTCAATAAAATAAGAAACGGCCGCCTCCGGGTCCTTGCGTTTGGACAGTTTGCGCTTGCCGCCTTCGTCTTCTTTCATCAACGGGGCCACATGGGCGAATTTCGGCGCTTTGAAGCCGCAGACTTTGAACAGTTCGATATGCACGGGCAGCGAGGCGATCCATTCGTCGCCGCGGATGACGTGGGTGGTGCGCATCAGATGGTCGTCGACCGCATGGGCAAAATGATAGGTCGGCAGGCCGTCGGATTTCAGCAGGACGATATCCATATTGTTTTCCGGCATCTCTATTTTGCCTTTAATCAGGTCTTCGACCGTGATACGCCGGTTTTCATCCCCCGAGGAACGCAGGCGCAGGACAAACGGCCTGCCTTCTTGGACGGCGGCCGCCTGCTGCTGCGGCGTCAGGTGCCGGCAGCGGGCCCAGGGGCCGTAGTAGCCCTTGTTGACGTTTTTGCCTTCCTGTTCGGCGCGGATTTCATCGAGCGTTTCGTCGCTGCAGAAACAGGGGTAGGCCAGGCCTTTTTTCACCAGCTCTTTTGCGAAACAGCGGTATATTTCCCGGCGCGCGCTTTGCTGGTATGGCCCGTAGAGCCCCTCTTCCTTTCCGTCACCGGTGACGCCCTCGTCCGGTTTCAGCCCGAACGCGCAAAGGCCGCTGATAATACCCGAAACGCCGTCTTCGACTTCCCGCTTTTTATCGGTATCTTCGATGCGCAGGTAAAATACTCCGCCGGAAGCCGCCGCGGCAAGCCGGTCGACGTAAGAGGTGAACAGGCTGCCGATGTGCAGAAAGCCGGTCGGGCTCGGCGCGAAACGCGTCACGCGGGCGCCTTCCGGCAAAGTCCGCGGGGGGTATTTTCCCTCCAGCAGCTCCGGGGTTGTCGCGACATCCGGGAACAGCAAAGCGGCCAGCATTTCGTAATCGGTCAAACGGCACACTCCCAACCGTGTTTGTAAAATGAATATCTAATTATCGCAGAAATTGCCTGATGTATCAAGCCTTTTTCCGTCCGGACGGGTTTGTTGCACGTTTTGCCGACCGTGCGGGGTAAAAAACAAACTGCGCTTGATAAAGGGGTTTTTCTTTGATATAGTAGACGCATTCATCCTAAACGGGCTGGAGGCGGATTTCTGTATGCAGGAATTTCGGGATTTGACCATAGGCGAACAGCTTGCCGAAATGGCGCGTAAGTACCCGGACGATATCATGGTAAAGTATACCGACAGGGATTACGCAAGAACCTGGCGGGAGTTTGACGAGGAATGCGAGACGGTTGCGCGGGGTTTTATGGCGCTCGGCCTGCAAAAGGGCGATAAAATCTCGATTTGGGCGACCAACGTGCCGGCCTGGCTGCTGACCTTTTTCGGCAGCGCGAAGATGGGCGGCATTCTGGTAACGGTCAACACCAGCTACAAACTGTTTGAGCTTGATTACCAGCTCAGGCAGTCGGATTCAAAAGCGATTGTGCTCATCGACGGCTTCAAAGGGACCAGCTATGTCGATATCATCAAAACCCTCTGCCCGGAGCTGGAAACCTGCGAGCCGGCCCGCCTTGCCAGCGCGAACTTTCCCGAACTGACCACCGTCATTTATGCCGGCGAAGGGGAATGCCCGAAGGGGATGGTTAAGTGGGATGATTTATACGCCCTTGCCGGACAGATCCCTTATGAAGAATATGCGGCCGTCAGGGATTCCTGCAGCTGCCACGAGGTCATCAACTTCCAGTACACGTCCGGCACCACCGGTTTTCCGAAGGGCGTTATGCTCACGCATTACAACATCCTCAACAACGGCCTGACCATCGGGGACGGCATGAAATTCACGCATGAGGATAAACTGTGCATCTGCGTGCCGTTTTTCCATTGCTTCGGCATGGTGCTCGCCCTGCTCGCCTGCCTGACGCACGGGACGCCTTTTGTGCCCATTGACGCATTTAACCCCAAGAAGGTAATGGACGCTCTGCAAAGCGAAAAGTGCACGGCCGTCCATGGCGTGCCGACGATGTTCATCGCGATGCTTGAACACCCCGATTTCGACACCTATGATTTCAGCCGCATGCGCACCGGCATCATGGCGGGTTCGCCCTGCCCGGTCAAGACGATGAAAGACGTCAACGAAAAGATGCACATGAACGAAATCACGATTGTCTTCGGCCAGACCGAATCCTCGCCGGGCGTCACGATGACGCTGGCCGACGACGACATAGAACACCGCTGCACGACCGTCGGCCGCGCATTCCCCGGGGTGGAATGCAAAATCGTCGACATCCACACCGGCGAGACGCTGCCCCCAGGCAACATCGGCGAGTTCTGCGCGCGCGGATATAATATTATGAAAGGATATTATAAAATGCCGGAAGCGACCGCCCTCGCCATTGACAGCGACGGCTGGCTGCATTTCGGCGATTTATGCATGTGCGACGAGGACGGCTACTACAAGGTGACCGGCCGCCTGAAAGATATGATTATCCGCGGCGGCGAAAACATCTATCCCAAGGAGATCGAGGAGTGCCTGTATCAATTTGAAAAAGTCAAGGACGTGCAGGTCATCGCCGTGCCGAGCAAAAAATACGGCGAGGAAGTCTGCGCCTGCATCATCCCCAAAGACGGCGTTGAACTCACCGAAGAAGAGGTTCAGCAGTACTGCAGGCAGCGGATTGCGCATTTCAAAGTGCCCCGCTATGTCTGGTTTATGGACGAGTTCCCCATGACGGCGAGCGGCAAGATTCAAAAGGTGGTCCTGCGGGAACGCGCCGTCGAGAAATACTCCCTTCAGGCGGAAAAAGCGATTGAAACCGCTTAACACATATTAAGGAGGCCGTAACCGGTGAAACTGGCTTTTTCGACGCTCGGCTGTCCGGGCTGGAGTTTTAGGGAGATCATATCCACCGCCCGCGACGCGGGCTTTGACGCCATCGAAATCAGGGGAATCGGCGAGCAGATGTTTGCCCCCGATATTCCGGAGTTTTCGGATGAAAAAATCGGCGAAACGCTCCGCTTACTCGCTGCCGTCAAGCTTGACATCCCCGTTTTAACGTCCGGGGCCACGCTGGCGGACCCGCAAAAAGCGCAGGAATCCTTTGAAGAAGCCTGCGCGTATATCCGGCTTGCGCCGCGACTGGGCGCTTCTTATGTCCGGGTAATGGGGACGGGGGCTCCGCAGCCGGAAGAAGGCGACTGGGCTCTTGCGGCGAGGCTATACGCCGAACTTTGCGCTTTCGCCGCGCCTCTCGGCGTGACGCCGCTGCTGGAAACCAACGGAGAACTCGCTTCCTCGCGGAAAATGGCCGAACTGGTGCGCGGCTGCGGCGCCGGGAACGCCGGGGTGCTGTGGGACGTCCACCATACCGTCCGCTTTGCGGGCGAAAGCCCCGGACAGACGGCCGAACAGCTCGGCGACCTCATCAGGCATGTCCATCTGAAGGATTCCGTGATTCAAAACGGCAGACCGGCTTACCGGATGATGGGCTATGGAGACATCCCCGTGCCCGAGGCGGTCGCCGCGCTTGAAAAAGCGGGCTATCAAGGTTATTTCTGCCTGGAATGGGTTAAACGCTGGAACCCGGATCTTCAGGAGCCGGGCATCGTGTTTTCGCACTTTAAGTCCTATATGGATATGTTATCGCGCAGCCTGCCTCCGGTATAATTTCATTTGCAACCTTCTGAAAACATAGTGCCAGAACATGATATATTCCCTCGCGCGGCTTGAGTACGAGTGCGCGGGGGATTTTGCCGCGACTGCCGACGCCGGAAGATGATAAAGCCGTGCAATAAGCAGGCTTCTGAAAACATGGTAGTCGCTCGTCGCCACGGCGACGCCCGGCGCCGCTCCGTTACCCGCCGCGCCCCGAATGATTTTCAGGCTGTATTCCATGTTTTCATACGTATTGCGCGCGCGGTCTTCCCTGACGATTCTCCGCTGCTCGATCCCCGCCCGTATCAATTCGCGCTGGATCACCTGCGCCTCCGTTACCTTTTGGCCCGGCCGGACGATGCCGCCCGACGCGACTGCGACGCAGTCGGGGTTGCGAACAAGGTATTCGCGCGCCGCTTCGATGCGCAGCCGCAGTTCTTCGGAGGGGGAGCCGTTTTCCACAGCGCAGCCGAGGATAATCAGAAAGCCGCAATTCCCAGGCCTCGACCGCATTGCGGCGAGCTGGGAAACGAAGGTGAACAAAAGCCCCCCGCCGGCAAACAGCGCGGCAAGAAGGAGTACTGACCATGCCGCGATGATCAGAACGCTCATAAAAAACCCCCGCTTATTATACAATAAACGGGGGCCGGCGGGCATTTTGCGTTCAGGGTATAATCTCGCCGATAAGGCCGGGCGTAAAACCGCAGGCGTTTGCCTCGTCGGTATCAATGTGCATCGCCAGTCTGAATTTATCGCTGACGCGGACCACGACATCGCAGAAAACCAGCGAGCGCTCCGGTGTTTGGACTTTCACGCTGACGATTTGCCGGTCTTGAAGGCCGTACCGCTTTGCGTCCTCGGGGGTGGCATGGATATGCCGCTTTGCCGCAATGACGCCGGTTGCGAGCTCGACAGAACCTTTCGGCCCGGTGAGCAGGCATTTGCCGCTTTGCGCGATGTCTCCGCTTTCGCGGATAGGGATGTCGATGCCCGCTGTTCTTGCGTCGGTTTTCGACAGTTCCACCTGTGTCGCGCCGCGCAGCGGTCCGAGGATGGAAACAGAGGGGAAACCGCCTTTTTCGCATTGGACGGCGACTCTCTCGGCGCAGGCAAACTGGCCGGGCTGCGAAAGGTCTTTGACGGGTGTTAGTTCATAACCTTCGCCGAAAAGAATGTCAAGTGTCTTCCTGTCGACATGCAGGTGGCGGGCGGATGTTTCGATCAAAACCGGTCTTTCCATGGAATAATCTCCTTTGATTTATGTGAAGACATAACTTTCGGTCACCGAATAATTGAAAGTGATTACCATCGGGTATATTTTTCGATTGACATCGATTTCAGTCTCGACGACACACAGACTGTTCAAAAAATATTTTGCCTGTGTCATTCTCATGCCGGAGACCCTGATGGAGCATGTGATGATGCTTCCGGTGTAGGTGGGGGCGAATTTTTTATTTTCGACCTGAACTTTGAAACCCGGCATGTTGATATGGATGCCGCCGAAAGCGTTTGCGAAATCGGAGGCCAGAATCACGCTGAACGCATTGCCGTGCCGGCAGCCGAACGGCTTTTCGGGCAGGGTATTGAGTTTTTCATCCTTGAAATGCAGCTCGATGACATAATAATCGCCGGTCAGCATACATGACGCGCTTTTAATGGCGTCCGCTTTGAGTTTGCTGGCGACGCTCTGGCCTTTGACCGGGAAATCGTTGTGGCTGTTGCCCCGGCTGACGGTCGACTTCGTTTCTTTGTTGATACCGGACGCAATGAACCTCGTGATGAAACCTTTGAACGGTATTTCGGCGTCGATTGCCATTGAGTCGCGGTCGGTCGCTGACTCGACGGAAAAGCGGTATCCGGGTTTTTCCTGCTTGATTTTGTTCGCGGCCTCGTTAAAACACGCAACGATTTCCTCGACGGTCGCCGGCGTTGTGTTTTCCGGGGAAACGGCGGTCGTTGCCGGCGCGGAGGTGGTTGCCGCATTCGAGCTTTCTTGAACGGTTGTGGCGGTGGCGGCCGGGGTGCTTTGCGACGGCTGCGTACCGGTTTCTACGGTGACGCCGGAGGTTTCCGCTGCCGTGCTTCTCTCGTGTGTGCTGCTGAGCGTTTGTTCCGAGCTGCCGCCGTCGCGCGTACAGGAGCAGAACACCGTCATGACGATGGCCGCGCACACGGCTAAGCGCCACAGGCGCGGCAAAGTAAAACGGCTCATTGAAACGGAAGGGTCCGTATTCAGCAGCTCCTTCTGGAAAAGGTTTGTCTTTAATACTTCAGCGTATAAGTATCTCGGATAGCGAAGGGCACGCTGGCCTCAATGGTGCCGACCAGCGGCTTTGCGACAACGTTGGCGATGGTACGGAAGTAGAAGGTGACGCTTTTCATGTTCCCGGTCGCCTTATCGATGGTGCACTCGATATAGGAGCCCGAATAAGTCGGCGCAAATTTGGTCACTTTGACGATGGATTTGAATTTGTCGGTCTGATCGTACACTTCGGCGGCCGACAGGACGTTCATGGCCGAACCGTGCCTGGTCTTGGCCGGGTCGGCAGGCAGGTCGGCGAGTTTTTCATCCTTGAATTTCATCGTGATTTCGTAATAACTGCCTTTGTCTTTACAGGTGGCGCTTAAAAGATAGGAAGCCTGCAGTTTGCTGCCGTAACTTTGGCCCTTGACGGGGAAGTCGCCGCTGCCGCCTTTGTTGACGGTTGTGGTCGTGGGCTTCTGCGCGCTGCTGAACATCGGAATAACCGCTTTGGCAATGCCCTGGATGGTTGAACTGGGGCTGGTAATCTCGCCGATTTCTGCTTGGTTGACCTTTGTGAAACCGGGCTTGTCTTTCCTGACTTTGTTGGCCGCGGCGTTGTAATAGGCCACAATCTCTTCCATGGTGGTCGGTTTGGTGTCGGGCTTCACCGTTGTCTGCCCGTGCGTGGTGGTTTCGTTTTGCGCGGTGGTCTGGCCTTCGGCGGTTGTTTCACCTTCGGCGGTGGTTTCCACTGCCGCGGTGGTTTCCCCGGGAGCCGTGGTATCTTCAACGGTTGTTTCCCTGGATACCGCCTGCGTCGTGGTTTCGGTTTCGGCCGCCGGGCTGTTTTTAAATAACTTAAACACAGACGTAACCGAAATCACCAAAAGAAGGACGACGATAACGCTTAAAACCCTGGTGACTTTTTTGACAAGCTTGTCCACAAAGAAACCCCTTTCGGTGCGGCTGCCATCCGGCAGTCCGCTTGAGTCGCATACCGTTGTATAATAAACGAAAGGCCCCCTGATTGTCAACGCCGCGTGTTGACTTTTGGGCACATCGCGTTTATATTAATATTTTGAAATCATACAGTCCGGATAGGTGAACCATGAAAAAACTCAACCCCATCAAACCGATACCGAAAGCGGAAATGGTCCTTTGGTGGATTTGCCGGGCCGGGCTGCTGGCATGGGGCATTGTCCATCTGTTCCTGGGTTACACCACGCAGTTTCTCCAGGCGGTTTTTGCGGTCATTTTTACACATATGTGGGACATGTGGCAGCTGTTCGGCGGCCGCTCCTTCATTATTAAAGTGCCCCATACTTTCCAGACACAGCTGAACGTCTTTATTTTTCTGGGCTGCGTGGTGGGCTCGTCGCTGAATCTGCATACGGATTTCACCTATACCGACATTTTGTTCCATATTTTCGCCGGCTATCTCGGCGCGGCTTTTGCCTATGATTTCGCCGTCATCGTCCAGAGCAAAAAGGGCCCTCTGAGCCCCGCGCTCGCTTCGATGTTTTCTCTCGCGTTTGCCGTGATGTTTCTGGTCGGCTGGGAGTTTTACGAGTTCACCATGGACCGCCTGTACGGCCTTCATCTGCAGATGTCCAACCCGGCCAGCGAGGCCGGGCTTATCGATACGATGACCGACTTCATTTACGGTACGTCAGGGGCTCTCGCCGGCATGTTCCTGACCGCTTTTTACCGCAACGGGAAACTCGGCAGGCGCTCACGCGAAAAGTTTGAGGCGCGCCGGGCGCAAGAAGAAGAAACGGCGTAAACAAAATGTCAAACCGGCCGCCCCGTTTGCTTGACGGGGCGGCCGGTCGCTCTTGCAAAACAAGCGCCGCTCAGCCGTCCCCGCCGGGGACATGGGCGAGCCGTATGACGCTTTGCGCCGCGGCGGCATCTTCCGGGTCATGGGAAATCAGCACAACCGGTTTGTCTTGCGCATATTCGGCGATATAGCCGGAAACGCGTTCTTTCAATGCGGGGTCGAGCCCTTTATACGGCTCGTCGAGGATCAGCAGGCTGCCGCCAAACGCGAGCGCGCGGGCAAGCGCCGCCCGGCGTTTCATTCCTCCGCTGAGTTCAGCCGGCTTTTTGCCTGCCGCGTCGGCAATCTCCAGTTTTTCGAGCCACAGGCGG